>JAFIER010000054.1 GCA_020832465.1 Bernardetiaceae bacterium
CCGTTCGGATTGAGCGCAAACACATAAAAACTATCACGCCCCTCAGCCAAGTCAAAACTACTTTTCAACTGACTGAAAAGCGTATCCGTAGTCCCCTTAGCTTCTGAAATACAACTCCATATCAAAATGGATATACAAATAAAAATTATTTTTTTCATGATTTTATTTTAGTTATTAGAAAAACAAAAAAAGCTAATATATTGCATAATTACTCACTTTTACAATACTTTTCTATAACGCAATATAGCATTTGATATTTTAAGTAAAAAAAAATAGCACTAACAGTTTAGGTAGAGCTATTAGTGCTGAAATTGAATAGTGCAATTATAACAAAGAAAACAACTCCCTAATTTTGGCTTTTGCTTTTTCCGAAACACCACTCTCGGCTGCAAAAATGTAAGCATAGGGTAGAAAAATCGTGTTGCCATCTTTGAGCACTAAAAGCGAAGGAGTAGCATCTAAAAAATGAGATTGCTTCATGATTTCAGTAATATCAAAAAGATAAGTATTCAAATCTTCGCTCAGTTTTGAGTATTTAAATTTGTGCTTAAAATCAGTAATAGCATTTCTCTTTTCAATAATAGATTGATAATTAGGTGCTATGACATATAAGTTGGAAGAAAAATTTAAAGAATCTGCAACTTCCGATAAAAACTCGCCCAGCCACACAAAACATATTCTACAGGCAGGCTGTGAATTGAATACCAATATGGTAATATTTCCTTGCTGATGCAAACTGCTGACATCTACAGTATCGCCTCTTATCGTAGTAAAAAACAAACTATCAGATTGTAAAACCTCTAAATTTTGCTCCGCTTGTTGAGCCTGCACCTGCACGCTTGCAAAAAAATAATAGCATAGAAAAATGATTAAGTAACGCATACAATTATTTGGTTTTAAAAATTTTGAGTTGATAAACTGCATCATTTTCTATCATAAACTCTTCTTTTTCATCGTGGTAAGCCTTAAAATTAGGATAGTCATAGCGTCCTTTCCATACACTTTCGCTAGGGCTTATAAGCCATAAACGGTATGTAGTCTCTGATAGAGGTTCTACTTCGAGGGCGTTATCGCTATTAGCTAAAAAGTAAAAAGGGTAGTTATCTTTATGAATCGCTTCTTTTGATTCTTCGCTGCGGTCAAATTGCTTCATTTTAATATTTTGTTGCGATACTTGCCATGCACCATCTTTATATTTCCATATATCAATATAAGGTATTTTGGATTTATCTTCCTGCATTTTACTATACCAAATGACAGATAGCGTATGCGCATCGACAAATTTTAGCCAAGCTATGCGCGAATGTTTGTACTCTTTCATACGTAAGTATCCCATCAGTTCACTCGTTTTAAGCAAAGTACTTGCCGTATCTAAAATAGCATCGGGAATAGTAATCCAATCTTCGTGCTTTTTTTTATGCACAATACTATCATAAGCTATCAGATTTTTATCATAAAATGTAATTTTATAATGTTGTGCATCGCCAAAAGCTATAGCATTTTTTTGATTAAAACTCGCCCAAATATTAGTGCCAAAATGTGAACATTCTATCCCCCTAAAAGGCGGAACAATTTCTTTCGAAATTTCACCTTCCTTATCAGTTAGTGCCAAATAAGTAGGTGCGCTCGGGTGCGGCTCGTCTTCTGTACCTGTAAAGTTGTAATGCTCGGCAAAAACAAATTTATCATCAAACAAACCTAAAACTCCCAATATCGAACCGCCATTCAGATGCGCTACAGATTTTTTACTCAAAATTTGCTTCTGATTGACATCAACCGTAAAAAGATACTTATCGCCTACAAAATAAAACCTATCATCAGTAGCGTAAACATACTGATACGCCACCCAAGTAATCATACTATCCAATGGAATTGTAAAATCAGAACGCTCATAGCTATTTTTATCAATACGGATTAAATTGACTTCTTCTATGCCTTCGCCGTAGGGCGAAAAGGAAAGAACCCAAAAATAAGAGCGACTACTCGCAGTAGAAATATGAATTTCGCTACTCGGATACGATATATTCATAATGGTATCTAAGCGAAATAAAGACTGAAAATCGGTCTCCTCCTGAGCTTGAGTATGGATACTAAACCCCAAAAAAACACTAAATACTAAGAGTAAAGTTTTCATAAAATTATAAATTGCAAAAGATTGAAAATCAAAATTAAATAAAACATGCCACAAAATTTGTAGCATGTTTTATTTTTTTAGACAGATTAGTCAATCTGCTCTACAGTAATTTCTGTACTTCCAATAAAGTCTGACGAATCAGCGTGCCAGCTCGACTTATAAGTACCTGTACCGTCAGAAATTTGAGATGAGCCTATAAGCTGTCCAGCTGAAATAGCTGCCCCCGCACCATCTATAAGTTGTCCAGGCGCACTTTGAGTCGTTAGACCTAAATTTTGCCGTATCTCACCGATAGTTGGACAGTCTTTATTACCAGGATTTTGACAATGTACCTTAGCCTCAACATTATTTCCAGAGCCTTCATACTTTTGAAGCACTCTAGAATATTTTCCTGTTGTAGGGTCAGCTCCTATTTGTTGATAGTCAATTTTGAAACTTACACTACTTTGCGCTTTCGCATCATTCAAAGATAAAAACAAGCAGCAAAACACCACTCCAAATATAACAAAAAATCCGTTCATAATAAAATAAATTTGAGATTATCAAATCAATTTATGCAAGTTTCAAGAAAATGACTTTGCTATTTTTATATCTCGTCAGATAGATAGCAAAGTGCTGTTGTCATAAAGTTAGTCTATAGCCTAAGGTAATATGATATTTCTCTCAACCTTAAAGCACAAAAATAAAGGGGGGGGGGGGAATAAAAACAATTTTAAATTTTCAAAAAATTGTTATATTTAAATTTTGCGCAAAAAACTATATGC
>JAFIER010000055.1 GCA_020832465.1 Bernardetiaceae bacterium
TTTATTGCGTTTTAAGAACTATTTTTGGTAGTGTATAACAAGTAATGCTTAGAACTAACAGTTCTTTGAGAACTGTTAGTTTTGAAAGACTTTGAGCATTACATCTTTAAGACTACCCTTGTTTTTAGCCTTCAACCACCGCCAGTACCTCCTAATCTTAGTAGGGGAGCGTCAGATAAATCGTAGGAGAACCCATATTTTTAAACAGCGTTAGTTAGTTTAGTATTATACATGTGCAAGCTCGGACAAAAACAAGATTTTTGATATAATTTTTAATATGTATTTCTAAGCATTTTAGCATACATAGCGTAGCAGGGCTGTCTCGAGTGTAATTCCTGGACCGAATGCCATGCTAAAAACTGTTTTGGGTTCGCTCTGGTTTTTCCATTGTTGCCAAAGTCTGTGCCATACAAAAAGTACTGTAACAGATGACATATTACCGTAGTTTTTCCATACGTGATAGGAGGCTTCATTTTGTGCGGGCTTGAGCTGTAGGCTTTCCTCTACGGCTTCTAATATTTTTTTTCCACCTGGGTGAATGGCAAATACATCAATATAGGCTCGCTTTGTTTGCATAATGGCTAACATTTTATCTACGGAGGCCTCGAGGTTTTGGTTGAGCAACTCGGGTACGTATGAAGATAAGCGCATCTCGAAGCCTTCGTTTCCGATATGCCAAGCCATATCTTGCATAGCTTGTGGGAGAATATCACAACAAAAATTTTCAATAGCCAATCCTTCTTGCCCATTTTTTTGAATAAGCATAGCTGCTGCGCCATCGGCAAAAATAGCATTAGAACGCACGTGGTCTTCGAGCATAGAATTTTGAAGATGAAGCGTACAAAGCTCTATATCTACGACCAGAACCATTGCTTTTTCATTGCTTTTGACAATCGCATCAGCTAATTTTAAGGCATTAAAAGCGGCATAACAACCCATAAAATTGATACAACTGCGCTGCACATGGGGCGAAAGCCCAAGTGATTGCTGAAGCTCAATATCCAAGCCCGGCGCATACATACCCGTACAACTTACCGTAATAAGGTGTGTAATTTGCGGCAGTATGCTTATACGCTCGGCTTCCGAAAAGCTATTAAAAATGGCTTTTTGTGCAAGCGGTAGGGCTTCTTTTTTGTAAATTGCCATGCGCTCAGCCGTAGATGGAAAAGGATTATCCTTGCTTACGGGGCTAAAAAATGGATAAGGGCTTGTTGCCGAAAAATTATCGAGTACGGAATAGCGATGTGCAATACCTGTCGCCCGATACAAAAAACGCATTTTGCGCGTATCAGTTGCTTCTAATGCTAATAGTTCGCTAATGCGAAGGGCAGCCTCAGATTGTGTAATACGATAAGAAGGAAGAGCTACGCCTAAATGCGTAATCATACTTTGAGTGGATTTATTTTTCATATTTATAAGAACACTAAGAATCCTTTTGAGTTTGGTTTTAGGCATAATCTTTTTTTTACGGCATAAAACGGGGTGCATTTCATATTGAATCGCTCGCACAATTTTATAAACCAAGACTTCTACGCTCCCCTACTGCCTGCCCGAACCAAACACCAATTAGGTAGAAATATATTTTATAAAAATGCGATAAAAACAGATTATCATAGTCATAAAATGCAATTTAACCGTATTCTTTACATCGCTAAAAGAGCAACAAAATCAAAAATCTAAAATAAATTGTAACTTTAATATGCCAAATACACGTTAAAATAGTTATACAATTTGAAAAAATAAAATTTTTGATTTAAAAATCTGGGTGAATAACCGCTTTGCTAAATTAGCCGAGCGTATCAAGAGCTAACCATTTTCAAAAAACTGTCAGTTCTGAAACCACCTAAGTCGCTTTATCAAGATTGACGTACACCCCAAAATCCTTGCTATTATGCTATACCCTAAGTTTTTCTATTGCTTACTATTGATGCTGCTCGTTTCCTTGCAATGCGTCAGGGCACAAACCGACTTAAATCTACAAACCGCTTCCTATATTGGAGGCGCAGGCGATGACGAGGCTACAGCCGTAGCTATTCGTTCTGATAATCAAATTGTTATTGCGGGTAAAATTGATGATTTAGCGGCTAATTATTCGCTTACACCACATAACCTTGCCGTCGGTACTGCCATCGCAGGCGGTAAGGGGGTTGTGTTAAGATTTAATGATAGTGGCACGACGCTACTCTCGATTAGTCGCTTAGGCAATACAAATCATGTGGAACACATGGCTATCCACCCTACGAATGATAAAATTGCCGTAACAGGTACTTTTGGATTTGGTTTGCTCAATGCTACTGGCGATGCCGTCCTTTGGAGTCAATCAGGCGGGGATATTGGACATATCGGTACAACACCTATTTATAGCAGCGGACGCAGAATTTCCATGGGCACGGACGGCACAGTAGCAGCCCTTTACAACAAAGACGGAAACGGACTTATTTATTTGTATAACGAAGACGGTACGCCTATTTCAAGCGGGTTGCTCAACGTCCCTAAAACTGATATCGGTGGCGGTACTTACAACGAACGTTATGAAGATGTCGCTGTTGATGCAGCTAACAAACTCGTATTCGTAACAGGTACAGCGCAGCGTTGTCCGAATTATCAAACAGCATTTGTGATGGCTTATAGCTATGATGCCGCAGATTTTGGTACGCAAATTTGGAAAAATTGGACTTGGTGGTGCTCCGCTGCCTTAGACCACGCCAGCGCGGATACAAGGGGAATTAGAGTCAAAATGGCTGAAAATGGCAATTTACTTTTCACGGGATATGCACACGGTGGCAATAACTTCCTTCGTAAACTTCCTAATGATTATACCCTGCCGCCTATTGCAGAACCTAATATTGTAGATATCGATACTTATACAAACTTTGCTGGGGCGCAAGTGCCTGGTTATAGCTCCGCTTTTGTAGCGAGAGTAAATCCCGCAGACGGTTCGGTCATTCACGGGCAATTTCATCACAATAGAAATACCGCAGGTGCTAAAACAACTTTTACCGCAAGAGCCGTAGCAGGAGACAATTTAGGCAATGTTATTTTTGGTGGAAATGGGGCTGCTCATTTTATCAATAGAAATTCCCTTACCGTCAATGCAGAACCTACAGGTCCTTATACAGGAGGAGAAGGATACTTTGTAGAATTAAGCAGCAATTTTACCTCCAGAGAGCAACTCGGTGTATTTACCTATGATGCACCCGCCACAGAACTCGCCGCCTCACAAATCTATGACATCGCCGCACGAGGAAATCGTAGAGTAATCATTGCCACAACAAAAGGAAGATTGCACACCCAAGCATCTATACAAGCCACAATTACAGGCGGATGGAATAACGAAAGTGATATGTATTTTGCTACTTGGAATACAAGTAATGAAAATGCCGATTTCATAGCCGATAGCGAGATAGTTTGCGAAGGTGAAACCGTTATATTTACTGATAACTCCGTAGGTGCAACCGATTGGAACTGGACATTCGCAGGTGCTACGCCCGCTACAGCTACAGGCGCAGGACCGCACACAGTGGTATATCCTACAGCGGGTAGCTACGACGTAGTCCTTTCCATCAATAGCGGTGCAGATACGGAAACCAAAATAAATTTTATTACAGTTACAAACGTAGGTGCTGTGAGTCTGACCGCTTCTGAAACCGATATCTGCGACGGCGAAGAGGTTGTTTTTACAGCAGACCCTGCCGATGTCGGTACTTATAATTTTAAAGTTAATGGAACGACCGTACAAAGTGGTACAAGTGCGAGTCTGAGCACCACTACACTTGCCGATACCGACGAAGTAACCGTGGAGCTTATAACTACTTGCGCTACGCTTACAAGCACTGCCATAACGATGAGTGTAAGTGCCGTGCCGACAGCTGGACTCACTGCTTCGGCGACAACGATATGCCCCGGTGATGCCATTACATTTACAGCAACGCCAGCAGGGGCAGCAGAATATGATTTTCGTATAAATGGTACATCTGTAAGTATAGGCATAGATGACACTTTTACCACTACAGCACTCAGTGAGGGTGATGAGCTTACGGTGCGTGTAACGACTACCGACCCCGCACCTTGTAATGTCGCTACAAGCGTACCCACAAGTATAACCGTAAATCCTACTGCAATTTCGCTAACCGCTTCTGCGACTACAGTTTGCGAAGGAACGAGCGTTACTTTTACAGCAACACCTGCGGGACTACCGAGTTATACGTTTACCGTAGGAGGCACTCCGAACACCACTACTACAAATACTTTCACTACTACAACCCTTGCCGATGGCGATAACGCAACCGTTGAGATAACTAATGCCTGCGGTACATTTACAAGCACGCCTATAGCCATGACTATAAATGACTGTGCCGCAGGTGGTGGTGATACGGGCGGCGGTGGTACAGCTGGTGGTGGTAGCAGCGCACCAGTCGGTGTAGAGCCCGTAAGTAACCTGACGGCAATAGCCGAGAGTCCTTATCATATCAGATTGCGATGGACAGGCTCGCCTGATGCAACGAGTTATCGTTTGTATCGCAATGAAGCTGGCACTACTGACTGGATTTATATTGTTATTTCGAGTATTGGTGTGCGCGAACTTTTAGATGAGGATTTAAAGCCCGATACACGCTATCGCTATCGTTTAGAAGCTATTCGTGAGGGTCAAATAGCAGCTGCTTTTGTTACTGAATTTACTTATCCCGAAGTTCCGATAGCTACGCTTACAAGGCAAGCATGCGGTGAGGAAGCTACAGCAAGTGTGCGCATCGAAAGTACGCATTTGAGCAGAAGAATTTTATGGTATGAAAGCCCTGAGGCAGAAGAGCCTTTTGCCGAAAGCCAGTCTGTTTTTACAACGCCTATGCTTAGTGAAAGCACAACTTATTACATTACTGCGCAAGGGCAAAAGTACGAAAGTGCACCTCGAGTGCCCGTGCAAATTCAGCTTATTTCTATACCAGAGATTCATTTTACAAGCCTTTCGCATCTCAATAGGCAATATGCTTGTAGTGAAGAAGCTACAATAAGCATCGAAGACCAAGGGGAAGGCGTTACTTATACTTGGATACGAAATAATACGCCGATAGACACAACTGCTATACCTTCAATTACAGTAAGAGAAAGCGGTAGTTATATTGTCATCGTGAATCGTGGTGGGTGTATTGCCCGTAGCCGACCTATTCAGGTTGTTTTGGAATACGAACCTGAAGCCAATATAGAGACTACAACAAGGCGTTTTTGTGAGCAGGCAGTACTTAGCGCAAGAGAAGTGCAAAATGCTACTTATGAATGGTTTAGAGATGCAGAGTCTTTGGGCGTAAGCGAAAATTCTCAAATTACAGTGAACCAAAGCGGTAGCTATCGTTTGAAAGTGCGTCAGTACGGTTGCGAAAATACCTCTGAATCGGTAAATATTGAGGTTTTGCAACTCCCCTCGGCCATTGAACTAAGCACTACGGCATCAGCAATATGCCCACAGCAAATGTTTGTGCTTACGACAACGGACGTAGAGGGCGCACAGTATCATTGGAGTCGTAACGGACGTAGTATTGGTTTTTCAGAAATCAATACGCTGGAGCGTAGCCTCCCAGGTATATACCAAGTGCGCATGAGTTTTCAAGGTTTGAATTGCTCTGTTATGAGTGATGAGCTTATTATTGAACCTTTAAAAGCCCCTCGTATAGATATTAAGGCAGAAGGTTCGGAGTTGAAAATTGTATCTCGCGATACTGCGCTTGCCATTATAGAAATACGTTGGTTTTTTGGGATAGAAGGTGAGCGTATTGAGCTTTTTGAATTTGAAAATCAAATAGTTATGATTCCGAACCAAACAGGAATTTACGAAGCCTTAATTACTTACGAAAATGGTTGCCCACAAGCGAGCATAGGTTACCGCTATTTTGCTGAAAGTACGCCTACGGCTAATCAGCCCGAACAGCCTACACAAAATTTGCGTATATATCCGAATCCAACATCTGATTATTTATATATTGATGGTTTGCCAATAGTAGATGCAGATTGGCAACTTAGTATTTATGATGCACTCGGCAGGCTTGTCAAAGAAACAAGTGTCTATAAAAACAGTCAAACTATTGATATGCAAAACTTACCTAAGGGTACTTATATGATTCGTTTGACGCAAGCGCAATTTGTCTTTACGGTAAAATGCGTAAAGGAATAAATAACTTGGGTGTACGACAATTTTGCTAAATTATCTCGGAAATAACATTAACAGCCAGAAATAACATTTCTTTGAGAAATGTTATTTCTAAGTCCATTTTTGCATAGCGTAGGGTTTGCAAACCCTACGGCTATGCAAAAATGTATAGTAGTTTACTCTCAAATAGTAGCAAGCTGAAAAAGTTATTTTTGGTCATAATTTCTAAACCGTATCTCTGTTTTTTTGGTTACAATAAGCATCAAGAACTAACAGTTTGCGAAAAACTGTTAGTTTTGAAACTACCTAAGTCGTTTTACTAACTTGACGTACACCCTAAAAAACTTGTCTATTCAATTTTATATTATGTTTACAGGAATTATAGAAGCACAAGGAGAAATCCTACATATTGAATCGTCGCAACGCAATTTGATTTTTAAGATTCGTTCTGATATTTCACCTACACTTAAAATAGACCAAAGCGTGGCACACGATGGTGTTTGCCTTACGGTAACGCACGTAGATACTGAAAAGCAGACGCATACAGTAGCTGCTATCGCCGAAACATTAGAAAAAAGTAATTTAGGAAATAAAAAAGTTGGTAATTTGCTCAACCTTGAGCGGTGCATGCGTATCGATAGTCGCTTAGATGGGCACATTGTGCAGGGGCATGTCGATATGTGTGGGATCTGTACCGAGGTTAAAGATGACGGTGGAAGTTGGAGGTTTTATTTTGATTATGACAAAAATAGCGATTTTTTTACTGTACCTAAAGGTTCTATTTGCATCAACGGTGTAAGTCTGACTGTGGTAGACTCGGCAGAGGGTAAATTGAGTGTAGCAATTATTCCATATACTTACGAACACACAAATTTTCACGAACTTAAAGTAGGTGATGCTATCAATTTGGAGTTTGATATTATCGGAAAATACGTACAAACATTATGGAACAGAAGACCCACTGATAACCCTTATATGCAATATTTGGCAAATCAAAAATCCTGATTCAGATAATTTTTTAGGCAATCCATTCGCGCAGCTGGCAGAGTGAGGGGTATAGGTTTGGGTTTAATACCCAAGAAAAAACACCCGAAATTGCTCCTGATACTTATACCGCTGAGTTTTGGCAGTATGATAGTAGGATTGCGGATTGCGAGGAGGTGGAATGTGGATTTTTTTGGGTTGGAGAAGGTTTAATATCCGATATTTACATATGACATAAAATATCTCAAAAAGGGAACTTTGATGTATTTTTGATACTTTTACAAGATGAGAATTATTGCATTCAAAACACTAAGAGAGTTTTTTGAAAAAAACGAATATGCTGATGCCGAGGCTCCATTGCGAGCTTGGTATCATGAGGTTAAGGCAGCCGAATGGAAAAATTCAAATGAGCTCAAAGAACAATATAAAAATGCAAGCATAGTTGGAGATGGAAGGGTAGTTTTTAATATCAAAGGCAATGATTACAGGTTAGTCGTTGCGATTAATTATGAATTTCAAGTAACTTTCATACGATTTGTCGGTACACATAAAGAGTATGATAAAATAGATGCTAAAACGATTTGATTATGAATATATACCCCATTAAAACAGAGCAAGATTACCAGGCTGCCATAAGCAGAATAGAAGAACTATGGAAGAATGCTCGCAAAGATACCTTAGAAGGTGATGAGTTAGATTTGTTAGTAACTTTGGTAGAGGCTTATGAAATGAAATACTATCATATTTTACCACCCGACCCCATTGATGCTATCAAGTTTCGTATGGAACAAATGGGACTTAGGCAGTCAGATATGGTCAAATACTTGGGAAGTCAAAGTAATGTTAGTGAAATTCTTAATAGAAAACGAGAACTCAATTTAAGCATGATAAAAGCACTATATAAAGAGTTAAAAATACCAGCAGAAATACTGTTAGCTTAGTCTCCGCTACGGATTACTACCCCTTTGGTATGGCAATCCATTCCAGAAGCTGGCAGAGTGAGGGGTATAGGTTTGGGTTTAATACCCAAGAAAAAACACCCGAAATTGCGCCCGATACTTATACGGCAGAGTTTTGGCAGTATGATAGTCGGGTGGCGAGGCGGTGGAATGTAGATCCCGTCGATAAACCTTGGGAATCGTCGTATGCGGCTTTTGCTAATAATCCGATTTGGTTTGTGGATTGGGCAGGGAATGATACTACTTTTTTTCCCAATAAACAAAATAGAAAAGAAGCGGAAAAGGATAAAGCTCTAAAGACATTTGATTCACCTGAAATGATGTCTGAGGTAGTAGATGTTTATTGGCACGAAGGTAGCGACAAATATTCAGAAGGCTGGTATTTTTCAAACGAATATAAAGAAATACTAACTGGTAGTAGTGAAAATAATAAACCTATGTTCCCGTTGATGGTGCGTTTAGCTACCAGAGATATTTTACTAAATGACAAGGCAGAAATTACTAAAAAAGATTTAAGCACAGATGAGCTTATAGCACTTGGTGTTCTTGCTAAAAAATCTTTACAAAAAGGCAGGAAAAACATAAAGTATTCTGATTATAAAACTCATCAAGGAGATAATCCATTTTCTGATGTTTCAAGCATTGATGCTGATACGCCAGGAGAATCTACTTTCGCTCTTATTGCTAAGTACAACAATCCTTTTTATATACTAAAAACGTCACTTGGACAAGCAAGTATTATCAAAGAAAAGGGAGACTTTTTTGTAATAGACGAGTATGATTTCAACAACGCACCTAAAGCAAGAAAAAACAAGTCTACATGGGAGAAGTTTAGTAGCTACATTTCAGGTGTTGGCGAGGCTGGTTTAAATCCTTATAAACAAGTTCGAAACCTTGGAACTTACTATGGAAGTATGCCAGGAGATGGTATGAAAATAAAAATAAAGATTTCTAAACTATTACTAAAGTAACAATAATATGCCTAAGATATTTAGTTTCGTTTTATTATTAAGTTTGCTGTCTTGTGTTGAAAAAAAAGGAAGAGATTACTACGATAATCAAATATCTGCATTTCTTGAGTATCACAGCATAGCAAGCAATAAGAATATATATTATGTATTTGAGGTGTTTGGTTTTACAGATGCTTGTTATCATTATAGAGTTTTATGTAAAATAGATTCTTTAAGTAATAATAAAATAGAGAATGAATTGCCTATGGATATAGATGCTGTAAATTCTATAAATCAAATAGGGGAAAAATTTGATAAAATCACTTCTAATGCTTACATCAATCTTAACTATCAAACAATTCATAAAGATGTTCAATTAGACTATTATAACTATCGCTTGAAACCAGACTCTATTCAATACTATAAAAACACCCTTAAAGTCAATAAAAAAGGCTATTATAAGATATTAAATAATCAAGATAATGAGCCTGAAGGGTTTATAGTTTACTTAAGTAATATCAATTTATTATACATTGAATATCATAGTTGTAATCCACCTGAATGGTTTATTTATTAAAAGGCAAAGGTTGGTGCTGTTGTCCTACCCCAATGACAACGGCTACACCCTCACCCTCGGAGAAAGAATCTACGAACTCTCGAACCATTTAGGCAATGTGTTGGTTACGCTCACAGACAATATCGAACAGACGACTCGCTTAGTCTCCGCTACGGATTACTACCCCTTTGGTATGGCAATCCATTCCAGAAGCTGGCAGAGTGAGGGTTATCGGTTTGGGTTTAATGGCATGGAAAATGACAAAGACCTTAACGACGGAGCTATTGATTTTGGTGCGAGAATTTATGATAGTAGGATTGGGCGATGGTTGAGTGTGGATCCGCTTACGAATGTGTATG
>JAFIER010000135.1 GCA_020832465.1 Bernardetiaceae bacterium
TTCTTTGAGAACTGTTAGTTTTGAAAGACTTTGAGCATTACATCTTTAAGACTGCCAACAATTTTTGCTGACTTAGCGCCAAAATGATATTTTTTTTTAATGATTAGTGCTAAAATTACTTAAGGCGATTTACCAACTAGGCATACAACCTATTAGTTCGTGTCTCTTTACAAATATCTCAAAACGCATGCATATTTCACTCAAAAATTCCGATAAAAAAATTAAACTCTGTCGTAAAGGTTTTAAATTTATGAAAAAGAAGGGTTTGCAAGAGGGTTGGCGTTTACACTCTGCTGGTTATGCCGTTTTGCAATTTGTTAAACATGGTAAAATCAAAACGCTTTATTTGCATAAAATTTTTGCCGATGAGTTTATACCTAAGCCCGAATCCAAATCGCGTCTTTTTGTGCGCATGATAAACGGCAATAAACTTGACTGCCGCCTCGAAAACCTCGAATGGGCTACAATGTCCGAACTCCGACGGCAACAACCTTCTCAAAACAATCAGTATTATCGTGGTGTTTCAAAAGATGGTAATAGATACCGTGCCGTACTGTATGACCAAGGGCAGCGTGTGTATTTAGGTGTATTCGATACGCCAGAACAAGCGGCTATAGCTTATAATGAAGAATCTTTGAAACGTTTTGGCGTTACCGAAAGTCTTAATAAGTTGCCTAAAAGCGAGGAGAAAGAAAATACAGAAAATAGCATGCCAAGCCCCTTATCTTTTGATGACGAGCAAAGCGATGCACAACCTCCTACGAATAGACATACAGGGCGGCGATAAAATTTTTGTTATTGCCTTTAAACCCTTATCATCATCATTTTTATGTCGCACTACGATGCCATCATCATTGGGGGTGGACTTGCTGGACTTACTACTGCTATATTACTTGCACAAGCTGGGGAGCGTGTAGCATTAGTGGAAAAGCATCAATATCCTTTTCATAAAGTTTGCGGTGAGTATATTTCTAATGAAGTCTTACCATTTTTAAAGCGTATGGGTATTGAACCTTTTGCCCACGCTGCCGTAGATATTACGCAATTCAAGCTCAGTGCGCCTAATGGCAAAACACTTAAGATAGACTTACCCCTAGGCGGTTTTGGTATTAGTCGCTTCAGGCTAGATGAGCTTATGTACCAAAAAGCACAAGCACTTGGCGTAACATTTATACTTAAAAATAGAGTCATAGAAGTGTTTAGAGAGTGCGAAGTTTTTACTTGCAAAACCACCAATGCAAACTATACTGCCAAAGTCATCATCGGTGCGCATGGAAAAAGAGATAGCTTAGATCGCAAGCTCGAACGTCCTTTTTATAACCAAAAAGCCCCTTATATTGGTGTAAAATACCATATCAAAACAGATTTACACCCACCTGATGAAATTGCACTACACAATTTTGAAGATGGATACTGCGGAATCTCTCGTATAGAAGACGAAAAATATTGTTTTTGCTACCTCTCGCATACCGATAACCTCGATAAACACCGTAAAATTGATGAAATAGAAGCCAAAGTGCTCAAAAAAAATCCTTTTTTACAGCAACTTCTCTCCGATGCGGAAGTCTTATATCGCCGTCCAGAGATTATTCATAAGGTTTCTTTTGCACCTAAGGCGCAGATTGTCAATGGAATTTGGATGTGTGGCGATGCCGCAGGGCTTATTACGCCCCTTTGTGGGAATGGCATGGCAATGGCAATAAGAGGAGCAAATCTACTTGCGCAAGAACTCCTACCTTTTTTGAACGGAAAACGAAGCCGTAGCGAAAGTGAAAAAGCATATACTAATCAATGGAAAAGAGAGTTTGCCTTGAGGTTAAAAATTGGAAGAGGAATTCAGCATTTCTTTGGAAGCACGATTCTGAGCAACCTCTTAGTAAGGGGATTTGCACCCTTACCTACTTTGAGTAAAAGACTTATTAGCTTTACCCATGGTAAACCATTTTGAGAGGAGAAGAGTATGCTAACATAACATACTGCTATACACTCGCCAAGCAGAAAAAGCTAACAGTTTTTTCGCAAACTGTTAGCGCTGAAACTATCTAAGTCAATTTACCAACTTGATCTACACACAACTTTTGAAGCAGGCTGTTTTTACTCAGACCTTGCTTTTTGTTGGTGCATTGGTAAGCCAATCTACTGCTTCTTCGTAAGAAGAAAAATAATGCGTAGCAAAGCCTACTTCTTTGCCCTCGTGCATAGTTTGCTCTATAGATAGCTGTGCAATAAACTCTTTACTTACTTTGAATGCCAGCTTAGACAGACCGAGCTCACTTGCTTTTGTCAATATATTTTGAGCTACCCAAAGTTGTAGGTCAGGTGTAATAGGGAAGCGAAAGTCAGTTGCATCTATCAAAAAGCTTTCTATGGCATGCGTATCGAAGCACTCAATATAAAACCAATTGATATTTTGAAAACCTTGTGCATCAAGCTCTTCGCTTTCAGTTTTCCACGTTGCTTCTAAGAGTTTAGTAGCAGCATTGTAAGTTACTTTGATGTACTTATCTTCTTTTAGTAGTGTCATAATTTTGTTATTTATAAAATTGTTGTAGGTAGTAGTTTTTGTAGGGGTAAAATTATCTCTCCCAATGATGCTTATCGAGCGTTTCTAAAGAGGCTACGAGTAAATCTATACAAGCCTTAACGTCTTCTTTGTGTACGGATTCCGTAACTTGATGTAAGTAGCGAGTCGGTATGGATATGCCCCCTATAATGGCACTTCTTTTACCTTTGCGTTGCATCATGCCTGCGTTTGTGCCCCCGCCTTTGAGCAAGGCTTCAGCTTGCCACGCAATTTCATTACGGTCGGCTACAGATTTCAAAAAATCGACCATACGAGAACTTGAAATGACATATCCGTCAGCCACTTTTATGCCTGCACCTTTGCCCAACTCTGTAACATAATCATGCTTTTGCGCACCCAAGGTATCGTTAGCAATGGTAGTATCTAAGCAAATAGCAAACTCAGGATCTATTCTATGTGTAGCGACATCTGCACCACGTAAACCTACTTCTTCTTGTACTGAAAATACAGCATAAGTATCATAAGGCACTTCTCCTAAAGCTTTGAATGCCTCTACGAGAATATACACTGAAATGCGATTGTCTAAAGATTTAGTTGTAAGGCAATCGCCAAGCTCCAACAAATCCCGCTCGCGCGTAATTGGATTACCTATGCTTATATATTTTTCTATCTCTGACTTCGGTAAACCAAGATCTATAAAATAATCTTCTAACTTAGGAGCTTTTTTACGCTCCTCAGGGCTCATCATGTGAATAGCTTTTGTACCCAAAATCCCTATCATATCTTTTTGACCGTGAATAATAACACGTTGTGCAGTAAGTGTTTTAGGGTCGAACCCTCCAAGCGTACCAAAACGCACAAAACCACTATCCTCTATATAACTAACCATAAAACCAATCTCGTCCATGTGCGCATCGACCATAACAGGCTTTTCCGAAGCATCTTCACGAAAACCACGCTTTAATAAAATAAGATTACCAATGTTATCTACATAAGACTCATCGCCATAGCCTTCTAAGGATGCTTGAATAACCTGTCTGATACGACTCTCAAAACCCGGCGCACCTGGGGCTTGCGTAATTTTGCTTAAAAGATCAAAATTGATTTCTGCCATAGTGAAATTGGTGATTTCTGAATAATTATTGAATTTGAAAACTAAACACAAAGATAACAAAAAAAAATAAATTTTACTAACTTCAAAGGGTTGTATAATGTTTTTTTCAACCTTCATTGTAAGCTTCCTGGCTGGTTTATAAGTGTTTTTTTAGCCAACAAAATTTAATATTTTCCAACAAACAAGCAACAAAGAAGCGTGGGCTTACGTTACCAAAAATAACAAACTTTAGTCTTATTAGAAAATGTACTCAAAAAACAAATTAAATGATGACAAATAAGTACTTACTCATTTTACTTTTTTTGCTACTACCGAGTAGCATATTTGCACAGCTCGGTACTTCCCCACCTCCAGGTAGTCCATACGTAGAGCCTTGTGCTACTGAAATTGTACGTCAAAATTTGATCAGTAGCAATCCTGATTATGCTGATAAATTTGAACAAGTAAACAAAGACATTAGAGACTATATTGCGGCTAACCCCGGAGGAGTCAAAACAGGTACTGTTTATACTATCCCTGTAGTAGTGCATATTATGCATACCGGCGGTGCCATTGGTACAATTTATAACCCTACTGATGCCAATATCATTGCCATGATTGATGGGCTTAATCAGCATTTTAGAAATCAAGCCCCTTTTGATGCTGCTGATGGCGTAGATGTTGAAATAGAATTTGTCCTCGCACAAAGAGACCCCAATTGCAATGCTACAAATGGAATTAACCGTGTAAATGCTAGTTCGGTCGCAGGATACGTTGCTGATGGGATTAGTATATCAGGAGGACCTGGTGTAAGTGAACTTCCTGTAAAAGCATTAAGCAACTGGCCTAATACAGATTATTATAATATCTGGATTGTAAATAAAATTAATGGTAATGATGGAACCTCAGGATCTTTTATTGCAGGCTATGCCTACTTTCCTGGCGCATCTGATGATAGAGATGGGACTGTAATGCTCGCTACTCAAATTACACCCGCAAATGTAACCCTTCCTCATGAACTTGGGCACGGACTTGCGCTTTATCATACTTTTCATAGAGCCGAAATTGGTGAAGATAGTGCGAATGCTACTGATTGCCCGCTTAATGCAGATTGCTCCATACAAGGAGATTTAGTATGCGATACAGATCCCCACGGCAGAATGAATTTTACTTGTAATACGACCAATTGCGGTGGCGTATCAGCAGCTACCTTAGCAAATTATATGTCATATTGCAACGGACAAGATAAGTTCTCTGACGGACAAAAAGACCGAATGCGTGCTGCCTTAGAAACCCAACGTTCGGGCTTGATATCTTCGCTAGGAGCAACCCCACCGCCCGCTACAGCACCCGCTACAGCCTGTGTACCTACAGCTACGGGAGTCTTTGGTGCTTTAGGAGTTACGCGTTTTCAGTTGAACGATTTGAATGTAGCATCACCTGGCTCAGATCCAGAAGGTAATTATGTAGATAGAACCTGTTTACAAGGTACTACTGTTGAAGCTGGAAATACATATAATTTTACTGTACAAACTTCGGTCAATCAACACCGAGTGCAGATTTATATAGATTATAACAACAATGGTGTTTTTACAGATGCGGGTGAGCAAGTTTTTACAGGAAACACTAATAATGTAGGAGGTACGCATACTGTAAATGGAAATATTACTATACCGACCACTGCACTTACCGATCAGCCATTGCGCTTGCGCGTAGTAGCTGAGTGGGCTGGACATCCCGTCCCCACCTCTTGTAGCCTTACCGAAGGACAAGCCGAAGATTTTTCTCTTATCATTACAAGCAATGCGTGCGCTATAACCGCTATAACCGCAGGTGCACAAACAGCTTGCGATCCAGGCACAAATACTTATACACAAGTAGTAACTGTACTTTATGATAATCCACCTGCAGGAGGCAATTTGGTTGTAAACGGACAGGCTTTTGCGATAGGCACAAGCCCTCAGACTGTAACCTTAACAGGCTTAACAGCCGATGGTGCAGGTGTGAATGTAACGGCAAATTTTTCTGCTGATGCGACTTGTACATTTACCGAAAATAACCTCTTTACTGCACCAGCTGCATGTGCGCCTACTACGTATTATACTTCAGGCACAAATACAGATTGGCATAATGCCAATGCTTGGGCATCTTCTTGTGGAGGTGCGGCAGGAGCTGGAATTCCTACGGCTACTGATGATGTCGTTATATGCGCTGGACACACCGTAAACCATTCTGCTGATGCTGTTTGTAATAACTTGACTATCAATGCTACAGGGCAGCTCAATACCGAAGATACCTACGATTTTACAGTTAATGGAACTACACTTGTAGAAGGTATTTATAGAGACGCTCCTGATGGCGGTGCGGGCAAAAATAAAATTTTTGCTGGCGATGTAACTGTAGCTGCCTCGGGAGAGTTTGGTTCAGATGGTGTAATGACCAATGTAGATTACGAGTTTGGTGGAAGCCTAATTAACAATGGAACTTTTATTAATAAAAATAACGGTACTACTTTGTTCTCTGGTGCCAATGAAGTAATCGAGAACAATGGCACGATTAGGATTAACCAAGACAACTCAGGTTCGACGCTGTTTAGTGCTAACTATACTTTGCAGGGAACAAACGAAATCCGTTTTTATGCAGGAAGTATTACTGTTGGTAGCGATGTAACCGTTACCAATCAAGGTAATGTGCTCTTTTTCTACGGAAACGTTCTCGCTGATAATGCAAATAGCCATTTTATTAACGATGAAAATGCTTTTGTTAATTTTAGAGGCTCAGGAACGATTCCTATGGCAGGTGGACAGCTTACTGCCGCTGCTAACAATAATACGGTCAGGTATACTTACGGCGGAGCAAGTCCTGTAAGAGGTAATATGACTTATCACCACCTCGTTGTGTATATCAATACCAAAACCTTAGAAGGTGATATCGTTGTCAATGGTAACTTAACAAATAATGCCGGTCCAGTTACAAACCTCGATGCTAATGGATTTGATATGGACCTCAAAGGCAACTGGGCTAATAACGGCACATTTACTGCCTCGAACGCTAAAGTTACATTCTCTGGTACTGCACCGCAAAACCTTACAGGAAATGATATTACATTTCATGAAATGGAAATGAATCAAGCCGCAGGTCAAACATTGACAACAGCAGTAGATATAGAAGTAACACAAGAACTTACCCTAAATAGTGGACGAATTGTCTTGGGTAATAATGATATTACGCTGAACAATGGAACCGTGGCTAATCAAATTTCAGGTACTTACGCATCTAGTTGGATAGAAACCAATAACACAGGTGGACTTATCAGAAATGGTACTGTTACCGGCTTGCAGGAGTTCCCAGTAGGTAATGATACAGCTCTCAAACTCATACGTCTTTCAAATACAGAAAATACAAAGGTTCGTTATATTGAACCCGGTACACCCACAATCCCGCCTGCACTACTTGGTGCTGGGTTAGATGCTAGCTGGCGTGTAGAAAGCGCAGGAACAGGATCGGGCGATGTGCGCATTCTGAACCCTGGTGGTGCTACCGATGCAACTTCTGCAATTAGAAGACACGATGGAGCTGAATGGGTAGAGCTACCAACTACTTATGATGCAACTCCTTTTTATGAAACAAATGGTATTGCTATTGCTACGCTCGAGCATTATGCTGTGCTCTCGCCAGCTTGTGATATATCAGGATTAACAGCTGGCACACAAACGGTTTGCGATGCAGTTACGAATACATACACTCAAGAGGTTGTGGTAACTTATTCAAATCCACCTGCAGGAGGCAGTTTGGTTGTAAATGGACAGGCTTTTGCGATAGGCACAAGCCCTCAGACTGTAACCTTAACGGGCTTAACAGCCGATGGTGCGGGTGTGAATGTAACGGCGAGCTTTTCCGATGATGCGGCTTGTACATTTACTCAAAA
>JAFIER010000078.1 GCA_020832465.1 Bernardetiaceae bacterium
CTGGAGAAATACCTCAAAGACCGCAAAAATCAAGCGCTTAGGCTTAACGATATCGAAACGCTGGAGCGCATTATTCAATCTATTGCCTTTACTTTGGCGCAGATGAAGCAAATTGATAAGGAGATGGAAAATTGGATTTAATGTTTTCAAATCAAAAGAAAATCTATTTATGGACTTAAAACCAGAGGATTATTACTTTAACGAAGAGGGGTTGATGGTTTTTACCAAAATTTATCACCTCAAACGAGGGCACTGTTGTAAAAGTGGCTGTAAGCACTGCCCATGGAATTATAAAAAGCCTGAAAAGAAAAAGCCCTGAATTTTGCTTGACTGCTCAAAATTCAATACTTTTGTAATGGTGATTAAAAACTAAGAGTTCTCTGCGAACTGTTAATTTTAGTAGTTTCTCACCAAACACTTATAATTGAATTACAAGATTTTTCAGATTTATTATTATACAATAATGCAAGTACAAGAACAAATAGATATTCAAACCTTAGAAACACTTTGTCGGCAAGTTCGCCGCGATATTTTACGTATGACGCATGCTGTGCAATCTGGACACCCAGGTGGCTCTCTGGGCTGTGCTGAGTTTTTTGTGGCTATGTATCAAGCGATTATGAAGCACGATCCAGATTTTAATATGGAAGGTGCTGGCGAAGACGTGCTTTTTCTTTCCAATGGACATATATCACCTGTTTGGTATAGTGTGCTTGCGCGTAGCGGTTATTTTGCGGTTTCAGAATTAGCTACTTTTCGCAAGCTCAACTCACGGTTGCAAGGCCACCCTGCAACGGAGGAGAGTTTGCCGGGCGTACGCATCGCTTCTGGCTCGCTTGGTCAGGGTTTGTCTGCTGCTTGTGGTGTAGCTTTGGGTAAAAAATTAGATAACGACCCACAGTTTGTCTATGTATTGATGGGTGATGGTGAGTTGCAAGAGGGGCAGGTTTGGGAGGCTGCGATGTTTGCAGCTCACAATAAAGTTGATAACCTCATTGCTACTGTGGACTGCAACGGCAGGCAGATTGATGGAGATACAAACGATGTGCTTTCGCTTGGCGACCTCGCCGCCAAATGGCGTGCCTTTGGCTGGGAGGTTATCGAGAGCGAAGGCAATGACCTTAAAAAGCTCATTATAGCGATGCAAAAAGCACAAGCCTTAGCTAAAAAAGGTAAGCCCGTTATCAATTTGATGCGCACGGAAATGGGACAGGGTGTAGATTTTATGGTTGGCACACACAAATGGCACGGCGTTGCTCCCAATGACGCACAGCTCGCTGATGCGCTGGCTCAACTTCCCGAGACCGAGCTCGGCGATTATTAGTCATGTAGTCTAATCATTTGACATCTAATATCTCTACTGCCTGTAGTAACGAAGCTCCAGCTTCGTTGTAAATTATTCCCGAAGCTGGTGCTTCGGCCTACATCTGTAAATTTTGTCAAACGCCTGCTGCCTGTACTGTATGACTAAACGTAGTATTCTTAAATTTTAAAAATCTTTTAATTCCCAATTTTATGGCTAAAAAAGCAATTGCGTTGTTATTGATTGTAGGTGCGTTGTTATTGGCTTATTATGCCTATGATAAAAGTGAGCAGAATCAAATCCTCGAGTTTAAAAATCCGCTCAAAAAAGGAGAGAAGGTAGAAATTAACAAGAAAAAATCTGTGAGCCAAGAGGTTACTTATCTTTATGTGGGTGCAGGTGTATTAGCTATCATAGGGTTGGTAGTCTTGTTCGTACCGCTCAAAAAATAATCATACAGCACAAATTTGTACTAATTTTTAAGCCTACAAGCTTTGAGTATCTCAATAAAAAAGCACTTTTTATCACTAATAATAATGGATCATACTATTAGACATTTTCCCTCCAGAAATAACATTTCTTTGAGACATGTTATTTCTAAGCCCGTTTTTGCATAAGTAGTATGATAATAGATAAAAAGTGCTTTTTTATGTAGCAGACAGCTATATTTCAATATTTTCTGCTTCCTGTTCTTGTTGATTCTTACGGTAATCTCGGATTTTTTTAGCCCCATAAGCTGCGCCTGCTGCGGCTAAAATGGCAAGCCCACCGTCAATGGGTACTGCTGTCGGCGCTGCGGGGAAAGGCCCACCTCCAGGCGGGGTATCTCCAGGTTGTGCCACAGCAAAAGTAAGACTTACAATAATAGCAATAAAAAAACTAAGAGAGAATGCAAAATATTTCATGACAATATGTTAAAGTGAAAACTAAATTTTGAGTTTACAAAAGTATCGTAAAAAAATAGCTGTTTGTGCAAATATATAAATATTATCACATTTAGATTCGATATTAGAAATTTCATTTCGCTGAGACACGAGATTTCTAATACCTATACCTGCTTACAAAAGCAGTGAGTAAGCCAAAGGTGATAATATTTATTCTGTGATCATACTACTATACATTGAACAGCCAGAAATAACATTTCTTTGAGAAATATTATTTCTAAGCCCATTTTTGCATAGCGTGGGGTTTGCAAACCCTACGCTATGCAAAAATGTATAGCAGTATATGCTATGATTACTAAGGTTTAACGATTTTAGTCGCAGCTTTATTATTACTTCCACTCACTTTTAAGATATAAATACCTGTGGGTAGCTCACTAATATCGAGTTTTTCTTGCAAAAAAGCCTGTGCTTTATCAAATGTGTAGGACTTAAGCAAACGTCCAGCAGTATCATAAATACCTACATTATGTTTACCCTTTTCATTACTTTTAAAGCTGAGTGCAAATTCTCCTTGTGTAGGATTAGGGTAGGCTACTAACGCATTTTCACCGTAAAAATCATTGTTATCAGGCCCTTTAAAGTGTAATGAAAATCGATTTATCTCAAGCCCTTTTGTAGCTTCAAAGGTATATATTGGTTGCTTACGCAGGTCCTGCCAATTTTGTGTAAGCGAATCATATAGGTATATTTCAAAAAGATTATGCAAGTATTTTTCTTCTGCGAGTTGAATGCTATGCTCGCCACTTACTTTACAGTCTATAGCAATTGGAATAACAGTAGCTTCTGAAATAGAAGGCAAACCGCTAATAGATAAGCTATAAGACTCCTGTTCATCTTCTGCTGTATAGGTATAAATGGCGGGGTTTTGGCTATCTGGCAGTCTGATTTTAAAAGCATCATAAGCAGCATCAAAACTTGCTGTAGCACCATTTTCAAAATACACTGCCATTTCATCACCGAGTTCTTGATGTTTGATTTGAATTTTTATAATTCCCTCCTTTAAGCTTCTCGGCTCTCTAAAAAAACGTCGGTTGCTATATGTTGTAGGTCTGACGCTATTATCCATAACAATTTGCCCTGTAGCAGTTGGACAATACACAAAAAAGCCTTGCATAGAAGCAATTTCATTATCACCTCCATTCGTACCTACACCATTGACATAGCTTGCATACGTACCTCCATAACGGCTTGTGGCAATATCTATATAAATAGCATCTGCTACATTAGTAGAAAGCGCACGTACTTGACTCCATAAAATAGGCGAAGGGTATGGGTTTCCTACTAAATTAAAGCCTGACATTGTAGCCGATATACCGCTATTTGTAATGGGTACAGCAGCTTGCGCACCGTTGTTGAGGTTGCCATTAAGTATGACAGTATTACCAATAGACATATTTGCTTGATAGCCCCTACCAGGCACTAAAAGCCCTCCTAATCCAGCTTCTGGGACTTTAAATCCCATCAAAAAACCATTATAAATACCAGCGGGACTTGGAATGCCAGCAGTAGGTTCGATATATTCATAAAAAGTAGGAAAGGGCACGGTCGTAGCAGGCTCGGGGTTTGCATTGAAAGCAGTATTCAATATCAAACTCATAGCAGAGGCGAACTGGTTGTTCGTTGCATTCAAAAAAGGAGAGCCACACATGTGATAACCACCTGGTCCGTCGTAAGCACCTGGAAAAACATCAGTTGAAGTAGGTACATAGCGTTCCATAATGACATTGCCTTGTACGGTATTAGTAGGGTCTGCGTTGATAACCATAGCAGTCTGTATGGGTGTAGAGCGCAAAGCTACATCTTGCCCAGCATTAACTACGACATCGCCCTCTTGCATATCGAGGAGTTCAATAATGCCAAAGTTACCATCAAAAGTAAGTGTAGCGGCGGCATCATTCATTTGTACTTCTCTTATGCTTGTTTGTGTATAGGCAGTAGAGTTGCTTTGAAAATCAAGCGTTTTATATACGCTTACAGGGAGTTCATAAATTGGGTAGGGCGTTCCAAAGGCATTCGTGCCATTACGCTCTATATATACAATAAAGCCATTATCAGCACATTCTACTGCACGCTGTATATGGGGTTCGGCGGTGATGCCTGGCAAAAAAGCATTAAGCGTGATATAAGCATACCCACTTCTTACCTCGACAAATCCACCAAAAGGCAAAAGCGGTAAATCCTCTACCACATAATGTGCATCTATACCGTGCGCAATAAAATTTTCTATCAAAAAAGCATTTTCAACAACCGTTTTATTTTGCAGTGCACCTAAAAAGTTAAAAGCGGCATCAGTAGCATTGATATTACCCACTTGTGTTTGGTTGATAATAAAAGAATTAACTACTGTACCGAATGCAGGCGGCGCACCAGCAATTCTAAAAACCGTATTGCCAACATCTAAAACCTGAGGCACAATAATTTCTGAAAGATATAGCCCCGTGCGTGAAAAACCATCTGCTATACCTGTAGAAATAAGCTCCACATCGTTAAAGCTAATATTATCCAGACCAGCAGAATATCCTGATACATACAAACAGCCCCCCGGTATAGCTGCATCAGAGGAGCGTTTGTAGCTACCTTGCACACTCACATTATTGAGCGTTACGTTGCCAGCAGGCTGAAAGCTTGCAAGGCGCAAAAGTGGATTGGGATTTTGATTGTCCCAGCCTCTAATTTGCAAACCAATATGCCCCGTACCGTTAGTAATACTTACATTTTCTAAAATAGCATTACCATTAAAAAGAAAAAAGTTGATATCGCCACTACCAATAGCACCATCGCCATTAGCAGAAAGTGCTGTATTTCGAATTGTGATATTATTAAGTGCATTTAATACCGTGGCGGATAAGGATATACCGATATAACCATTGTTTCGAACTTCAGTATTCTCAATGGTGATATTATCCATATTCGTTACGTTGCCAATAATAATACCGTAAGACGCATTGTCAATAGCTGCAACTCCATTAAGTATAATATTATTTACATTAGCAGCTTGCAACCTTACACCATAATCCGCTCCAGTAGCACGTACATCAAAAACTGAAGAGTTAGCCGCAGTAATATCTATGGCTGATAGACTTCCAGCTGGTGGGTTTATAATTGTAGAAGTCGTAGGGTTATCGCCACTGCCAGCCCCTTGTAAGGTAAGCGCTTTATTAAGAAAAACTTCCTCTGGATAAAGACCAACTGCGATATTGACGGTTTCAGTCGGTGTAGCCTGACCAATGGCATAGTTGATTGTCTGGCATGGGGCCGTAGGATCAGCACAGTTGCCTACGTCAGCCCCCGTCGCTACATTTACATAGCGCTGTGCAAATGCCGTAGAAGTACTTACTAAAACAGTAAAAAACAGGACTAAACTAAATTGCAATACCAACTTAGTGTATGCGCGTGCGGCATAGATAAATGTTTTGTTTTGATTGTAAGGATACCTGCAAGGTGGTGAATCAATACCGTATTTGCGGTTTAATTGGGTAATTGTTTTAAGCATTTTGATTGGTAGTTTGGTAGGTAACAAAAATAATACAGATAAAAAATATCATAGTATATTTTTACTAACGAAAAATTTTGCATAAAAGATATATCAAATAGCAAAAAAAATTAAAACTCAATATAAACAAAGTAGTATATGCAAAAAAAATAGTTTTTTTTCGCTATTTTTTTTAATTAACAGCGTATTTGCAGTTAATATTTTGATTTTTAATATTTTATTAAAACAAAATCCTTGTAAGGTAACTTCAAATTTTGTTTAAAAAAAAATCAAAAATCATATTTTTAAGAATTAAAAAATCATAACTTGTTTTTTTTTATTAAAACAGCTAAAAAACTTCATTCGTATCATATAAACATATAGCAATTCATACCCTACTGTATAGTGCCTTACTTTGCTTTGAGTTGAAAATTTACGATAATATGAGTATATTTAGCTGTTCCTTTGAGCGTACCTAAACTGTAGTTGAATAACACAAAGCAATAAACTTTTGCGCAGGTTCGCTATAAACCAATTACTAAATTTATTTTTTTTTCCTTATTTCCCCCTTTTTTATGTCATTACAAAGAATCTTAATGAACTACACAGATGTACTCAAGCATTATTCAGAAGCCCTTGATGGATACAGTGATACGCAATTTATGTATAAAAGCGATGAGACCACCTGGTCGCTCTCGCAAATGTATCTCCATCTTTTTATGGCTTCTAAAGGGCTTTTTTTACAAAAAGCACAAAACTGCTTAGCGCAAACACGAGGTAGCACAGAAGGCGAAAAAACCGAAATTGGGTTGCAAGTACTCAAACAAGGGCATTTTCCAAAAATAAAAATAAAGCCACCAGAAAAATATCGTGCACCCGATCCAGAGAATGCACCTAAGGTAGCTTTTTCGCAAATTTTTGATGAGCATCTAAAAGAAGTCGAAGCCTTAACAGAACGCATAGCAAACGAAAAATCAACTTATAAAACAGAGCACGTCATATTTGGAATGCTTACCGCCGAAGAGTGGCTCGAACTCGATACGCTACACTGGAAGCATCACCTAAGCCAGCAAAAAGAGTTAGAAGAATTTGCCTCGGCAACAACTATATAAAAAAGGGTAGTCTTAAAGATGTAATGCTCAAAGTCTTTCAAAACTAACAGTTCTCAAAGAACTGTTAGTTCTAAGCATTACTTGTTATACACTACCTAAAAAAGAAATACCCAAATGACATTTTCTTGTGAAATGTCATTTTTTTTGCCCTCCTAAAATATTAGCCTTGCAAGCATTTTATACTGATTTTGAGAAAATAACAAAAAAAATCATTTTTTTTTCGTTTTGCCATTTACCTTTTGCCCCCAGCAAACGACTACTAACCAAAGGCGGCACAAACCGCTTATTTATTCCATGTATTGCGCAATACTAAGAACAGATTTTTACTTATTTATTTATTCTCAAAATTTTCAAAATTATGCGTAAATTTTCACTCTTTCTTGCTTTGATTGGGCTTTTTCTTTTTTCATTTGCTACTCACGCCCAAACAACACTGGAGTTTAACAAACCCAAAGGGCAAGCTACGGCACTCGGTAGCAAAATTAAGTTTTTCTTAGTCGCAGACCGCTCGGGATCTATGAGCGGACAGCCTATTGCAGACTTGAACGCCGCCCTACAGCAATTTGCTCGGGATATGGCTAACGACCCCAACCTCAAGGGCGACGTTGAAGTTATTCTTGTAGCTTTTGATTCTAATGTAGAAGTAGTGTATCAAGGTACTATGGCAGGAAACGGACACTTACCCAACTTAGTAACCACAGGTTCTACAAATATGAGCGATGCACTTCGCAAAGTAAGAAGTATGACCTCTGGAAACCTCGATAACAATATCGTACTCTTGCTCACCGATGGAGAGCCTGACAATAGAGCAACTACACAATCCGAAGCACAAGCACTACAAGGCGCTGCGATATTTCAAGCCATAGGACTTGGCGATGCTGATTTTATCTTCTTACAACAAATTGCCGGCAACCAAAATGTAGCCAAACTCAACGGCTCAGGAAAATACAGTGCCCTACTCGGTAGCACCGTACAAGCACTGAGAACCCATCATTTAGGACTCTCTGGTAAGATTCTTAACTACAGAGGCTTCGAAATTCCAAATCAAGGAAATTGGAAAGGCAGATAGTTTTTAAAACTGTGGTGAGACTACAGACCAGTTAGTCTCACCTTTTTATATCTTTGTTATTCAATCATATCTAAAACTATTCATATTATGAAATATTTAATCGCATTTTTCGTTTGTATCGGGTGGGTGTTCACAGCCCAAGCTCAAAACGAACAACCTAAAAAAACAGCTACACCGAAAGCAAACGAAGTTACGCTCTCAAGATACAGCCAAAGCGACTCGAACAAAATCCAACTAAAAAAAGATAGTCCAGAAGTCGGAACAGGGAGAATTCAATTGGATAATCCCGTAGTAGTCGTAACTGAAAAAAAAGAAGATAAAAAAACAGAAAACACAAGCGATAAAAAAGCAAAAAAAGATGAGCCTAATGCTTTTCAAAAAGCAATTGCGGAGCATCACGACCAGAATATCAAAAACTTTGTAAAAGGTGAAGCCTATTTACTTACAGGACGCACAGCAGAATATGCAAAAGAAGATTCGCTTATCTTCAAAGACTTTCAGTATGCACAAAAGCTAAACCTTAAAGATAGCCTCCTCGCCGACATAGGCAAAGTGCTATCCGATACAAGCCATTTCGCTGCCCGTGATTATGAATTTTTGGGCGTTTTTGCACCTAAACTCGGGTTAAAACTTACGGATAGCAAGGGTAATACAAGCTATTATGTCTTTGCTATGGACGTAAGACAGGCACAAGCAGATGACAAAAAAGTTCCCGTATCTCAAAAAGCTACGCACTATTTTGATAGCCTTGCTGATGCTATTTTCAAATCTCATACTACGCAAACCAAAGCGAAAAGCAAAGATGCCAAATAGCATTTATTTGTAATTTCATTATTTTATCATTCAAAAAATCTAAATCTCATGAAAAGGTTTTATATGTTTATCATATCGTTTCTGCTCACGACAATATCCATGGCACAAGCCCAAACCGAGTGGTTTGTGCTCATAGCCGCAGCTACCAAAGATCAATCTGCTGGTGCAGCTATACAAGATGGATACAACGCAGCCGTACAAAATGTAAAAACTATTGCTAATGTATTAGGCTATCAACTTCATTTACAAACCGTTGAAGGCAATAATTTTACAAAACCCAATATAGAAAATGCGCTCAACAAAATGATTGCAGATGCAAATAATAAAAACGGCGTTACACGCATTGCTACAGTAATTACCGTTTCGCACGGTATGAACTTTGCACAAACGCACACAGAATTTTCATATCTTGTATGTAATCCTGGTAACAACAACGTCAATAATATCAGCGAACTACTCTCGAGTGAAGAGTTGCTCATCAAACTCAAAGATTCGGGTGCTTTTGAGCATACACACGTGTGGGTCGAGGCTTGTAATTCTATACCAAGAGG
The DNA here is from genome assembly GCA_020832465.1 of Bernardetiaceae bacterium. GTDB lineage: Bacteria > Bacteroidota > Bacteroidia > Cytophagales > Bernardetiaceae > JAFIER01. The sequence goes on from JAFIER010000078.1 coordinate 9,265, forward strand.
TTCGGGCGCAGCCCCGCAGAAAAGTTTGAAGCTAAGAGGTGCGCGCCTTTCGGCAAATCCCCTACACCAACTGCTTACAGGCGCAAATTATTCTATCATGAATGCCGCTTCTTATGGTCAGTATGCCATTGCAGGTGCATTTGGTTATGCACTTTGGGAAGCCTTAGAGCAGGTAGCCAACGGCGCGCTCTCACCTGACTGGAACGGGGCTGTTTTTGCAAAAATTAAAAGCGAAGCCAACAGCCAAGTGAAAAAAATAACACACGACAAGGACTTTGAACAAAATCCGATTTGCTATGCCGATAAGCTCCCTACGAACAGCCAGCCCGTTGCGCAAAGCAACACCGCACATAGCAGAAGTAATAATGGTGCTAATACAACAAGTACGGCTGTATCAATTTACGACGAACTCAAAAGACTAGCACCTACTGCAGGACAGCAAAATGCCACGGCAGCACAATTTAATTTGAAGGCTGGTAGTAGCCCTAAAAATACGCTAACAATCAATCCTTTACAATATAAACCCACAAATGCACATAAAAATACTTTAAAACTTCAACGCTAAAACGAAAAAGTGCTTGCCATAAAGGCATATAATAAACGAAAATTTAAGTCTAAAAAAATTAACCCTATCAAAAAGCGTCTTACTTTCTCAAGCCTCAAGCTCGGGAAAGTAATGGCGTTTTTAGGATTTTATCTAATTTTACCATACTACTTAACTACTTAGATATGCGCCAGCCAGAAATCAAACATTTTTTTCAGACATGTTATTGCTAAACCCTTTTTTACTATTCATTTTTCTCAAACTATCTTTATCAAAACGGCAAATTATTATGTACAGATTTACAATCCTTATTGCACTCTTTTTGGCCATGCTCGCCCAGCAAACTCGAGCTGAAATCCCTAAAACCCAGTGGTATGTACTGCTCGTCGGCGCAACGGACGATACCTATATACAAACTCGAAAAGGCATTCGAATTGGCTACAATATGGCGAAAAATAACGTCAATATCATCGCCAAAGCTATGGGGTATGAACTCATTCTGACCGAAATAAATGGAGCAAAACTCTCAGCCCAAGCAGTTACAGCAAGTATCAATCAAATCATTAAGCAGGCCTCACTTGATGCCCATAAAGATAAACACAAAATTTTTAATTTTATTTCAATCACACACGGTACGAATTTTCAAAATACAGAAACGAGTTTGCCTTATATTCTTTGTCATAATCACTCGCACTTAGCCACCGCCGCTGATATGCTCTCGATAAAAGGCATTACAGATGCCATTTTCTTTGCTAAGCCTTTTGATAATGTGCATATTTGGGTCGAAGCCTGTAATGATTTGGCACAAGGACATCAGCAAGCACCACTACCGCTCGTATTCTGGTCGCGCTCACCCACGAACAAATCCCAATTCCATAGCCTGCTTACTAACGAAAAACTCACGATTATCTGCGCCGCTTCTTATCAAAACTTTGCTTATGTAAGCATGACCGAAGGGGGCGCATTTGGTAATGCTTTATGGGCAAGCCTCAATAAGGTTATGGAAGGCAAACTGCAAGCGGACTGGAAAGTCGTTTTTGCAGATATAGAAAAATACTCCCAAGAATTTGCCAAAACCATTACCAACGACCAGAATGTAATACAAATTCCGATTTTTTATAATTATAAAATCATTGATTGATCAAAATTTATACAGAAATGAGGCTCAATATTCCTCATTTCTAAACCATAATAATTAGTTGCATTTCAAAATGAGGCGGTCGGTGAAAACAGCAAAAATGGCTTGAGTATTTATTTTGAAGTCCTAGCCTACACTACTGCGTAAATTTGAATTGCAACCTAATAATCTTTAATAAGCATTCTTACTTTCCATATTTAATCCTAAAAAAATGAAACTCATTCTTACATTTTTGCTCTGCTTTTTTAGCTCCTTAGCTACAATCCAATCCCAAGCAGATACGCTTATCGTTGTGCTCATTGCTGACCGCGATAGCCGTAAAGATTTTGAGGTTGATTATGACAAATGGACTACCTTTTTTAGGCAGTTAGCTAAAAAAAATAAACTCTACTTAGATACTACCGCTTATTTCGTAGGTAGTCGTTTTGCTAAAGATAGCATACTTCAAGCACTGCCTGATTTGAAAAGGCGCATCAGTCCCAATACTCGGGTTGCACTTTGCGTCTCTACGCACGGCATTATATCTTCGGATAAAAAAGACGAGTATCCTGATATTTGCTTTTCTGAAAATCAAATCACGGCGCAAAATCTCTTGAGTTATTCTTTTCTTTTCGAAGAGTTGCAGGCCCAAAAGCCTTTATTTCTATTCGGGCTTGCAGATATGTGCAATAGCGAACAGCAAACAGGCATCACACTCGGAGACAGAAGCCCCTTTCCCAACGAGCGTTTTATTGTATCTTCGCAAGTAGAAGACCTTTTTATGAAATCGCAAGGTTATATCAAACTCACAGCCTCAAGCAAAGGCGAGGAAGCAAAATCTACTGCCAGGCACGGAGGAATTTGCACCTACCACTTTTTTCAAAACTTAGAAAAACACGCAAAAACAGCTAGCAATCAAACCCCTTCACAACGATGGGGGGCAGTACTCGAAGGGCTTAAAATCGATGTCCAAAAAATGCTCGACGAGAGTGCGGGTGGAAGTAAATACAAACAAACACCAGTCTATGAAGGATTCATAAACGGTAAAGATGTCTCAGACGGCAGCGGCGGTACTGATGACATGATTGCTAATATCTTTCTCAAAAATACAGAAGACAAAATCAAAGACTATACAGCACTCATTGTCATGGTATCGAACAAAGAAGTATCTGATTTTCAAAAAGATAATCTTATCAATAGCATACATCAAAACTTCTTCGACAACAAAGATGTAACCACACAAATTAGTAGCCTATCGCGCCCTACACCACGCACTCGAGACATCACTACTTATCTAAAAAGCCTAAAAAAACTTATTGATAAAAAATCCCCTACTTATCATACCATCAAAATGCAAATGCAAATCATAGATCAAACACCTATAAAAGAAATAAAGCATGGCAAACTATGGAAAGCCTCCTATACTTTTAGGCAGGTATTTATTGGATATGATGTATTTCGAAAAGTTGTGTACCAAGATGAATGCGATAAAGAAGTCGATATTTTTGTAGAACAAACAACAGGTGGAGATTATAAAATATACCTCGGCAATACGCGTATCCTCGATACAAGACCCCTTGGAAATGACTTAGGTAACTACAAAAATCAATACAGTAAAAACAAAATCAATTAAAAAAAATCATACTGCTGGACATTTTCCATATAGAAATAACATTTCTTTGAGAAATGTTATTTCTAAGCCCATTTTTGCATAGCGTGAGGTTTGCAAACCCCACGCTATGCAAAAATGTATAGTAATATGAGAAAAAATTATAAAAAATTCGGACTTACGTCAAGTTGGTAAATCGAATTAGATAATTTCATCACTAACAGTTTTTAGAAAACTGTTAGCGATAAAAAATATTTAGCAAAGCTATCGTACACCCAAAAACCTGATAACTCAAACTATAAATATGACTATAATACAAAAAATACTTTTAAGCCTGAGCTACCTAACCCTTATTACAGTCTGTGCCCAAGCACAAAACTGTGAATGGGAATTTTCTGATGCCGATACTGCCGAAATAAAACGACTCGTCATGATGAAAGCCTCACAGTTCGACTCACTTTTCAATAATACCTATTTGAGCGAGCACACTGCCGATAACTTAAAAAAAGCATACCAACAAAAACTTTTTGACCTCTTTGAAAATTCAGATAGCAGTCTTATTGAAAATGATATTGCTAAAAGTCATATTGTTTCTTATGCAAAGTCTTACTTAAACATTATTGCACCTACTTATTGTGTTAATAATAATTACAAAATCAAATGGGATAATATTAACCTCTTTGGCATTTTTTTAGACAATGGAAAACTCAAAGCCAGCCTCAATTTTGATGCGCTATATCTAAGCCAAGACAGCGGGAAAGTAATGCGCCAGCAAAAACGGGAAGTCATCATGAGCCTAGACAAAAAATTAGGTACATGGCAGGCACATATTCATAGAATTAATGATTATCGTGAATTTGAAATTCTTTACGAACGCACCTATACAGCACTCACAGTGCGCGCCCCCAAAGTGCGCCTACACCCGGAAAAAAAGAAGCCTATATACAAAGCAGGAACGGATAGCTTAGTCTATCAATGGAAGGATAGCATCTGCCCTAACCCTGTGCGCGTCGAGCTTTGGCACGTCTCTAAACACGAAAAACGAAAAGATGTAGAAAGTTTTTATGATATTATAAAAGATGAGCTTGCCGAAAATACAGCCCATTGGCAGATACCACCGCATATTCCCAATGGTTATTATCAGCTCTCTATTACAGGTCTAAACAACAAATCCGCACGCGCTACTACAGAAATATTTCAAATTAAAGCCCCTGATACTATTCCGCCAAGACCAATTTGCGAGCTGCAAGTACTCTCAAATTTGCAAATTGAAAGTGAAGACAAGATTGTAAGCAAAAGTAAAATGCGCATCACTTGGGAGAGTAAAATGGTCGATAATATCATCATTTTACTTTGCAAAGGAAAAAAGAATAAAGTAGTCTCTAAGATTACACCCTATAACCCCGCAAACAAACAGTATTACGAGTGGGAACTGCCCGATGCCATTAAAAAAGGACGCTATAAAATACGCATAGAAAGCCTGAGCTGCCCCTCTGTGTACCAAGTCAGCAATACTTTTGAAATTGTTAAAAGCAAAAATACAAGTTTTTTTAATTTTTTTAAACGCTAAAATTCCAAAAACAATGAAAAATATAATTCTGATGATATTATTTTTCTATTTCTGTAGCATAAGTTTTGCACAAGAAATTGCACCATTTTCGCATATAGCAACGCTCGCCGCAAATGGCGAAGCGGTGAGTTTTATTCGCTTTTCACCTTCGGGAAAATATGTGGCTACAGGCGATGATAGCGGCATTTTTGTACTTTGGGAAACCGCCTCACAACAAAAAATTTATCAAATTGCTGCCCATAAGGACAAAATTACAGATATTTGTTTCTCTCGTGATGAAAATCTCTTAGCTACAGCAGCTTATGATGGCAAAGTCAAACTTTGGCAACGAGCGAGTGGGCGAAGTATCAAAACTTTTGAAAATCCTGCCGTAGCACCTTATGCCAATATCAAAGGCTACGAACCAACTTTTGTAGCACTTAGCCCTGATGCTCAAAAACTGTATTTTGGAGGGTATAACCGCAAAGTTATAGAAGCAGATTTAGTGGGCAATGAGCCGCTTCGCGAACTTTTTAGTAGTGATAAGTACGGTATTACCTGTGGAATTATCTCTGCTGATGAAGCGTTTTTAGTATTTGGTTATGGTGGTGAGATTGCTTTTTTGAATCTGCAAAGCCGCCAGATTACACACAAAATAGGGCAACACGGCGAATTTGATGATTTTGTCTGTGAAATAGCTTTTTCTTATACTGACAATCGCTTAGGGGTATGGACCTATAGCGGTCGCATAGATTTTTATGAACTCGAGCAACGGCAGCGCACCGAGCAGCTACAAGCCACACGAGAGCAGGGCTCAAGTGAGTTTGCATTTTCTAAAGATGGTAGATTTATCCTTACAGGCAATAGCGGTCGTGATGTCAATATTTGGCATACCCAAAGCCGACGAAAATTGCAAACACTCAACCCACACTCCGAAAAAGCAATAGCACTGGACATCAGTAGCAATGGGCAGTATATTGCTACAAGCGATAAAAATCAAGTCAAAATATGGAGTTTTCGAACACCTCAAGTTTTGCCCGATACGCCCCCTATAACTATAGAATTTGAGGGTAGCCCTATTCAACTCAACGAAACCATTGACCTAAAACTACAATTCGAACAAAGCAAAGACCGTTTGCTCGCCGAGTCTATGGATAAACTCGATAAAGTAGCTACTTTTTTGCAACAATATCAAAAAGTATGTATTGCCCTCGAGGGGCATACAGATAACATCGGCAATCCCTATCTCAATTTTCAATTATCAGAAGCCCGAGCCAAAAAAGCACGCCAATATCTTATCGATAAAGGTATTTCAGCAAACCGAATCGAAGCTAAAGGCTTCGGCGCTGCCAACCCCATAGCACCTAATACGGACGAGCAGAACCGAAAAATCAATAGAAGAGTAGAAATGAGAATCAACAAAATTTGAAAAGTTTTTGTATTTTTGTCCATACTACTATACATTTTTGCATAGCGTGGGGTTTGCAACCCCCACGCTATGCAAAAATTTGCTTAGAAAATGCCTAATAGTATGATTTTTGTCATAACGCAGTAAGGAGTTTACAACAACTTTGCTGAAATGATCTAAGTCGATTGACCAATTTGGCGTACACCCTATTGCGTCTCTACTTCCTATCTGCTTAAAGAAAAAATTGGCAATAACTTAACTTTATTTTGATTTGGCAAATATTATTTTTCTTGTTCCTTATCCACACGATATTGCACCTGGTCAGCGTTTTCGTTATGAGCAGTACCTAAGTATGCTTGAAAGTGCTGGTCATAGCTATCAAGTGCTCTCTTTTTTGGATTTGCCTACGCATAAAATTTTATACAAACCAGGCAATTTATTTTCTAAACTTTTGGGTGTAATCAAAGGCTATATCAAAAGAATTTTACATTTTTTCAAGGCGTTAGGTGCTGATTATATTTTTGTTTATCGTGAAATAACACCACTCGGACCGCCTATTTTTGAGTTTTTGCTTACACAAATTTTTAATAAAAAGCTCATTTATGACTTTGATGATGCTATTTGGATACCAGCAACCTCGTCTCAAAATAAAATAGCTGCATGGCTCAAATCACCACAAAAAGTAGGTAAAATCTGTCGCTGGGCGCATAAAGTCAGTGTAGGCAATGCTTATTTAGCAGCGCAGGCTCAGCGTTTTATAGCTAAATCGCCACAAAGCCAAGCGCAAGTATGCCTCAACCCTACAACTATAGATACCGAAAAAATGCACAATCAACTCAAAAACCATAGCGAAAAACCACTTACCATTGGCTGGACAGGCTCCCACTCTACACTCCCTTATGTAGATTATCTGCTCCCCGTCATCAAAAAACTCAGTGCTGATTTTGACTTTCGCTTTCGCATTATTTGCAATGAAGCCCCTAATTTTGAACTTGATAATTTAGACTTTGTGCCTTGGCAAAAAGCTACAGAAATTGAAGATTTAGCCGCTCTTCATATAGGCATCATGCCACTTGCCGCAGATGCTTGGGCAGAAGGAAAGTGTGGGTTTAAAGCCCTACAATATATGGCACTTGGCATACCTGCCATAGTTTCACCCGTCGGTGTAAATCGGGATATTGTAAGGGAAGGCATAGATGGATTTCATGCAACGCGCCTCGAGGAGTGGGAGCAAAGACTTCGTATCTTGCTCGAAGCAGAAGATTTGAGAATTAAAATGGGTAATCAAGCACGCAAGCGTGTGCTACAACATTTTTCGGTAGTATCTAATCAAAAAAATTTCTTATCGCTATTTGACTGACCCAGCACAGACTCCTTGCAAGCCTTTTTGTATTTAGCTAAGGGAGCTTTTTTCTATATATATACCTTTAGCGAAGGAAGCGATATGAGTTATCAGCTAATATTGCAAATCTTACAAATCCTATGCTGAAAACTTGCAAATTCTTATCTAAAAACCTTATCTTTGTGTTTCAAAATCTAAAAAGCAACACAATAAGTCTGCGCCTTAGTGCGATGCTATTTCTTTTGAAAATCAAGTGTATAGCAAATTGCTATATCAAAACCTAAAAAATCTATGCTTCTAAAAGAAAAAATACAGCCCTATACAGCAGTAACTTATCCGTTAATGGAGGATTTTTATACGATTCAAGGTGAGGGTGCTTATCAGGGTCAGGCGGCTTACTTTATTCGTTTAGGGGGTTGCGATGTAGGTTGTATTTGGTGTGATGTAAAAGACTCTTGGGAGGCTTCGGCGCACCCAGCCGTTTCAGTATCAGAAATTACGGCACGTGCATCAGCATCTGCTTCACGTTTGGCAGTGCTTACGGGTGGCGAGCCGCTTATGTATGATATATCAGCACTTACAAGGGGTTTGAAAGAAGCGGGTTTTCGTATTCATATCGAGACTTCGGGCGCTTATCCACTTTCTGGTGATTTGGACTGGATATGCTTTTCTCCTAAGCGATTCAAAAAACCCTTGCCTGAGGTCTGCGCAGTGGCTGATGAGCTAAAAATTATTATCTTTGCGCAAAGCGATTTTGCTTGGGCAGAGGAGCATGCCGCTTCGGTATCGCCGCATTGCAAACTGCTTTTGCAACCCGAGTGGAGCAAGCGCGAAAAGATGACCCCTCGCATTATTGATTACGTAAAAAACAATCCAAAATGGCAGATTTCTTTACAAAGCCATAAATATATGCAAATTCCATAGGGTATAGCATACTAAAATGCTGATTTTAAAGATATTTATAAGTTGCAAAAGGCTTATAATTTTCTATTTTATACGAAAAGCACTAATTTTGTGATAGCAAAAAATAATGACAATCCAACAACAACTGCCTCCGAGATAGCGGGTATGCTACTCGAGATAGGTGCGGTTAAAATCAAAATAGATACGCCTTATCAATGGGCTTCAGGCTGGCTCTCTCCCATATATTGTGATAATCGTTTGAGCCTTTCTTATCCAGAAGTACGTAGCTATATCAAGCATGCTTTCGTTAAGTTCATTCAGCAATACTATCCTGATGTGCAGGCTATTGCAGGTGTAGCTACCGCAGGTATTCCTCAAGCCGCACTTATTGCTGACGCTTTATCATTGCCTATGCTTTATGTACGTGCTAAACCTAAGGGACATGGCACGCAAAGCCAAATAGAAGGACAGGTAGCCAAGGGTGCATCTGTACTTCTGATAGAAGACCTTGTTTCGACGGGCATGAGCTCGCTCAAAGCCGTAGAAGTATTGCGCAAAGAAGGCATTAAAGTAAGCGGTTTGGCAGCAATTTTTAGCTATGGTTTTGATTTGGCTTCTGCTAATTTTGAGCAGGCTCAAGTTCCGTTTCATACGCTTTGCGATTATGATACAATGATAAACAAAGCCATATCACAGGGTAAAATTCAGGCTGAGGCACTCGAGCTTTTGCAAAATTGGCGCAAAGCCCCAGCAGCTTGGAAACCTAAGGCATAGATAGATATACAGTAAACAACAAATAGCATAACAACACCTATACACAAGATATTAAAATTCTTATGGAAAATATCGACAAATTAAAGGCATTCCTATCCGAACCTAAGCAACTTGTCATTATCCCGCATCAAAAGCCCGATGCTGATGCCTTAGGCTCAGCACACGGTTTATCGCTTTTTTTGCAAAAAAAGGGGCATAGCGTTCAGATTATTTCGCCTACAGACTATCCGCAGTTTCTCGCTTGGATGCCACAAGATGATAAAATCATTGTGTATAAAGACAAAAATAAAGACCAAATTGATAAAATATTTGAGCAATCAGATATGGTCTTTTGCCTTGACTTTTCCGAACTCTCGCGTTGCAAACCTTTGGATATTTATTTGACTGACTACAAAAAACCTATCACACTCATAGACCACCACAGAGGTACGCCCGGCATGGCAGACTATAAACTCTGGGATATTAACGCTGCGGCTACTGCTGAACTAATCTATGATTTTATAGGGCTGCTCGAGGGGCAGGACGATATAGATATACCCATAGCAGAGTGTATTTATGCAGGTTTAATGACAGATACAGGCTCATTTAAGCACCCAAGTACAAGTAGTAAGGTACATCGAATTGCTGCCGAGCTGATGGATTTGGGTATGAATGCCGCACGTGTGCACAACTTAGTGTACGATAATAACTCCGAGAATAAGCTTCGTTTGCTCGGTCATGCTTTGCTCAACTGCTTAGTTGTCAAGCAAGATGTAGGCGCGGCTTATTTTTTACTTTCACAAGATGACTTAAAACGCTTTGATTTTCGCACAGGCGACTCCGAAGGTTTAGTCAATTATGCACTATCTATTCAAGGTATTCAGTTTGCCGCTACAATTATAGATCACGGCGATAGCATTCGCTGCTCATTTCGTTCTATCGGCAATTTTTCCGTAGCTGATTTTGCACGCCAACATTTCGAAGGCGGAGGGCACTTCAATGCCTCTGGTGGAATTATTAGAGGTGAGTTTAAAGACGCCGCAACTAAATTTGAAGATGCCGTTGCACAACATGCCAAAGAACTAAAATCTTACTTATAAATCTATCAAAACCAAGCTAAAAAACACTTTTTCTTAATCGCAAATTTTATCTAATTAACGCAAAAAAATAACATGCAATTAAACGTATCTTTATGGCTTAAAAGCCTCTTAGCCCTTATCGTAATCGGCTCATCGGCTTGCCAAAACTCTGAAACAGGAGAATTTACAACTAAATCAGGATTGAAATATATTGTACACGAAAGAGGTGAAGGCAAATCGCCGAGCGATAGTACCTTTGTGGAAATGGATTTAATTCTTGATATTAAAAAGGACACCATACTCGCTCCCGAGTTAGGTCCTGGTATTATCAACAATACCTATGTACAAGGCATTCCCGCTTTTATCGATATAAGCATGGATCCCGGTTTGCCTATGGCTTATATTATAGAAATGCTAAAAGAGTCTAAGGTAGGTGATAGTGTTACGGCTTTCATTCATATAGATTCACTCTTCTCTGGTACGCCCGTTGCGCAACGCCCGCCTTTTTATGAGCCTGATATGATTGTAGAGGCGCGTATTCGTATTCAAAACTTCTATACACCAGAAGAATTTGAAGCAAAAAGCAAAGAAATGCAAGAAAGAATGATGAAAAAACAGCAAGAACAGATGCAAAAGCAACAAGAAGAAATGGCAAAAGCAGAAGAAGAGCTTCAGTCAGAAGAGTTCAAAGCTGAAGAAACAGCTCGCATAGAAAGCTATATTCAAGAAAAAGGACTCAAAACAAAAACGACTCAAAGCGGTCTGTACTACGCCATAGAAAAGCAAGGTACAGATGTAGAAAAGGGAGTACCTATCAAAATACATTACAAAGGTACACTCTTAGACGGTACACCCTTTGACTCTTCCTATGACAGAGGTGAGCCTATCGAAATTCCTATAGGCGAAGGTAGAGTAATTCAAGGATGGGACGAAGGCATTCCGCTTATCGGAAAAGGTGGAAAAGGTACGCTTATTATCCCCGCAAGTTTAGGTTATGGCGCACGTGGCCAAGGCCCTATACCTCCTAAGTCAGCATTAGTTTTTGAGGTCGAAGTACTCTAAATTTAGATTACGACTTTTTTCTATACAAAGCGGTACGAAATTCTCTTAAGAATGCAGTACCGCTTTTTTTATTTAATGCGAAGGAAGCATCGAAAAAATTGGTTTATAGCTGTAGTAGATTGCAGCCTATGCGCCTTATTACACCGAATGCCTGATTCGTATATTTGTCAAATATCATAAATACAAAATAATTATGTCATTAAAAATCAATTATTTACTTATCATCGTGCTCACTACATTGCTATTTGCAACAAATGAGGCGCAAGCACAGAAAAAAGGAAAAATACTCAAAACCAAAACAGGACTCGAGTATGTTATACACGAAAAAGGCAAAGGAGACTCGCCACAAGACAGTGCCTTTGTAGAAATGGATTTAATTTTGGATATGAAAACCGATGTGGTTATCAATCCACAATTCGGTCCTGGTATTCTCAATAATACCTACATACAGGGTACGCCTGCTTTTATCAATGTAGATATGCCCGCCGACCAACCTATGGCTTATATAACCGAAATCCTTAAACAATCTAAAATTGGAGATAGTTTGACTATTTTTGTGCATATAGATTCTCTCTTTTCAGGCATGCCCAAAAATCAACTCCCCCCTTTTTACGAACCCGATAAAATTATTGAAATGCATGCGCGCATCAAGCATTTTTATACGCCAGAGGAGTTTAAAATTAAAAGCGAAGAAATGCGACAAAAAATGATGCAAAAACAGCAAGAACAGTTGCAAAAAATGAAAGAAGAGCAGGAACGTGCCGAAGCAGAAATTAAATCAGAGCCTTTCCTCACCGAAGAAGCTAAACGCATAGCAGATTATGCCAAAGATAAAAATATCGAGATTCAAAAAACCGAAGACGGACTTTTTTATCATATCGAAAAACAAGGCGAACCCATAGCCAAAGGCACAGAAATTAAAGTGCATTACAGAGGTACACTAATGGACGGTACGCAGTTTGACTCTTCTTACGACCGAAAGCAACCCATAGAAATACCTATAGGAGCGGGCAGAGTAATCAAAGGCTGGGATTTGGGAATCCCTCTTATCGGAAAAGGTGGGAAAGGCATATTGCTTATCCCCGCCAATTTAGCCTACGGTGTGCGTGAGCAAGGTCCTATACCGTCAAAATCAGCTTTAATTTTTGAAGTAGAAGTCTTGGAAGACTAAATATCAGGATAAAACTAATTGCCCAAAATCAGAACTAAAATTTTAGAAATAACATTTCTGTCAGAAATGTTATTTCTAAAATTTAATATTTCAAAAAAGCCCGATAAACCTATGGATACTATTACCGATATTTCGCAACTCGATTTGCAAGGCACTTATTCTTATGCTGATTATTTGAAATGGCAGTTCGAGCAGCGTGTAGAACTTATCAAAGGTAAAATTTTTAAAATGTCGCCTGCGCCAAACCGCAGGCATCAAAAAATATCGAGTCATTTGCATACTGACTTAGGCATATTTTTCAGACATAAGTCTTGTGAAGTATATTCTGCTCCCTTTGATGTACGCCTCTTCAATAAATCAAAATCCGATAAAGCCAATCAAGAAATCTACACCGTAGTGCAACCTGATATTTGCGTTATTTGCGATGAGGATAAACTAGATGTGCAGGGTTGCATAGGCGCACCCGATTTAATCGTGGAGATTCTCTCGCCCGGTAACTCCAAGAAGGAAATGAAAACTAAATATCAACTTTACGAAGAGGCAGGCGTGCGGGAGTACTGGGTGGTATATCCTTACGAATATTCGCTTTTTCAATTCGTACTTAACGAAGACGAAAAATATGTACTTAAAAGTGTTTTTTCAGAAGACGAGGTCTTCCACTCGCATATTTTTCCTGACTTAGAAATTGATTTGGATAAGATTTTTGAGAACTAAAAAATATACCATTCAGCCCTGATATTTTCACAGTATCATAGCTGAATGGTATATCTTTGTGTTTTTTAGCGTTTTTCTCTTTTGAGCAAATACTTTGTAAAGTACACATTGCCTCCGCCGCTAGATACGCCTACAACCTCCCATCCCTCTTGGGCGAGTAAGTTGAGCTGTCCAACAAGTCTTCCATCATTTTCTTCGATATTTTTAAAATTGATGCCTACCATGCTGTAGTAATTGTTTAAATCAGCACGGCTAAGTGACTGTCCATTTGCACCTGTAACGAGCATACGTGAACGTCCTCCTCCACCCTCTATTACAGACTCAAGCACATTAATATGCATGTATTCATAAGTAACCTCGCGTTTTTCTGGTTCTTTTGAACTTTTTTCGCCTGTAAATGCCATAAATAGCAAGAGTATAATAGAAATTAATCCTGCGGTCATTAGATTTTGCTTCATTTGTTAATATTTGTTTTAATGAATAAATGAGTTAAAAGTCTATATAAAAAACGCAAGGACCATTCAAAGGTTACATTATCGCATGTAAATATTTGTTTTTTTGCAAAATTTTAATACTAATTTTGATTTCTAAAGCTATTGATAGCATTGATAAGGTCTTGTTGGTCTATAGGTTTGATGTAATAGGCATCAAATCCAGCACGCAAAAATTTTTCTTCTTCTGCAGGCAGTGCATAAGAAGTAACAGCAATGAGCTTAGGAGTCTTCTTTTTGTTTTCATAATGCAACCTAATTCTTCTCATCACCTCTACGCCATCCATAACATCTTCGCCGAGGTTAATATCTAATAATATAACATCAAAATGAGTTTTTTGCACCGCTGCTAAGGCTTCAATGCCATTTTTAGCTTCTGTAATTTCAAAGTTTTTTTCTAAAAACTTTCTAAAAATCAGTGCATTGATAAAATCGTCTTCTACAACAAGTACTTGCATTTTTTTTTCTTGTATATAACTCATATTTTTATTTTTCGTTCTTTGTCTTGTAACGGAAGTTTTACTTTAAATGTTGTACCTTTATTTTTGATACTTTCAACAGAAATTGTACCATCAAAAAGTTCGATATAACGCTTTGCTATGGATAGCCCTAATCCAGAGCCTTCATACTGCCGCGCAATGCCTTGACTTTCCTGTTCGAAGGGTGTAAATACGTGTGGCAAAAACTCTTTTGTGATGCCAACGCCTGTATCGCTTACACTCAAAACAAAATACCCCATACCCTTACTGTCATAGCTTTCACTTGCTTTTAAAGTAACTTTGCCTTTTTTGGTAAATTTAATGGCATTGCCAATCAAATTATTCAAAATTTGCTCAAAGCATTCCTTATCGACGTGTACGTAATACTCTTGCTCTGTGCCTTGCACCTCTATCTTGATTTGCTTTTGTTTTGCCATACCCCTAAAAAGAGGCATTACACTATCTATTGCTTGGCTTACCTCTATGCGCTCTAAGGCAAAGCTATAAGATTTAGCCTCCATACGTGCCATATTGAGTATGCCCATAATTGTTTGCAGGAGTCTTTTGCCACTATCTCTAATGAGCTGGGTATAAGATTTAATTTCTCTATGCTCATTTCCATACTCGTTTTCGATGACCTGCGCAAGCCCAATAATACCATTGATGGGTGTGCGCACTTCGTGGCTCATATTCGCTAAAAAGTTAGATTTTAAGCGATTCATTTCCTCTGCCAACTCTTTAGCATGACGGAGTGCTTGTTCGGTTTTGATGCGTTCTGCAATTTCTACTTGAAGTTTTTGATTCAAATTTTTAAGTTCCGTAGTTCGCATACCGACCCTATCCTCAAGCTCTTGTTTAATGCTTGAAAGTTCTTTGTTTATACGCTTGATTTCAGAAGCCGTGCGCACTACGATTTCCATAACGTGTACACGCAATTTTTTTGCTATTTGAATTTCGCTATCGAGCCATTTTTTAGATTTTTGATGTACACGCTGTTTCCATTTATTAAAAGATTTGCGCGGGCTTAAGCGTATGCTATTATCTTCGCGTACAAAATTTTTCTCTGGATTGCCCGCCCATTCTACGGTATAGGTTTCCTCCGGTCTGAACCAAAGGATATACTCTTGCGAAAAAGCCGATATAGGAATTGCCAATAATCCAGATGCTAATGCTTTTATGCGCCCCAGCTCTGGGATATGCCCTGCCAAGTGATTGGTATGAAAGCACTCTCCAATATTTTGTTTATCCAACCAACTGACAATGTGATAAATATGCTCAGGGGCTGGTGTTTTTCCTAAAAGGTGCAACTCGCCCTCTTGCAACAGGGCTACCCCCGTACAATCAAAGAGATTCAAGACGTTATAATCATGCTTCATTAAACCATCAGCAACCTGCCAATTTTCTACCATTTGATCAAGCAAATGGGAAAGATGTGAACGCATGTGTGAAACATAATGCTCAGCTTCCATATCGCTCTGCATGCTGATTTGATAGGATAAAATCTTACCGATAAACTCTGCTGTTTTACGAATATTATAATCATTAAACTTCGGACTGTAGTGATGACAAGCGATAAGTCCCCAAAGTTTGCCTTCTGTAATAAGCGAAATGGTAAGTGTAGCCGCTACTCCCATATTTTTCAAATATTCAATATGAATAGGCGATATG
This sequence comes from Bernardetiaceae bacterium, assembly GCA_020832465.1. GTDB lineage: Bacteria > Bacteroidota > Bacteroidia > Cytophagales > Bernardetiaceae > JAFIER01. The sequence continues at coordinate 25,154 of JAFIER010000078.1, forward strand.
CTACGCAATACCGTATCCGACATATCAATGGGTTTGCAGTCCAAAGGGTTTAGCCTTGGTACAATAGGTGCAGGCTTATAATCAATATCCACAATCATGCGTGTCCAGTTGCGCAAATAAAGCGCACGTGCCTGTGCGGGAATATCCGTAGCGGGGTAATGCAAACCTAAAAATGGTTTTAAATCTTTGCGTTTAGCCTCTGCTACAACTTCCCCGTTCCATTCGCTATCAAACTTATAGACCATAACCCTATCATATCCCGTTACAAAGCGCACCTGCTCAGCAGCCGCTTCGTAAAGTTTTTTTGAGCTACGTACTTGCTGAAATTTTGCAATCGTAAGATTTAGAAAATCATAAAAAGAGGCATAGTCTATATTTGTGTTACGAACAGGCTCACACTCAATAATAATCAAAGCAGGGTTAGCCGCTTGATGTAAAATTATATTATATTCTTCATGGTTTAGCGTTACCCTGATGGGGTTAATGGCTAAACTAACGCCATTTTCTATTGACTTTAATATGAGCTTTAAATCCTCCTTTTCAAACCATTGTTTTATAGATGTACCTATCACTTGTTCGGCTTCCTGCTCCAAGAAATCCTCGACATTTTGACTTACTTGCAAAATGCGACAAGAAGCCTTCTCCATAATCCACATAAATCCAAAAGATTGAATGCAGTTTGGAATATGTATAGGCTCATCTTCACAATTAATCAGCGTTACTTCAAAGTTTTGTTCAGCTTTTTGCACCTTATTACTTATTTTAAATTTTGGGTTTAATTTGGCAATATACAAAAATAACCACAGATATTAAGTATCGGTGGTTATTTATATAGGTTTATTTTGCGAAAATTAAATTTATTGCGGTCTCATGTTAATATATTGCAAAAACTCTTTGCGTGTATCAGCCTGCTCGAAAGCCCCCCCGTAGAAGGCAGTAAGTGTTGTACTGCTTGTATCTTCTATTCCTCTCGAGGAGACGCATAAATGCGCTGCATCTACAATGACAGCTACATCTTTCGTACCTAATATACTTTGTAACTCTTCTCCTATTTGGATAGTAAGCCGTTCTTGCACTTGCGGTCTTTTAGCGTAATATTGTACAATTCGGTTGAGCTTCGAGAGCCCTATAACCTTTCCAGAAGAGATATAAGCGACATGAGCCTTTCCAAAAATAGGCACAAAATGATGCTCGCAATTAGAATAAAACGTAATATCACGCTCAAGCAACATTTCTTTGTATTTGTATTTGTTCTCAAAAAGGCGAGCCACGGGCTTATTAGCAGGGTTCAAACCCGAAAAAATTTCCTTGATATACATTTTAGCGACCCTATGAGGCGTTCCGCTAAGGCTATCATCTGTGAGGTCTAACCCTAAGGTTTCCATAATCTCACGAAAATGACCTTCAATTTTTTCAATTTTTTCTTCATCACTTAGCAAAAATGCGTCTTCACGCATCGGTGTTTGGCTCGATGTGCCGATGTGCATATCGCCTATCTCATCAGCATCATTATTAGAGACAACCCTGATTTGCTTGTCATGATTGTGTAATTCGGCAGTAGCTGTAGACGAAGGCAATTCTACTGCTTTGCCGTTGCCATTAAGCGGGGTATTCAACATAGTTTCTTTCGGTTTCGTATAAAGTAACAGATAAATCGTATTTGTTGTCGAGCTGTTTACGTAAAATATTCCATATTACAATGGCAATATTCTCTGCGCTTGGGTTCAAGTCTGCAAAAGCCTCGATATCTAAGCTCAAATTTTTGTGGTCTAAAACATCAGTTACGTGTTCCTTAATTATATCGCTAAGGACTTTCATATCCATAACATAACCTGTATCAGGATCAACTTCACCCGTAACTTTTACAATCAAATTATAATTATGACCGTGATAATTAGGGTTATTGCACTTGCCAAATACGCGTTCGTTTCTCTCGTCAGACCAATTTGGGTTGTGCAGACGGTGGGCAGCATTAAAATGAGCCTTTCTAAAGACAGATACTCGCATGTGTAAGAATTAGGTGATTAAGAGTAAAATATAAAAAATTCTGTTTTTGTTAGATAAAAACTCGCAAACATGCGAATTTCTTCTCTTATTTTAACGTCATGAGCTGCAGCATTTGAGCTGCTTTGTAAATTCATAGTCATAAACTTGAAAAATTTATTTTATGTTTAAATTTTGTTGAATCTTTTGCCATAAAGGTTCAACACATTAAAAACTTTGCCTTGTTTGATAGCCTGTAATAGGCTTAAAAAATAAAAATAACAGGGTGTAAAGCCATTTCTTTGTAGCCTGTTATTTTTGATATTTTTGAGTGTTTTTGTTGCACCTTTTTGAGCCCTTTCGTTGTGAAAAGAAAAAATATGCGTATATTGCAGGCTCAAATTTTATTTATCAATTCTTGTTTAGGTATTATGAGCAAATTTTCACAAATAGGATTTTATATGCTACTGTTTATGCTGTTTATGGCTTGTGGAAGCGATAATAAAGCACAGCAAAGCGAAAGCAATACACAAGATTCAGATATCCAAAATACCGAAAACGTCGGTACGCAAAGCAACAAAAACCAAACCCAAAGCATAGACATGGACGCAAACGATTATGTAGTTACAATCAGTACTGATTTTGGCGAAATCGCCATCGTACTTTTCGAAGAAACACCCAAACACCGTGAAAATTTTCTAAAACTCGCTAAAGAAGGGTTTTATGATAACACGATGTTTCATAGAGTGATTCGTAATTTTATGATTCAAGGGGGCGACCCAAATACAAAAGACCCCAGTAAATCTCCAAGAGAGTATGGCACGGGCGGTCCTGATTATAAAGTTCCCGCTGAAATCATTCCTGGACTAACACACAAAAAAGGGGCTGTAGCCGCTGCGCGCCAAGGCGATGCTGTAAATCCTAAAAAAGAATCGAGCGGTTCACAGTTTTATATTGTACAAAATGCAAACGGAACGCCTCATTTAGATGGTGAGTATAGCGTCTTCGGACAAGCCATAAAAGGTTTAGATGTTATTGATACGATTGCTGCACAGCCCGTTTTACAACCGCAAAGCCTCCCTCAATCCGAAATTCGCATGAATATGCGTGTAGAAGAAATGAAGCGCAGTGAAATTAGCGAAAAATACGGATACGATTTTAAGCGTTAGTAACGCCTCTTCCTTAGGTGTTTAATTGAATAAGCACCTTGCAAAATTTAAATTTTATACATTCAAATCTAAAAATAGCAATATGAAGTTTATAGCCTCATCATCATCACTTTTAAAGCAACTCAATGCCTTGCGAGGTATTGTGCCTTCTAATCCTGTAATTCCTATTCTCGAAAATTTTCTTTTCGAAATAGAAAACGGTATCCTAACCGTTACAGCATCGGATTTGCAAACCTCTATTATCGCTCAAATCGATGTAGAAGCTGAAGGGGAAAGCAAACTTGCAGTACCTGCAAAAATGCTTTTAGAAACACTCCGCAACCTGCCCGACCAACCCGTTACCTTTGATATGCGTCCCGATGACAGCTACGAACTCGAGATTCAATCGAGCAACGGACACTACAAACTCGGAGGCGAAGATGCTGATGACTTCCCTAAACCGCCAGAAGTAAAAAGCGATAGTGCTATTACGCTCATGTCTGATGTAGTCGCTGATGCCTTAGGTTATACGCTCTTTACCGTAAGTAACGACGACCTCAAGCCTGCCATGAATGGTGTATATATGCAGTTGCAATCAGAGGGTGTTATTTTTGTCTCTACCGACTCGCACAAGCTCGTACGCTATCAGCGTAAAGATGTAACTTCTGATTTGGATAGCTCTATTATCATTCCAGGCAAAGCATTAGAACAACTCAAAAGCACACTGCCTGATGAAGTGCAAGAAGTACAAATTGACTTCAATGATACTAATGCTTTTTTCTCTTTTGGTAATATCAGAATTATTAGCCGTTTGATTGACGAGCGTTTTCCTGATTATGAAAATGTTATCCCTCGTACAAACGATAAAAAACTTGTTATTTCGCGCACGGAGCTTTTAGCATCGCTTAAGCGTATCGTTATCTATGCAAATAAATCTACAAACCAAGTACGCCTGCGCCTCAGCACGAATGGTGTAGAAGTATCTGCTGAAGATCCTGATTTTTCTAACGAAGCTAAAGAAATTTTGCATAGCGAATACGAAGGCGAAGAAGATTTTGAAATTGGATTTAATGCGCGCTTTCTTATTGAAATGCTCAATACTATACACAGCGACCGTGTGCAGTTTGAGTTTACAGAAGCTAATCGCGCCGCATTGCTACTCCCTATGGGAGAAGATAACGAAGATGAAGACTTACTCATGCTCGTTATGCCATTGATGCTCAGCAATTATTATTAAAATTAGTCATCTAAGAGCCTGAAAATTCTCGTTCTATAAAAAAGGCAAGTCTTTGTAACAAAGACTTGCCTTTTTTATTGCAATATCATTTTTTTAGTTTTAGAACTAACAGTTCTGGCAGAACTGTTAGTTCTAAAACTATTTCAAAACTACGCAGTTTGTGTTTGGTGGAGACAGCAAACACGGCGAGAGTAGTTGTTTTAATACAGTAGCTTATGCTACTGCGTAAATATGAATTGCACCCCTGATTTTGATTATTTCATGACAAGTGTATTGTCAGGAATAGGCACTACATTACTATCTTTTACTGTGGATAAAATAACCATCGTTTGCATGTTATCAATCTCTTCAATTTCGCTAATGCGGTGCATCATCAAATTTTGGTAAGCTTCTATGTCTGTTGCTACCACTTTGAGAATATAATCACTTGAACCAGTGATATAATGACACTCTACCACTTCTTCGAGGTCTTGAATTTTTTGAATAAAAGATTCATTATTGAGTTTATTATGCTTATTAAGCTTTACACTCACAAAAGTCGTAACACCAAGACCTAGTTTTTGCGCATCTAATTTGGCGTGATAACTTTTGATAAAACCTAAAGTTTCTAATTTTTTGACTCGCTCAAGAGTTGGTGCAGGAGAAAGTTTAATATCCTTAGAAAGTTGTGCATTCGTAATTTTGGCATTTTTCTGTAAAATGCCAAGAATGCGGCGATCGATATGATCTAGTCTATGATTTGATGCCATGTCCGTTACAGTTATAAAGTTTATGGTATTTACTATTAAAAATCTGTTTTTGAGTTGCAAATATACATAATTTATTTGGCAAAAGTAAAAAAAACTGTGTTTATTTTAAGTGAATACTTTTAATAGCGGACAGAATACCCCATTGCTCAAATACTTTATAAAAAAGCAAAACAAAAGCAAAATACAAAATTAAATTTCAAAAAACAAACAATTTATACTTTTTTTATCTATACAACTTCTATTTCAAGCAGCAAACTATATAAAAATTTGGAATTTATAACTTTTTTTTCATAACTTAGCAAAATGTTAATTTTAAATCTTTTGCCTCTTTTTGTTTTTTTAATTGGCTAATTCCCAAAAAAAAGCTAACTTGAGAATTGAAATGGCAAAATTTGTGTGCTTGTATTGATTTACATACTACTAGACATTCGATAGCCAGGAATAACATTTCTTTGAGACATGTTATTTCTAAGCCCATTTTTGCATAGCGTGGGGTTTGCAAACCCCACGCTATGCAAAAATGTATAGTAGTGTGATTGATTTACAAAAAAGTTTGCCCGTGCGTAATTAGGGATATGCACAATCGTTTTGCAAAATATTCATGCAAGGTTGATGTTTTGATGTTGCATCATACTGCTATACTACATTTTTTTATAAAAAAATGGGCTTGGCACTCATAGGTCTCAAAGAAGTATTAGTGCTAACTGGAGAATGTGCAGTATGATATTATATCCAACTTTGCATAAGTACAAAATGCTTGTCGCCCCTTCTATCATCAAAAGCCTAAAATCACTTTCTAATATTCTGACAGTGCTTTATACCTATTATACTCGTATTTCTATATCAATAACTATTGCGCTGAGCGTAGTTTTGGCGGTGCTTCTACCACTAAAATTATCGGCAGAGCAACCACAAAGCATCGTACTCTACGACAGTAGCGAAGCCTATAATTTGCGCAGCGGAGATTATTATGCAGAAGTGCTCCTCGATAAAGAAGGCGACCTGACCATCGATCAGGTAGCAAGCCTATCTATACAAAAAAGGTTTAAAGCCTTATCCGAGTTAGAAAATATATACGAAGCACAAACCCAAGTATATTGGGTAAAAATGCTATTGCGCAATCCCAACTTACAAAAACAGCGTTTTTTTATATCCTTAGCAGGAACGGATAGAGGATCATTGTACAAAGAAATAGAACAAGGTTTTGCCTTCATTGGTGAAAATGGGCTTTCCCTGCCTCGCAATCGGGGGGGCGACTTTTTGGGACGCACACCGCTAATTGATTTTGTGTTAGATTCGCAAGAAGAGAGTCTATTTTATCTACGTATTGCTTTTGAAAATCCTATAGCCATTCAAAACAAAGGCACTATAAACCCTATTGAACGATTAGAAATAAAATACTACTATCATACATTATGGACTAAGCAGATGAAGCATTGGCTCGAGGGTATGTTTATCGGTATGCTTATCATCATGGGTTTGTATAATATCTTTTTGTTTTTTGGAATTAAAGGCAATAGTTATAGCTACCTCTATTTTGTATTTTTTATATTTACCTCCGTTTTTTATACGCTTGTAGATGAAGGCTATGCGCAAGAATTTATTTGGCGCAATTCGCCTGACACGGCTCGTTTATGGGTTTTTGCCCTACCCTCTTTAGTTTGGCTTTTCTATCTGCTTTTTATCAGTCGTTTTTTAGCTTTGCGTAAAAGCAATCCTATGGGGCACAAAATTATTATGGGATTTGTGCTTCTCGAGCTTATAGGTTTCTTACTGACCTTTTTTCATGTTCGTTATATTGGTATAGACCTTTCACTTGTTTTTATAAGTATTTTAGTAGTAGTTTATTTGAGTATCGTAGCTATTCGCAACGGACATAAAACTGCGTTTTACCTTATTATAGCTAATGCTTTTTATCTGTTAGCTATGGTTATCTATATTTTTAGTGTTTTTTATGGATATGATAGTGCTATTTACTTAGTCAATATAGGAGAGGTCTTGCAAGCCTTACTTTTCTCTATCGGACTTGCAGCACGCATCAACGAGATGAAAAATGAAATTCTGAAAAAAGAACGCGAGCAAGAGGAAATACAAAGAAAAGCTATAGAAAATCAAAAGGCAGAACTCGAGAAGGAAGTGCAATTACGCACCGCAGAAATTACAGCTATCAATGCCGAACTCGAAGGACAACAAGACGAAATCTTGAAACAAAGAGATTTTATCATCGAAAAAAATCAAGAACTCGAGGCTAAGCAACACGCACTCATAGAAAAACAAGATGACTTAGAAAAAGCCTATCAAAATATTATGATTCTTAGCGAAATAGGGCGTGAAATAACCTCTTCGCTGACCCTGAATAAAATTATTCAAACCGTCTTTGAGCATATCAATGATATGATGGAAGCCACAGTATTTGGTATTGGAGTTTATAATGCAGAATCAGAAACGCTCGATTTTATAGACTTTATCCTTGACGGAAACGAACAAACCGATTTGCAATTCTCTATTCACGAAGAAAATTTTCTCTCGGCATGGTGCTTCAAAAACGACCAGCCTATATTTATCAATGACTTTGATACAGAATACTACAGATACATTCCCAAACGCACAAGAGGGCATCTCGTCGAAGACCGTAACTCAATTATTTATCTGCCTTTGCATTCTAAAAATAAAATTATCGGTGTAATGACCGTACAAAGTCGCCATAAAAATGCGTATTCGCAAAGCCAATACAATATACTCGAAACGCTCGCAGCCTATATTGCCATTGCCATTGATAACTCCGAAGCCTATGATCAAATCCAAGAAGCAAGAAAAGAAATCGAGCATAAAAATATTCAAATTACAGATAGCTTGCGCTATGCCCAAGATATTCAAGAAATCGTACTCCCTGCTAATACCAACCTCAAACAGGCTTTTGCAGAGCATTTTGTAATTTTTAGACCCAAAGATTTTGTATCCGGAGATTTCTATTGGCTAAGCCAAGACCCTACAGAAAAAAGAACTTTTTTTGCCGTAGTCGATTGTACAGGGCATGGCGTCCCCGGTGCGTTTATGAGCCTTATCGGATATAATTTATTGAATCAAATCTTGCAAGCACAAGACTACGAGTTTAAACTCGATGAGCTCCTCGAACGACTCAATACAGGCGTGCGTCATATCCTAAGACAAGATGTAGAAGAAAATGATGACGGCATGGACCTTGCCATTATCGCAACAGAAGAAGATAAAGAAAACCCCAATTATTATAACGTCTATTTTGCAGGCGCAAAAAGACCTATGCAATACCTCAAAGACGGACAGCTCGTCGAAATCAAAGGAACAAGAAGAAGTATAGGTGGTAGAATAAGACGCAGGCAAAAAGAATTTGTACAGCACCATATCAAATTAAAAAAATCACAAACAATTTACTTACAAACCGATGGCATAGCAGACCAAGACGGTCCCAAAGGAAAAATTGGTAGCCCACTTGTACAACAGTGGATAGAAAAAGTTCATGCCCTGCCTCTAAGCCAACAAAAAAATGAAATTGAAAAAGAACTCGATGCGCACCAACAAAAACATGAACAACGAGACGATATTACACTCGTAGGAATCAAACTCTAAAATATAAAATAGCTTGTAAAAAATCCTGCGGGCAAGGGTTCATGCCTATATGCCCAACTCCGCCAACAGTGTACCTACTCCGCTTCGCGCAAATCCTTAACCTCGAGCTGCAAACGCGGCGGATTATAATAAGTGTTTTTGCTGATATAAAAACAAATATCAAAAAAATGCCCCGCCCGTATTTTTTCAATATACCCACCAAGCCCAAAACCAATACAATCAATAAACGTATCGTCCTTAGCAGCCCTAAACTTCAAATGACGCTCTTTTAAAACCCTTGCGTCCTGAATCTCTACTTGCTTTACGCAAAAAAGTGGACGCTGATTATCCGTACCAAAAGGCTCCATTTGCTCTACAACTTGTAAAATATCTTCTGTTATTTCGCTAAGTGTAATATCCAAATCTATACGCAAAGGCGCACGCCACATATCTTCTGAAATACAGTCGGCAGCAATAGACTCAAATTTCTGACGAAAAGCTTCTATGTTTTCTACAGGCATAGCCAAACCAACCGCATACTTATGCCCACCAAACTGATCTAATAAATCCGCACAAGCCTCAATAGCAGCATACAAATCAAAATCATAAATAGAACGTGCCGAGCCGACTGCCTGCCCCATATCCGTAGCACTCAAAACAATCGTAGGGCGATACCGACGTTCCATGCTCCGATTTGCAATAATACCCAAAAGCCCTTTATTCCATTTAGGATTGTAAAGCAAGGTACTATAAGGCGTTTCTATGCTGTCTAACATCTGATAAGCCTCTTGCAAAATCTCGCGCTCAATGTGCTTGCGCGAATCATTACGAAAATTCAAACGCCTGGCATACTCATCTGCATCTTGCTCGCTATGCTCTGCTAATAATAACTCCACAGCATCGCCAGCATCAGCCATACGGCTTGCAGCATTGATACGAGGTGCAATCCCGAAAATAATATCACGCACACTATAAGAATCCTTTTCTATACCAGAGACCTGTGCTAAAGCACGCAAACCCAAAAGCGGTTCGCTATTCATCTTAGCCAAGCCCAAACATAGCAAAGTACGGTTTTCACCACACATAGAAACCATATCAGCAGCGATACTCACAGCTACCAAATCCAAATAACGCTCAAGCTCCTCGCGCCTAATACCCTCTTTTTGACAAAAACCCTGCAAAAATTTAAAACCTACTGCACAACCAGAAAGCTCTTTAAACGGATAATTACAATCCGATTGTTTAGGATTTAAAAGTGCAATCGCATCGACAGGAAAACATTCAGCCTCAGGCAAATGATGGTCACAAATAATAAAATCTATATCACGTGAAGCCGCATAAGCAACTTGCTCTACAGATTTTGTACCACAATCAAGACTAATAATTAGACTTACACCCTCTGCTACAGCAAAGTCAAGACCTGCTTGTGTGATGCCATAACCGTCTTTATGGCGGTCTGGAATATAATAAAGTAGGTTCGGAAGGTATTTTTGTAAAAAAAGATACATCAAAGCTACCGAAGTCGTACCATCAACATCATAATCTCCATAAATAAGCACCTTTTCCCCCATCTTAATAGCTTTTTGCAAACGCTGTACAGCCTCAAGCATACCCTTCATCAAAAAAGGATTATGCAAATCCTCCCAAGCAGGTTTGAAAAAACACCGCGCCGCCTCAGCATCTCTAATATGACGCTGCCAAAGCAATGCACTTACAATAGGTTTAGTCTGAAGGGCTAATCCTATTGCTTGTAGCTCCGACTGAGGTGGTGGTAAAGATATAATCCAGCGTTTTTCCATAAATATATGACGGACGAATGAAAACTCAGAGGCAGTCATTCTTGATTGTATAAGAGGGCATGAAAGTAAGACTTCAAAGTTACGCATTTTTAGCCTAAAAACAGCGCAGTAATCGCAATAAATAGCCACTCACAACAAAGCCCACAAAAAAAATGAGTAAATCTTGTGTGTTTTTTTGTTTATATTTTGGATTTTACTGAAAAAAAATGCAAATTTACTACCAAATGAATTTAAATACTCGACTTTTAATTTCCAATCGCACATGAGCCAAGTAAAAGAGAAAAAAACACGTACAACACAAAAGAAATCTTCTTTTGATAAAGAAACCTACATGCGCTGGTTTGAAGAAATGACACTAATGCGCAAATTTGAAGAAAAAGCTGGACAGCTCTATGGACAGCAAAAAATTAGAGGGTTCTGCCACCTTTATATCGGGCAAGAAGCATGCGCCGCAGGTGCAGTCTCAGCACTCAAAAAAGGAGACAAATGGATCACTGCTTACAGAGACCACGCACAGCCTTTAATTTTAGGCACTTCGCCAGGCGCAGTCATGGCAGAACTTTTTGGTAAAGCTACCGGGTGCTCAAAAGGAAAAGGAGGATCAATGCACATGTTTGATAAAGAAAATCATTTCTTTGGAGGCCACGGTATCGTCGGAGGTCAAATCCCACTCGGCGCAGGTATTGCATTTGCAGAACAGTACAACGGCACTGATAACCTTTGTATATGCTTTATGGGGGATGGCGCAGTACGACAAGGTGCTTTTCACGAAGCACTCAACTTAGCCATGTTCTGGAAACTGCCCGTTATTTTTGTAATTGAAAACAACGGATACGCTATGGGCACTTCTGTACAGCGAACCTCCAACGTAACAGATTTGTACAAACTCGGCTCAGCTTACGAAATGCCATCCGAAGGAGTCGATGCAATGCGTGTAGAAGACGTACACGAAGCCGTAGCAAAAGCAGCACAACGTGCAAGAAGTGGTGAAGGACCTACCTTATTAGAGTTCAAAACCTATAGATACAAAGGACACTCTATGTCTGACCCCGCAAAATACCGCACAAGAGAGGAAGTCGCTGAATATAAAAAACAAGACCCTATTGAGCAAGTCAAAGATACTATTTTGAAGAAAAAATATGCTACCGAAGAAGATTTGGAAGCTATTATCGATAAAGTCAAAGAACAGGTAGAAGAAGCTGTAAAGTTTGCAGAAGATTCACCATTCCCTGATCCCAAAGAAATCTTTACCGAAGTATATGCAGAGCCTGATTATCCATTTATTATGGACTAATGAATCTTTTGCAATATACCCTTAGTCATTTTACCTATCTTCTTCAATAACAAATAAACTGTAGGATAAGAAAACCTCTTATGCTGCAGTTTTTTTATGTTTATGCCTTATAGACAAAAAATAAAACAGTAATCCATAAACCTATAAAACAAAAACAAAAAAGCCATTTTCCCCGAGCAGGGAAAATGGCTTTTTGTGTAAACCTAACATTGACAAAGTTTCAAAATTTGGCAATGTTAAAGCAGGCTAACGAACTATCTGCAATGCACCATTAACCTTCTTCAAAACTGCACCACTCGGCAACTTCTCTTCGTAGGTAATAGTCCAAACGTAAGTACCAGTAGGCACCTTCTGGCCGTTATGACGACCGTCCCAGAAGTCAGTCTCCTGCAAACTGTCAAAATCATCAGCATCAACCACGTGAACAACTTCACCCCAACGATTGAAGACCATCATCTTGAATTTGCCTATATGGCGACCAAAAACTTGGAAGTAATCATTCAATCCATCTTCGTTAGGACTAAAGGCCTGTGGAATAAAAATACGTGAATCGCAGGCCTCTTCAACAGAAGTAATCGCTACATTCTCGCAGTTAAATCCATACATCGCTATTACTTTTACCGTGTAAACGCCAGGCTCACTGATTTCTAATGAATCATTCGTGCCTACAATCACACTGTCCTCATTAGTCCATACGTACAAGTAATTCGCACTCGGATCGTAGTTCGTTACACCTACACCGATAGTATGAGTCTCACCACCTGCAAAACTCTGGTCATCGCCAAACTCAAAACACAAAACAGTATCCTGAACCACACTAAGCTGCGGCAAAGATTTGAAGTCCACAGTTACACTACGTGTAAACGTGCAACTGTCAATCGTCACCTCAACCGTGTATTCGCCTGATTGATTCACCGAAATCATCGGACTCGTCTGTCCTGTTGGCAACCAGAAGAAACTTGCATTCGGATTCGCAGAAGCGTAAGCCGTATCGCCGATTGTAACCAAAGTACCCTCGCAGACCGATATCGGACCCGCAAGATCAAACGTCGGTGTGATGTTCACAAATACGCTGTCAAAATCTACACAACCCAAACTATCCGTACCTTTCACAATGTAAAGCGTAGGACCGCTCGGCGAAACTGTAATCTCTCCAAAAGTATTCGGTGCGTGCAACCACTCATAACTCACTGCGCCAGAAGGCGTAAGCGTTACAGACTCATCTGCACAAATATTGACAGTATCCAAACTATGCGCCGAGACAACAGGAGGCTCATTCACATAAATCCAAGCCACTGCCTCTGTCGTATCGCAACCGTTTGCGTACCAAGCAGAAAGATCTATACGATGCCAGCCTACACTATCCGAAGAAAATACAAAGGTATTCCCTTCAAACTCCTCACCTGCATAACGCCAGCGGAAATCCGAACCCCCTTCGGCTTCTAACTCAATAGCCGAATTAGAACAAGTCGCACTGTCGTAAGGAAGTATCTCGGCAAAAGATTTGCGCTCAAAACGAACTTGGAAGGTATCGCTATGAGAACAGCCAGTCAAACTATCCGTTACAGTCAAGCGCAAACCTATCCATTCGTAAGTCGCATCGGCTACATCGGAGGCACTAAAATCTAAAATATTCGTCTCCGAAAGTAGGGCTTCGCTTTCTACCAAACGCCATTCGTAAGTCGTTTGTGGCGTATGTGTTTCGTTAAAGCCATTGAAGCGCAAGCTATCGTCCTCGCAAACCACACGGTCAGCAGGAGCTATAGCTATCGGCTGTGGACGAACTCGGAATACGATTGTATCCAAACTCGAACCGCAAACTCGAGGCTCGTCGTCATCTTCGTAAACACCCTCTACGATTATCGTATAAACACCTACGCTATCGGCTGTAAAGCTCAACTCATTGGTATTGTTCCAAGTCGTTGCCCCGTCTGCCGTGCGCCAGTTGTAAATCTCCGCACCACTTGCCGTGAAGCTCGCCTCTTCGCCTAAGCAAAGTAGAGAATCGCTTTGCGCTGTAATCGAAACATTGGATTTGCGCTCAAATTGTACGCTTACCGTATCCGAACTTTCGCAATCGCCCAACGGGTAGGTTATCGTAATGCTGTAATTTACAGGGTTATAACCGCCGTGGTCAGCATAGCTCACCGTTAAAGATGAAGCATCTGAAACTACATCGCCCGTACTCAAATTGCGCCAAGTATAAATCGCATCAGCAGCGTGGCTCGGGTCAAAGGCATCTAAACTCACCGTCTCATCTTCACAAGCTAAACTGCTCGATACATCGATAAGCGCATCGGGAATCATAGGCTGAGGGTTTATCGTTACATTGATGGTTTTGGTCGTAGAGCACTCAGCACTACTGCTCAAATCCGTTACCGTTACACTATAAACACCGCTTGCATTAACCACGGCACTCAAAGAGTCGCCGCCGATAGAGACAATACCGGGTCCTGACCATTGAATTTGCATATTCGTCAAATTCGTAGCCTCGATATAAAGCGTATCCTCACGGTTACAAACATAGCCCTCTTCGTGCCCTCTAATTTCAAAATTAGGGTTCACTTTGAAGTCAAAATATGCCGTATCCCAAGCTACACAGCCTGTTATCGTATTCGTTACACGAACCATATAGAAACCTTGTGTATCTACATTCAAAGTATCGCCTGTGCCTAAAACTGCCGTTGTATCTCCTGATGCAAACCACTCGTACTCAATCTCAGGTCCGTGAATGATGTCGCGGGCTATCAATTTACCAGGCAAATCCGCCTCGCAAACCAAAGTATCGCGCACGCCAACTGTAGGCTCCGGATTGCGCACCACGTAGGTCTCAAAAGTACTTTCGCAGAAAGTTACCAAATCGATAATTCGCACTGTATATACGCCTGAATCTGCCACAGTAATAATGCGGCTTACAGGGTCGGAAACTATTGCTGGACCTTCCCAAACATAGCCATAACCCTCTGGTAAATCATTTCCGATGGTAGTTTCAGGGGCACATACGATATACGCTGGTGGTACAGATACTGAAATCTCAGGATTGTCAGTAAAGTTCAATGTTACAGCAGCTGAAAGACTATCACAACCCGCTATTTCATTCGTTACACGCACTGTATAATCGCCTGGATCAGTTACTGTCAGCGTACCACCTGTTGCTAATGGTATCGGTGTGCCATTTCTGAACCACTGATAACTCACCGTCAAATCGGCGTGTGAAATATCTACCCCGTTGAGAATAATCTCCTCGCCGTCGCAAATATCCGTTACAGGGGCGATAATCGTCGCCGCTGGCGTAGGGAATACATTGATTTCAATGCTGTTCTCCGACATAGCGGGGCAGCCGTTATCTACCAAAGCCGTATAAGTACCGATGATTGCGCCGTCGTAGTCACCCGTGAGCGTCAAGAACTGCTCCGTTGCATCGGGAATTGCTACGCCATCTTTGTACCATTGGTAAGTAATGCCTAAGCCTGTGCCGAATGGTGAGGCAGAAAGTGTAATGCTCTCACCCACACAAAGGTTAGGATCGCGGTTTGCTGCAATCACCACAGGTGGAGTCGTTACCGTTACTGTAAAGCTGCATTCAGCAAAGTTACCCGAAGCATCTGTTACACGATAAGTAACTACTGTTTCACCTAAGGGGAATATCTCGCCACTTGCTAAGCCGTCAATCATTGTAAGCGTTGCATCAGCGCAATTGTCATCAAAAGTAGGCAAATCGTAGTTTACGACTTTGCCGCAAACACCTATGTTGTTCGTAATGCCTACGTTGATGTTCGCAGGGCAGCTGATGGTCGGGGCGATGTCATCGATAAC
>JAFIER010000138.1 GCA_020832465.1 Bernardetiaceae bacterium
TTTTTGAAAAATAGTGAGGTCAAAGACGAGTTCGTAGCAAAGGGTTTGGCAGAAGCCAAAGAGGTGTTAGATGTGATGCGTTTAGATAAGGAACAGCATTATGGCTATAATCGTTATTTAGACTATTTGCACGTAAAAGCAAGTGAAGCACTTTCTTTGAAGGCAGAAGCAGAATGGAACGCCAAAAATGAGAAAGCGCTTGAAATTGCGAAAAACTTAATTTTATTAGGTTCTGAAAACAATTTCATAAAAAAAGCAACTGGCTTGAGCATCGAACAAATAGAAAAACTACGTAGGCACTGACACTGCTTCAAAATTGTGCAAGCTATATTTTTTTATAAAAAATATGTAAACAGCGGTATAATTTAGTCTTTTTGGCTTGTTATAAACTTTATTTGTGCGTAGAGCCAGTCTTATTCAATTTCGCTCTTCGCAAATATTTTTCTGTTATATATCAAAACACAACTTACTATCTGTAAATTATGTCTATTTTTACAACACGTATATTCATTGTTTTTATTATTTTTTTGTTTGCTTTGCAAACAGAAGCTCAGGATATGGGGCGAGTGCGCCAGCACATGCAACAACTTTGTAGTGAAGCGATGCATGGGCGCGGCTATATATCTGAAGGCGATCGTAAAGCGGCAGATTATATCGCTGATGCTTTTCAAACTGCGGGTTTAAAGGCATTTCAAAAGGAGAGTTTTTTGCAATATTTTGAGATTTCAGTCAATACTTTTCCAGGTTTACTACTTCAAATTGATGGTAAAACACTCGAGGCAGGAAGCGATTATATCATACAACCGATATCCCAAGGAGGGCGAGCACAAGGTAATTTGCTTTATATTACTCAAGAAGTGCTCGATAATCCAAAAGCACAAAAGCGTGTTATGAAAAGTATAAAATCAGACTATGTACTTGTTTTTGATGAAACTTTACAGTCTCGGATTTTTGAAAATATAGCCTTTCGCCCCATTTTACAAAAAACTAAAGCGATTATCGTACTCAAGGCCAAGCTAACGGCTTCTATGGCACAAGAAGCTCATATTTTTCCCATTTTTGAAGTCTTGAAAACAAAGTTTCCAAAAAAGGCAAAAAATATCAATTTTGAAGTAAAGCAAGAAGTGTTGAAAAATTATCGCTCACAAAATGTCATTGGATATGTCGAAGGTAGAAAGCACCCGGATAAATTTTTTGTCTTTACTGCGCACTATGATCACCTTGGGCGATTAGGAGAGGCTTATTTTCCTGGTGCAAACGATAATGCCAGTGGTACAGTAATGCTGATAGAATTAGCACATTACTTTAGCCAAAATCCGCCCGATCATTCCGTAGTTTTTATGGCTTTTGGTGCGGAGGAGGTAGCTCTACTCGGCTCGAGGTATTATGTAGAAAATCCATATTTTCCGCTTGAGGACATCACTTTTTTGTTTAATATGGATATTTTTGGCACTGGCAAAGACGGTGCTACTGTGGTAAACGCCACTATACATCCCGAAATCTTCGAAAAGCTCAAAGCGATAAACAAAAAAGGAGGTTATTTGCCTCAAATTTTACCACGTGAACCCACTGCAAACTCCGACCATTATTTTTTTAGTCAAAAAGGCGTTCCCGCTTTTTTTATGTACTTAATGGATAGCAACTACACGCATTATCACGATGTAGAAGATACTTATGAGCGTGTAACGCTAAGCCATTTTGATAAAACTTATCATTTACTTATAGGCTTTGCAGAAGCGATGATGGAGTAGTTGTAATTCTTGATATTTGACTAATTGGAGTGGCATATCGGGTGGATGACAACTTTGCTAAATTAGCCCAGAGATAACATTTCTTTGAGAAATATTATCTCTGGATAGCGCATGTCTAGTAGTATGATTTGATTTATTTTATGCTTTAAGTTGCTATTCTGAATAATAGCCTTTACCTTTGCATTGCTTTAAGTGCAACCTTGTATTAGAATGTTACAATCTGTTGCTTGATAAGCATTTTTCTGACGAAGGGGGTGTTTGCGAAAGATGATGATTTATTTTTCGCAAGCTGAGATTATACCCATCGAACCTGATCTTCTTCACAGAAGCGTAGGGATTTCGTTGCTTTTTTAAGCATAGCCTATAATGAGTTGCTTGAGCGATTTATCTTAAAAGAAGGTTTGTAGTCAGTAGGCTATATTTTTCTTAGGCTATTGTTTTCATCTCTCCCTCTTCATCGAGTTTTTTGTTTTACCTTTTAACAAACCAAAACGATGAAGTATTTATCTCTTCTTTTTTTTATTTTTCTTGTTTCTGCGTTTTTGATGCCAATAGCTGATGCTTTTGGGCAGTTTGAAGTGCGTGGGCAGGTACTTGATGCACAAAATGATGCGCCTTTGCAAGGTGTAACCATTCAGGTCGCAGGTAGCCAAATTGGTACGGTAAGCCAATCTGATGGTAGTTTTAGCCTTAATTTTGAAGATTCGGAAAAGCGTGAATTTGTATTTCGTTTTATTGGCTATCAAACGCAAAGGCTGACGCTCCGTCCTGGTGAGAAAAAAATACACGAAATTAAGCTCATAGAATCTACACAAGAGTTGCGTAGCATTGCTATTGAATCCAAACTGCCTTACCCTGTAACGCAAACCCAAGTATCTCGTGAGGAACTTCAAAAACTCAATTTGGGTCAGGATATTCCTTTTCTTTTACGTTTTACGCCCTCTGTCGTAACGACATCTGATGCGGGGGCGGGTGTAGGTTATACAGGCATGCGCATTCGCGGTTCGGATCCCACACGTACGAATGTAACGATCAATGGTATTCCGCTTAATGATGCCGAATCACAGGGCGTTTTTTGGGTAAATATGCCTGATTTTGCTAGTTCTGTTGGGAGTATAAATATCCAAAGAGGAGCGGGCACATCCGTCAATGGTGCGGGCGCATTTGGCGCAACAGTAGGTATTGATACCGAAGTTGCTTCGGAAGAGGCTTATGCCGAAATTGATAATTCTTTTGGCTCTTTTAATACACGCCGTCATAGCTTACGTGTGGGCACAGGCAGGATTGCGAATCACTTTAAAATCGATGCACGTCTTTCACAAATTAAATCTGATGGATTCATAGACCGTGCTTTTTCGGATATGCGTTCATTTTATTTGAGTGGTGTGTACGACAAAGGCAAAACCAATATAACACTTAATATTTTTAGCGGTCAGGAGCAAACTTTTCAGGCCTGGTACGGCGTACCCGAAGAGCAACTACGGCAGGGCAATCGTAATTTTAACCCCGTAGCGGCTTACGACAATGAAACCGATAATTATCAACAAGACCATTACCAACTTATTTGGAATCAGCAACTCGATGATAAGGGTTTTTGGAATCTAAAAACAGCTTTGCATTATACCAAAGGACGAGGTTATTTTGAGCAATATAGAGAAAATGACCGACTTTCACGCTATGGTTTTGAGCCTGTGCAAATCGGAGATTCTACGATTAGCCGTAGCGATTTGGTGCGCCGACGTTGGCTGGATAATGATTTTTATGGTATGGTATATTATCTGACGTATAACGATAAGGACCGTTGGAATATGGAGTTTGGCGGAGGGGCAAACCGCTACGAAGGTAAGCACTTTGGTGAGGTAATATGGGCACGCAGTATGCCACAAGCAGATATTCGTCATCGCTATTACGACAACGACGCTTTTAAAACTGATTTGAATACTTTCGTGAAAGCTAATTATCGTTTGTTCGACCAACTCTACGTATTCGGTGATTTACAATTGAGAAGTGTAAACTACGATTTTTTGGGTTTTGATGAAAACTTAGTAAACGTACAGCAAAACGATGCACTGCTTTTCTTTAATCCTAAATTTGGATTGAGTTATGAGCTTGGTGTACATAATTTTTACGCTTCTTATGCCCGTGCAAGCCGTGAGCCTAATCGCAATGATTATACACAATCTACACCTGATAGTCGCCCTAGAGCCGAAAAAATGGATAATATCGAAGTTGGCTGGGAGGCTGCTTGGAACAACAAATGGTCGGTTTTTGCTAATGGATACCTTATGAACTACATAGACCAGCTTATTCTTACTGGGGAAGTCAATGATGTAGGAGCTTATATTCGTCAAAATATCGAGCGTAGCTATCGCTATGGATTAGAACTAGGAGTTCGCTATGATGTAGAAAAATTCTCTTGGCAGGGCAATGCCTCTTTGAGTAGAAATATTATCCCTGAGTTTGTGGAGTTTTTAGATGATTTTGATACGGGCGAGCAGGTAAGCCGAACTTATCAAAATACACAAATTGCATTTTCGCCTGCATTGATAGCCAATTCTATCATTGAGTACAAACCGATTAAAGGATTGAGTGTAGGCCTCTACTCGCAATACATAGGGCGGCAGTACTTAGATAATACCGAGACTTTAGCCCGTAGCTTAGACCCCTATTTTGTCAATGACATCAGACTAGCTTATGATATTCAACCCAAAAATTGGGTCAGAAATATTCGCTTTACACTACTGATAAATAACGTCTTGAACGAAGAGTATGAGTCTAATGGTTATACCTTTGGCTACATTGCTGGCGGTGCGCAGACTTATGAAAATTTTTATTATCCGCAAGCAGGTACAAACTTCTTAGCAGGCGTACTTTTTAGATTATAAAAAAATCAACCTTAAAGAAATGATATTTCTGACAAAAATATCATTTCTTTAAGGTTGTTTATGCTACAAAGACTTTTTCAAGTCCTGCACTGCGGCAGTAGATGCGTGGGCAAAAACTTGACTATAGCTCGATTTCCGAAACGCATTATAGGCTTCTTTATAATCTCCTTTTTCGTTATAGATTACGCCTAAGGCAAAGTAGCACCGCTGTTTAATAGGAACAGGCACTTTCGGTGCTTTGCTCATGACCTCGAGTAAGTAAGGTGCATCTTCAAAATTACCGAGTTGAAATTGTGCCATAGACTGAATAAAAACAATGGTATAATTATAAGGGTCGGCTTCAAGACTTTTTTCTGCTGCTTCAATAGCCTTTTCAAAAAGACTATTTTCATAGCGATACATTGCTAATTTAGCATATAATTGCGCTTTATCTCTTGCTTCTGTATTGTCATCAAAGCCTACTCCCATGTCTTGCTCAAGGCGGCTTATGCGGGTTTTGTCTGTATTGCGGAGCTTATCGAGCTCTTCTTGTAATTTTTTTGCTTTTTCGTGCTTGGGTTCTCTGAATAAAATTTGAGTCAGAATTTCTTCACTTTTACCGTATAAGTAAATATTGTAATAAGCAAGTGCAATATCATATTGATAATCTACGGATAAGATTTCGATGAGTTTATCGTAAGGTGATATGTCTTTAGCAAAATCAAAAAATGAATCTGCCTTTTTGTACTCTCCGAGGTGGTAGTAAGTATATCCTATTTCGTAGTAATATTTAGCTAAATCAGGATTAGGGTTTTTGCTATCGAGGGCAGCTATAACGGCTTTTAATGGCTCGAGTGCTTCGCTAAAATCTTTGATATAATTTGAAGTTACGCCTTGTAAATACAGTAAATCAAATTGATTAGGTGTAATTTCTAAAGCTGCTTCTATGTAGGTTTTGCTATCTGGAATGCGGTGTTCCCAAAAAAGGTTTTGAACAATATTAAGATAAGCCGCAAGTTTGCCATCAGTAGTGCTATCGAGTGCTGCAATATTTTCATAATATACAATGGCTTTCTGCCGATTACCTAAGGCACTATAAAGGGTGGCCAGCTGCTCAATAATCAAAATATCATCAGCATTATTGGCTAAAATGTCCTCTAAGCAATCAATCGCTTCTGCAAAACGAGTAGCTCCTGTGTAGCAAGAACAACGATTGAGTTGATATTTCGTGTTTTGCGGTTCTTTTTCGATGGCTCTATCATAGAGCGGAATAGCTTTGCCATAATCCGCTGCTAAACGTGCGTGCTCAGCCTCCACATAGTAAGGCAAACCATCTCCTTGACTGTGCGCCTGAGTTGTTATCAAAAAAATAAAAATACTAAAAATACTTGTGCTTACTATTTTAAAAATCATATATGTACTGTTTTTGTAAATTTTAGTGCCTAAATTATCTGCGCAGGAGGGTAGGTCAAGTTAGTAGATCATCATACTACTATACATGCTGCATCTGCTCGGCTATCTCAATAATTTTTAATGATCAAAGAAACAACTCAAGCTTTCATGCTTTCAATGTAAAAATCATTTTTTATCTTTGCTTAGCCTTACAACATTCTGAATGGTTGCCAAAACAAATCTACCCTACAGATACTTTTAATAGTGCGCATGATAATATGCACTAAGATTGAGTTTGTAAAACTCTTTGCAAAAATTATACATTATTGCCGCAAAGAATTACATTTCTTTGAGAAATGTTATTTTTTAACGCCTCGCAAGGCAAAAATCTTTAACAATTGTAGTTATTTTTTACACCTACTTTTATACAAATGAACATCAAGAATATACGTGCTGATTTTCCTATTTTAGCACAATCTATACAAGAACGTCCATTGATTTATTTTGACAATGCAGCGACCTCACAAAAGCCACAAGTGGTTATAGATGCCATTACGCATTATTATACACACCTAAACTCTAATGTACATCGGGGAGCGCATACACTTGCCGAGCGTGCAACGATTGCTTTTGAGCGTACACGTGAGACGGCACGTGCATTTATCAATGCAGCATCTGTGCAGGAGGTTATTTTTGTAAAAGGTACGACAGAGGGCATCAACCTTGTAGCACAATCTTTTGGTACGCATAGCATTGAGCAGGGCGATGAAATTTTAATTTCAGAAATGGAGCATCACTCCAATATTGTGCCTTGGCAAATTCTTGCCGAGCGCAAAGGTGCTATCCTAAAAGTAATTCCTGTAAGCGACGAGGGCGAGCTCGATATGGAGGCTTTTGATAAATTGCTTACTGAAAAATGCAAAATGCTTGCTATTGTACACGTATCTAATGCACTCGGTACGCATAATCCTGTGAAGCAAATGATTCAAAAAGCGCACGCCGTGGGTGCAAAAGTGCTCGTGGACGGTGCACAATCGAGCCCACATTTTGAGATTGATGTGCAAGATTTAGATTGCGATTTTTATACCTTTTCAGCGCATAAAGTCTATGGACCTACGGGAATAGGTATTCTATATGGCAAAAAAGAAATTTTAGACGAACTGCCCCCCTATATGGGAGGGGGCGAAATGATAAAAGAGGTAACTTTTGCCAAAACAAGTTATAATGAATTGCCTTATAAGTTTGAAGCTGGCACGCCCAATATTGGTGATGCCGTAGCTTTTCATCACGCTATGGAATATGTCAATCAAATTGGGAAAAAAAATATCGCCACACACGAAGAAGAGTTGTTGCGCTATGGCACTGAAAAGCTATCTAATATTGAGGGCCTGACCATCATCGGTAGGGCAAAAGAAAAAGCAAGTGTAATTTCTTTTATTGTGAAAGGTGTGCATCATTACGATATAGGCATGCTTTTGGATTCTAAAGGAATTGCCGTACGAACAGGGCACCACTGCACACAGCCATTGATGAGCCGTTTTGGAATAGATGGCACTGTGCGCGCTTCTTTTGCTGTTTATAACGAAAAAGAAGAAATTGATATGTTTGCTAAAGAGTTAGCCCAAACGATAGACATGCTCAGGTAGTAAGTTTGACAATGAACGGGGGTACGTCAAGTTGGTAAATC
>JAFIER010000101.1 GCA_020832465.1 Bernardetiaceae bacterium
ATCAGGATTTGCAGGATTAAATTATAACCGCCCCTTTATCCCCTCCTTGAAAAGGTGGGGAGATTTGGAAAGCCTTTTTTTGTATGAATCAGGATTTGTAAGATTTTAGGATTTGAAGGATTTAAATATAACCGCCCCTTTATCCCCTCCTTGAAAAGGTGGGGAGATTTGGAAAGCCTTTCCGCCAAAGACCTCGGTAGCGGTCGAAGACCCTCCCGATGGTTTGAAATTGGATTTATTTTTCATCTGTTTCGGCCTGCATTTCTAATGCTTTATAAACCATTGCCTTTCCTTTTTGGTCATGCTGAATGAGTATAGGATTTTGGTCTTTGTCAGTGGCGTATTTCAAACTCAATACAGTGGTATTATCCTCGAGTACATAAGTAAGTCCTTGTGGTGATTTTTTTATGATACGATAACGACTCCCCTCATCTTTGGGAGAGGTTTGGATAAGTACTGTATTTTGTGCTTCGTTGAGCGTAATTTGTTGCCAAGTACCTTCCTGCTCATAGAGATAAACAGGATTATTAGCTTGCTCGGTGTGCATTATTTGTTCGTCTTGTGCACTCAAGTCTGTAATAAAGAGGCAGAGTGCCATAGAAAATGCAAAGGTAAAAAATCGTATGATAGACATAATAATAAGTTTGTAATAATGATTGGGTAAATAAAATATTCTGTTTTCAGCACTCACCTTCCTCGCAGGCATGTGAGTGCTGAGGCATAAAACCTGATAATCTTTAATGACTGTCTTTATAATCCTCAAAAATCAGACAAAGTTTTTGTTTGCGTCTATTTTTACGAAATTATAAAAGGTTTAGGCGAAAAGCATAGTATAAACATAATGAGCGAAAGCCATGCGATAATCATGCGCCCTTTGCTCAAAGGTTTCATATTAAAAACAGGAGGGTGATACACACCTAATACTCGCCCGAGTAGAAAAGCAAAAACAAGCCAGCCCGTATATCCTGTAACCTCTGGGAATAGCAAGGTCATCAAAAATTGAAAACTAAAAACCAAACTCGCCATAAAAATTGCACCTTTACGGTCTCCCATGGGCTTGAGCATCACAAAATACAGAAAAAAGAAATAAATAACAGCCCATAAAAGTAGCTCGTCCCATACAATATCTCCTCTCAAATCAAATAAACCTAAGCCGGCATAAGACACAAAAACAACAAAAGCAAATAGACTAATCTTACGAC
Source organism: Bernardetiaceae bacterium (assembly GCA_020832465.1). Lineage (GTDB taxonomy): Bacteria > Bacteroidota > Bacteroidia > Cytophagales > Bernardetiaceae > JAFIER01. The sequence continues at coordinate 1,203 of JAFIER010000101.1, forward strand.
TTTTACGGCTACCAAACATCGCATAAATTACATGCCCGCCATCGAGCTGTCCGATAGGCATCATATTCAAAGCCGTAAAAAAAAGGGCTAAAAAACCTGCAAAAAGATAAGGATAATGCATGATTTCAAAGTCATTAGGCAAACGTGCAGGGTCGGCTACGTAAGTTTTGAAAAACTCGAAAAGAAGGCTCGTACCCAAAGCAATTTTCATATCGTCATCGCCTCCATACACATGCTTCTCGTAATCCATACCATACTGTGCATACGAAGGGTGAATCTCAAAAATATGCTCGGGCTCAGGCAGATTAGAAAATCCATAAAAAAGCAGTGCTAAAGCTACAACAAACCCCGCTATCGGTCCTGCTACCCCTACATCAAAAAGAGCAGCCTTACTGCGAAAAGGAGACTTAATCTTGATAAAAGCACCAATAGTACCGATCGTACCCGGCATACCCAAAAAACCTAACCACATAGGCATATAAAAAGGTAATGATACGTCCATTTTGTATCGCCGAGCAGCGAAGTAATGCCCAAACTCATGAAAAGTAAGAATCCCTAAAAAAGGTAAAGAGTAATGGAGCCCTTTCCAAAATTCTGACCAGCCTAAACTTCCCCATTTCAAACCATACTCCCCTTCTGGAAAAACAATAAAAGCACCCTCACCGTGCATCCATTCTGCACCAGCAAAAGTGGTGGCTATGAGCGTCAGTATAAAAAGACTTAGATGTAAAGCATACGTTTTGCTACGCTTAGTATTTGTCATAATTTTATTTCTTTCAGATGTTCAATCCCAAAACAAGAGACTCGAGCTACAAGCAGGTAGCTACTTATAAGCAAATATAATATATTCGCAGCAATTAAACACTACCATATAGGAATTGGGCTTAGAAATAACATTTCTGGCAGAAATGTTATTTCTATAATTTATTTGTGCACCTGTAGGAACGAAGCCCCAGCTTCGTTTTAGGCCCTACTTGCCGCAGCTTCAGACTTGTTATAGGCTATTTTCCGAAGCTGGAGCTTCGAGCTACAGTTGAAAAAACGGTGAGTGCTGAAACTATCTAAGCCGATTTACTAACTTTGCGTGCACTCTGACAAAGTTTTTGTATCTTAGTACTTATAAAATGAGCGATTTTTGTAGCCTCAGAAGCAAACCGAAAAAATCATACTATGCCTACTGTAACTGTGATGATGCCTGCTTATAACGCAGAAAAATATATAGCAGAAGCTATTGAAAGTATCTTAAATCAAAGTTTTCAAGATTTTGAGTTGCTCGTGCTCGACGACGGCTCAACCGATAAAACCCAAGAAATAGTTACTGCCTATCAAAAACAAAATGCTAAAATAAAGTTTATACAAAACCCTGAAAATAAGGGACTCTCTTATACACGAAATCGTTTGTTAGCAGAGGCTAAAGGCAAATACTTAGCCATCTTGGATAGCGATGATATAGCCTTGCCCTCACGACTCGAGAAACAAGTGAACTATTTAGAACAAAACCCCAAAGTAGGCTTACTCGGTACGGGCGTAATTTATGTCGATGCCGAGGGGAAAGAGCAGTCTGTCAATGTGCGTTTGCACGACAATAAACGGATTCCCTGCCGCCTACTTTTTCAAAATGTAATGGGACAGTCCACGATTATGATGCGCCAAGCTATGAAGCGTTTTACATACAGCATGGAATATCTCACTGCCGAAGATTATCAACTTTGGGTACGCATGAGCTATCACACAGAAATTGCTAACCTCTCCGAACCGCTTATTCGCTATCGCCAACACGACCAGAATATATCCGTGGCAAGGCAAGCACTCAATAGCGAGTACTTACAAAAAATTCATTGCTACCAACTTGCAAAATTAGGCATAGAGCCGAGCGAAGCACAACTCAAAACGCATAGGCAACTCAGCAAAAGAGATGACAAAGTCAATAGTGCTTTTTTAGCTACAAGTTTGGACTGGCTTTGGCAATTACACCAAGCACAACAAGCACAAAATTTGTATGATACAAAGGCTTGGGGCGAAGAGTTGCGGTTTAGAGCTATGCTATTGATAACAGAAGCCTTAGATGAGGGGCGTGCCGTAGCCGAAATTTTAGACAAACACCCGCTACTTCCTCATTTGTTTACGCACTTTGAAAGGTGGAAATACCGTCAGTTGGCATTGAGCAAAGATAGCCAACCACCACTACTTACACAGACATTGTACCGTTTGTATAAAAAACTTACCTAAAAATCGTTATTTTACAGTGCTTTTTTGGTAGTTTTGGGCTTTAAAGCCTGATTATCCATTTGTCAAATCAATTTTTATTTATATGCTTAGTGCCATCAAAAAACAAATTAGAGCCTACCTCTACAAAAAAGGATATGATATTGTGTATGTCAATCACGCACAACTCGCCTTTAAAGCAAAACAAAACCGTGAAATACCACAAGGTGAGTATATTGATACCTTTGGTATGACAAAGGTGCATTACGGTTGTGGCTGGTATAAGCTCAAAAAAGATTGGCTCAATGTGGACTACGAACCTATTGAAAAAGTAAAATCCAAATACGACCTCGAGGAGTATAAGTATCAGTTTGTGAATACAACCAAAAGACACCCCTTTCCAGATAATACTTTTGAGTTTGGATTTTCAGAAGATATGGTAGAACATTTGATGCAAAGCGATTCGATTTTGTTTCTTACAGAAGCCTATCGTACACTCAAAAAAGACGGTGTCTTGAGGCTCTCTTTTCCGGGCTTAGAGGGCGTGCTCAAAAAGCATTATCCCGACAGTAGCTATGATACCGCAAGGGAGGCACAAGCTGAAGCCTATCACCGCTATCATCATTTGCATTTTTATAGCCGTGAAGAAATGAAAACTGTTGCACAACATATCGGATTCCGAGAGGTTAAATACGTCGAATACGGAAAATCCGAACACCCAGAACTTTGTGGATTAGACACACGGGAGTCCCAAATCGGGCTTAATTCATATTTCGAGCTTATCAAATAACCCCGCAATACAGTAGCCTCTTGCTTGCTGTTTGCTTTTGTGTGAGATTTTACAATTATGCGCCAAATATATTATTACATAACGATTTTTTTATGCGTACTGATGCTCTGGATTACAAACAGTAGCGCACAAAACCTTTATGCCCAAACAGTACCTACGGTAAAGGCATTCATAGGTATCAGGTTTGTTTTTGCCAATGATGTAGCCTTATCTATCAATCGTTATGATAATCCTTACGGTGCTATCATACAAAATATCATCCCAGAGACGGGCGCTGCGGCTTCTGATTTACAAGCCCAAGATTATGTCTTTCGTATAGATAACTACGAAGCAAGCGCAAGCCTGCGTGTGCCCGAGATTATGTATTTTTATTGCCCAGGCGATGTCATTACGGTTACTTTTATACGAGATGGCAAAGTAAAAACTACGGAAGTTACACTCTCGAGCATTAACGTACCTTTTGCAGAGCGCATAGAAGGTTACTTAGGTGTATCAGTAAAAGCACCCCGCAATCCCGAAGAGCGTGGGTTAATTGTAACGCAGGTTGTTGATAACTCTACGGCTTTTGAAATGGACCTCGAAGCTGGAGATGTAATATTAGAAGTCAATAGGGTAGAATTAAGATACACTGCCCAGCTTCGTTCGCTTGAAAGTAGCGTAGCCGCAGGGCAAAATATCGAGGTTATGTATCTTAAAAATGGACAGAGCAGTCGCCCTTTTACCAAAAAAAGAATAATCAAAAGCAAAGCCCAAACTTTTTATAGACCTTGTCGAGAAGACATACCCGAAGATAAAGAAACCCTCGAAAAACCCCAGGAAGCAGAAGCCTACACAGGTGCTACCGACAACAACTATTTGCGCCTAAGCCACGAGCAACTTAGCCCAAATCCGACAACAGGTAAGTTTCAATTTTCAACGCGCTTACCCAAAAAAGACATAGCCCTATGGCATCTCCTCGATGCGTCTGGAAAAATATTACAAGCCGGCGAAAATCAAACCGGCAGGCTCGAACTAAACCTCGATATCAGCCAAGAGCCCAAAGGCATCTATATGCTACGCATCTATCAAAACACAATGCAAGCTACTTATAAAGTCATTAAGCAATGAGTGAGTGAGCTTAGAGAGCTGCTACCACCTATTCTATTTTGCTTGGCAATTAAAAAAAGAGGGCTAAAATAGCTCTTACGACTATTTATTCGGATTTTGACTTACAATAATCTGCTGGCGCGTTCGCTTATAACCTTCGCCTCGCTTACTAAGACTTGGAAAAGCCGTTACAGAAGCCATTTTAACAGCATTGAGCAGGGGAACGGCTTGTAAGACTTTTCCTACCCAATTAGATTCGGGGATTGCCAAGCTATCAGATATTTTGCTGCCCAGCAAAAATCTCATGTATGACGCTATGTACCCATTCGGTACAAAGGGTGGAAGTGTTTCTTTGAAGCTGCGAAGCAAGGAAGCAGTGAGTGCTTTTCCCTCGGCTGAGGCTCTAAAATGACGGCGTTCGATGTGCTTACTCAGCAAGTGAGCCTCATACATTGTATCGGGTAGCAGTGTTTTATCTATGCCGAGTAGGCTTCCGCAGACTTTCCAAGCGTGTATGTAGGCATCAGCTTGGGATTGGCTGATAATATGCCCGAGCTTACGCAATCCTTTGATAATAATATATGAAAAAGCCAAATTCGTACCCGCCATATCTTCTTGATTGATAGGTACACCCCACTTTGCGCTATCCCAATATTTTTGTTTTTCTACATGAAATCTTGCAATAGCGTGAATAAGTCGTACTTTTTGGGCTGTTCTGATAGCGACTCCATTTTCTAAAAACCCGTCTTCTGCCATTACCTCAAATACAAACTGCGAGGTTTCGAAAAGTCGTTTTGCAGCATCATTTCGCATACGCTCTGAGAAGTACAATACTTTTGCACCATCAGCAGCGGCATAGCAATAGGGCAAAGCCATGCTACCGAGTAGCGTCATAATATCCAAAGCGTGCGTATCAAAAAGTTCAGTAGCTATAGCTATTTTATCGGTATCAGCCCAATCAGGCAAGCAGGCTGTCTGCTCAAAATATATGGCAAGCAAATCTGGCATCTTCTCTGGGAGTGCATTATTTTCTTGCGATTTAATTTGAGCTACTTCATACAGTTCGTGCATATTTCCTGTTTGCATGAGTGCTGTTAGAAGTTCGGCTGTTAGTGGGTCACCAATTTGACGCGCTTCGTTTAAGTAAGTATCGGTTATATTAGGCATAAAACATACAGTTTTTTTAATATAACTCACTGTATGTTTTTGGGTTTTGTAAAATAGCCTTATTTTTTATTTTCTTTATGGACAATCTTAGACTTAGCTTGTGCTGCGGGCAGAATCAAAGCATCAGCAATATTGACGCGGGCAGGGCGTGTTACAATAAAATAAATAAGCTCGGCAATATCCTGCGCCTGTAGTGGCTCATAACCTTCATAAGTTTTAGCAGCTAAATCGGCATCTCCTTTGAAGCGCACAAGAGAAAACTCTGTTTCTACAAGTCCGGGTTTTACTTCGCTTACCCTAATGCCATGTGCGTGTAAATCTATGCGCATAGCCTCGCTCAAGGCAGCTACTGCGTGCTTGCTTGCACAATATACATTGCCTTGTGCGTAGGATTCTGTACCAGCTATAGAACCAAGATTAACTACATGACCGGCTTTTCGCTTAACCATATTCGGTATCACTGCACGGGATACATAAAGCAAGCCTTTGACATTTGTATCAATCATAGCCTCCCAGTCTGCTATATCTCCTTCGTGAATAGGCGCAAGTCCGTGCGCATTTCCAGCATTATTGACAAGAATATCAATATTTTTCCATTCTTTGGGCAATGTTGCTATAGCGTTTTTTACTTCCGCGGGGTTGGTTATATCGAATGCTAATGGCAGTACGTTTACTTTATTTTCATATTCCTTCCAAAGGTTTTCCAAACGTTCCATGCGCCTGCCACAGACAATAATATCAATACCATTTTCAGCAAAACATACTGCCGTAGCATAACCAATTCCAGAGGAGGCACCCGTAATTAGTGCTATTGTATTTTTCATAAAAATATATTTTCAGCGTGAGTAAACTTTAAGTAAATTTGCTCACAAAATTTTTCATTTTTTTGACTACTTATTAGTTTTTACAGCTTGGCGGTTTATTCAAACTTAACCATACAAGTTCATTGGTACATGTTATTTTTGACTGACGAATGTATGTTAGTATGATATACATAAAAAAATGCGTACTACTTAGCCACTTTATTTGTTTCTATGTATTACGCATTTTTTATATCGTTTTTGATAGCAAAGTAACCGACTACTCTTCTTCTACGATGATAGCAATTTGTGGCTTGACTTCTTTGTGGAGGTCTAAGGTAGCTGTGTACTCACCGAGCATTTTAATATCTTGGTCGATATCAATAATTTTTCGGTCGACGTCAATACCTCTGTCTTTAATTGCATCAGCAATTTGCAAAGGAGTTACTGAGCCAAATATTTTTCCACTTTCGCCTGCTTTTGTCTTTATAACGATACGCATGCCTTCGAGTTTTGTAGCGATAGCTTGTGCATCTTCTTTGACTTTAGCGAGCTTGCGCGCTTGCTGGCGCTGGGTTTCTGCTATAATTTTTTTATTGCTTTCGTTAGCAATAATAGCAAATCCTTGTGGGATGAGAAAATTTCGTGCATATCCGGGTTTTACATCGACGACGTCATGCTTTGCACCTAAGCCTTTGACGTTTTGATTTAGAATAATTTCCATAACAACAAATGCGATTTTTTGGGAAATAAGCTTTTAATTATCAAAAAAAGAGACTACTTATTCGCATTGTCATCGACAAATGGAAGTATAGCCAAGTGGCGTGCGCGCTTGATAGCTTGCGCTACACGTCTTTGGAATTTTGGGCTATTGCCTGTAATTCTGCGGGGCAGGATTTTGCCTTGGTCATTGATAAACTTAGACAAAAAATCGGGGTCTTTATAATCGATATAGCGAATACCAGACTTTTTGAAACGGCAAAATTTCTTTTTTTGCTCTTGCTTTACGCTATGAATAGGCTCGTTTACGAGTGTCATAATAATGAAGATTTTGAATAATGATAAGTTTTAAGAATCTCTGTTCGCTAGCTTCTTACTGTGCAGCGGCAGTTTCATCAGTAGCTTCCTTTTTTTTCTTGAAAGCACCACCTCTACGCTTTTCGCTATATGCTAAGGCATCGCGGTCAAGCGCAACGGTTAAGAATCGGAGCAAGCGGTCATCACGACGGTACTCGATTTCTAAACGTGAAATAAGCTCTGGATCGGCTTTAAACTCAAATAAAAAGTAATAGCCCGTAGTCTTACGTGCAATAGGATAGGCTAATTTGCGTAAGCCCCAGTTTTCCGTATGATATACATCAGCCCCGTTCTCGAGTAGCAGGTTCTTAAACTTATCGCTTATCTCCTGCAACTGAGTCTCGGACAATACGGGTGTGAGTACAAATATTGTTTCGTAATTTCTCATACCAACTCAAGTTGTTTTGTGATTATAAAATAAAAATACAAATTGGAGTGCAAAGGTAAGTTTTATTTTTGTAAAAATCAAATAACAACTTCATTTTTAGCCTAAAATATAGATTTTATGTAATCTCGTCTTTATGATTTTGACTATCCTTAGCGTCAGGGCAATCCGGGTCTTTGATTTGTACTTCTATGGATAAAATACGCTTCTCATCGACGTTGCGAATTTTAAAAACAAAATGATTAAGCCTATAGGTATCTTCAGGCTGTGGCATTTTAGAAAACAGTTCTAAAAGCAATCCACCTAAGGATTCGCTATCTCCTTTTACTTCATCAAAATAATGCTGATCTATATTGAGCTCCCTGCACATATCCGTAAGCGATATTTTGGCTTCTATAAGATAATGATTTTCGCCATCTAAAGGCTGAATCAAAGATTCATTTTTCTCATCGAGCTCGTCCTCTATATCGCCGACGACCTCCTCTATGATATCCTCAAGCGTAATGATCCCCACCGTACCGCCATACTCATCAATGACAATTGCCATGTGAATACGGCGCGCCTGAAAATCATAAAATAAATGGTCTATTTTTTTGCTCTCTGGTACGTAAAGCAAAACCTCAGAGCGTACAAGATGCTGCCATGTAAAATTAGCATCTTCATTGAGATAAGGTAATAAATCTTTGGCGTACAAAATGCCTATAATATTATCTAAGTTGTCTTGATATACAGGAATGCGCGAATATCCGCTCTCACGGATGTAATCAAGTAAGCTATAAAAGACTGTATTGCATTCAACAGCACTGATTTCCATACGCGAACTCATAATTTGCTTGACGGATTTTTCGCTAAAATCTACAACCCCCTTTAAGATTTTGCGTGCATCGCCTGTAGTTTCGTGGCTGGTCATCTCAAGTACTTGATTAATTTGGGCTGCGGAGACGTGCCCTAAGTTTTTTCGTCCGACACTTTTCTCAAGTTTTTCACCTAAAAATGAAAATAAATAAGGAAAAGGACGCAAAGCGATAGTCGATACAATCAGAATCGGTACTGTACTTTTAGCAAAGGCCACACTGCGCTGCCTTGCTAATACTTTAGGTACAATTTCGCCCAAAAATACAATTGCGGTGGTAACGACAGCCGTCTGAAAAAATACTGCCCATACACTCTCATCGCCCCAAACCATCCAATTTAGGTAAGTAGAAATAACGACAATAGCAATATTGATAAAATTATTGAGCAGCAAGATTGTCGCTAAAAGTTGGCGTGGGTTTTTCAATAAACGACTTACCTGCCTATCCTTCGTACTTGTGCCTTCTCTAAACTCCTCTATTTCCTGAGGTGTAAGCGAAAAAAATGCAACCTCTGAACCTGATATGAGTGCCGAGCAAAAAAGCAAAATAAGGAGAACCAGCGTGCCAACTAAGATTGTAGAAATTGGTACTGCACTCGCCCCACTCCATACAACAGATATATAAGATAAAACCCAATTATAACTATCGTCCAATTTTTTATTCGATTCTTGTTTAACAAATTTTTATCCCCTTGTATTGATAAGCAAACCTATAAAGCCTGCTGATAAGCAAACAAACCTTACTATTAGGTATTGACTTTTTTCATACTACTATACATTTTTTCCATAACGTGGGGTTTACAAACCTCACGTTATGGAAAAGAGGGCTTAGCAATAACACCTCTTTGATTGATATTATGGCTACTTAGCAATTGTATAGTAGTATTGATTTTTTTAAAAAGGCAAATCATCGGGGTCATCACTACCTGTTGCATTTCCTTTGTCAAACTCTTCCGCTACTGGGGAAGTTTCTTTTTTGGCAGAGGGCTGCTGCGAACTGCCTTGCATTGTGCTTGAACGTTCGTCTGGTGGCATATCATTAGGGCTTGGCATTGGTACACCACCACTACCCACATTAGGAGAGTTGAGCATTACCATTTGGCTAGCTGTAACTTCTGTGATATACTTTTTCTGTCCGTCTTGTTCATAAGAACGTGTAGCGAGCTTGCCTTCAATATAAATTTTATGTCCTTTTTTGACATAACGCTCTACGATATCTGCCAATCCGCGCCAACAGACTACTCTATGCCACTCGGTGCGCTCTTGCTGCACGCCTTCCCTATCTTTATACCTTTCAGAGGTAGCTAAGGACATGCTCGCCACTTTTACACCGTCTCCAATATCTTTGACATCAGGGTCTGCGCCCAAATTGCCCACTAAAATAACTTTGTTTACAGATGACATAAGCTGCGAAGTTTTGAATTTTGAAAATAAAAAATTATAAAATATAAATTTTAAACATTAGCCCATTTGCTTTATTAGGCAAGTTGTTGCTAGTTCTTACATGCGATATTTTTTTGTAGTAAGTACTTGCATAAATTTAGTTTACATCATTATATGTATTTGGTGAGGGCACCAAACACGGCGATAGTAGCTCTCTATGGCTAAATTTTAGATATAACATTTGTTTGAGAAATGTTATTTCTAAAATTGATTTATTGCTTTTAATATAAACTATATTAGTACAAGCACTTAAGCATTTTTATTTGACATTCATGCGCCTACATTTTCCTTGTAACAATTTAGATAAGAATCAGCAAATAAACAAAAAAATAAAAATATTTTTATCAAAATTGTGGCATTAACTGCTCAATTTATGAAAATTAGTGCTAAAATTTACAGCAAAGTTAAATATTTTCAGTGTACTATTAGCACCATTTTTTCTCTACTCTTAGCATTGAATTTGTGGCATCAGTAATACTCGTCCTCATGTCGCTTAGGGCTAACATAATGCGTAGAGTCAGATGCACTGCGCTGGTATTTACTACAGTTAAGTTCGACCTCCATATTATTGGGTTTTATAAATCCTCCTTTTTCGTATCCTAAGGTAGAGTCTGCATATACTTTTTCATAAAACTCGGCAAAAGCAGGGAGTGCCAAATAAGACCCCTGCCCTTGGCTATAGCTTTGGAAGTGAATGCTACGGGAGTCTCCACCGACCCATACGCCCGTTACTAAATCTTTGGTAAATCCGACAAACCAGCCATCGGAATAATTTTGTGTTGTACCTGTTTTGCCCCCGACTTCATTGTTTTTTCTAAAATCATAACGCCAAAGCCTACCCGCCGTACCGCCAGACTCTTCAGACGATCCTCTTAGCATATAGGTCATGGTATAAGCATCTTGCGGGCTGAATACCTCCTTAGTACGAGGGCTAAATATATCGAGCACTTTGCCATTTTTGTCTGTAATTTTGACAATAAACTTAGGCTCTGTCCAAATTCCCTGATTCACAAAAGTTGCATAAGCACCTACCAAATCATAGACGGACACATCGCTGACGCCAAGGGAGAGCGCGGGGACGGAATCTAAAGGGCTTGTAATCCCCATATTTCTTGCATATTTGATGACCTGCCCCGTTCCTACTTCTTTGATTAGATAAGCAGCAATCGTATTGATAGAACGACCTAAGGCCTGCCTTAGTGTATATTCTTGGGAGGTATAGGGGCCGCTGTTTCGCGCTGTCCATGTACCACCTGAGGGTAGCGTAAAGGTAGTAGGGATATCTAAAACTTTATAACAAGGGTGAAATTTTTTCTCACTAATTGCAGCGGCATAGACAATAGGTTTGAAAGTGGAGCCGGGCTGTCTGCGCCCTTGTTTGACGTGGTCGAACTGAAAATGAGCGTGATTGATACCACCGACCCAGGCTTTTACTTCTCCTGTGTTAGGATTCATTGCCATCATACCGATATGTAAGAAGTGCTTATAATATCTGATAGAATCAATAGGGCTGAGCACTGTATCTTTTTCAAATTTGAGGTTATCCCAAGTAAAAACTTTCATTTTTACGGGTTTTTCCATTTCTTTTAAAATTTTAACGGTATCCGTACCGAAGGTTTCTTGTAATGCTTTATACCTTTCGCTATTTTTGATCAGCCTATCTAAAAAGCCTTCTATTTCTCTTCCTCTTTCGTCTCTCCAAGGATTTTTACCGTCCCACGCCTTAAAAAACTCAGCTTGTAGCTTTGTCATGTGCTCCTTTGTAGCATCTTCGGCATATTTTTGTAGGCGTGAGTCAATGGTTG
>JAFIER010000103.1 GCA_020832465.1 Bernardetiaceae bacterium
TAGGCTTATCTTCTGTTAAGTCTGGATAAAAATCCTGAAGAAGCAGAATAGAGTTGTTTTCTAGCTCTTCTATAAAATAATTTAAAATAGTTGCTGGATTTTGACCTTCTTCTAATACTTTGAAAATCTTCTGCTCTCTATCCCATTTTTGTATACCAACGACTCTATCCCAAACCAATAAACTGCGGGATAGTTCTTTTGAAGACTCAATTAAAGCTGCCTGAATTCTTAAAGTCTCGAAACTAATAATTTGAATTATTTTAGTGCCAGATTTAATTGAATTTGTTAGTTCTCTCTGCATTATTATCTTTTTTTATTGAAAAACTTTCATGAACAAATTTAAAAAAAAAATGCAATAAATGCAAATATATTTGTTGTTATTTAATCTATTAAAGCGCATAAACCTGACAACTTCTCGCAAGCCAAATAATATTTGGTTTTAAAAGCTGCAAAAATAACTTTTCACGCAATTTAAAGGCTCTTAGAATGCGCTATTTGAAAGCAGGGTTTACAATGGTCTGTATGATTTGATTTGAAGGGCGTAAAAAAGATTGGATTGAGTTGAAAAAATAAACATTCACTTTGTCTTTGAAATTTAAAGTGAAATAACATAATTCAAAAAATAAAGTGAGGGAAAAAGAAAGATGAGTTAGCATAAGAAATAGAAAACGCTTCAGAAATAACATTTCTCAAAGAAATGTTATTTCTGAAGCGTTTAGGCTTGTATAAAAGCTATTTGCCTTATTTGCAAAATTAAACAGCACGCAAATATATATTTATGTGAATTGTTTAATTTTTTTTCAACGCTTTTCTTAATTATAGATAGGCGTTTGCACTAAACTTAAAAAGTTGAAGATTTTACAAAAAAAAAGTGCGCTTTATCTTTGGTGAAAAAGTAAGAGATAGCTAAAATCTACACAACGCAGGAAGTCTTACAAAAACAAACACATGTTTACTTACTTACTTTGTATTTGAAAGACAAAGTAAGTAAAGGGACGGTTTCAGACTAACAGATTTATAAAACTGTTAGTTCTTGATGCTAAAGTCATAGAAATAACATTTCTTTAAGAAATGTTATTTCTGGGCTAATTTAGCAAAATTGTCGTGCACTCGATATTTTTTAAATTTTACCCGTCAGCGCATAAATACTATAGCCAGCCCACTCACGTATAAATTTGTGCCAAAGGTAAAAAGCATAAACTGACGGTAAAAAATGCTTGCCATTATAAATACTATCTATGCTATAAAAATCAGTACTAAAAACATCACAGTATAAACCTTCTTTTTCAAAACAAGCACGAGCGCGTCGCATGTGAAAGGCAGATGTAATTAAAATTAAAGAAGGTTTGTATTGCGTGAATCGTTTTGTTAATAATTCTTTTGTGAATTGTGCATTTTCGGAAGTATTTCGTGCCTGCTCTTCTAAAATAATATCATCTTTGGGTACGCCCAAAAGTTGAAGGAGGATATAATAATCATTATCACCATTTTCTACTTCTCCCGACATATAAATTATAGGTGCACCCGTTACCAATATTTTACGAATTTTACCTTCTTTATAAAGCTGTACAGCATGAGTAATGCGGTCAGCTCCTTTTTGTAAATGCACTCTATCATGTGGGGATTTATTGGGTTCTATAACTCCTGTAAGCAAAATCCCAATATCATAGGTTTTATGTATATCTTGAAATTTTTGTGGTTCGATTTCCCATTTCAATGCAAGTTCGTTAATGATTATTCTATTTGAAAGCAATAACATTAGAAAAAAAATAACCGCAGTAATACGCCGTTTCCACTTTATACTTTTGAGCCAAAAAATTAATGCAAGCCCTATCATAAGCCAAGTTATTGGCATAAGCAAAAAATCTAAGGTTTTAGATAAAATAAAAAACATAAAAAAATATTTTTTGGTAAAAAAAATAACGATATTAGCGTTCTCAATCACTCATATAACACTTATGACACACAAAAAAATAGTAATCGCAGGTGGCACAGGCTTTATTGGAGATTATTTAACTCAAAAATTTGAGGCGCAAGGTTATCAAGTTTTTATTATCTCGCGTAAGCAAAAATACAAAAATACTATCACTTGGGAAAATAAAACAAAATTAGTAGAAACTATAAATGGTGCGGAAATACTCATCAATTTGGCAGGTAAATCCGTAGATTGTCGTTATACGAAATCTAATAAAAAGAAAATAAAAAACTCACGAGTAGATACAACTCGAGCTTTAGGTCAGGCTATAGTGCTCTGCCAACAGCCACCACGTTTATGGATAAATTCCAGCACGGCAACAATTTATAGACATGCTGAAGACCGCCCCATGACAGAGTCTGACGGGGAAATAGGTTCGGGGTTTTCTGTTGAAGTAGCTAAGGCTTGGGAACAGGCTTTTTTTGATTTCAAATTAAGGCATAGCAGGCAAGTTGCATTACGAATAGCCATTGTTTTAGGAGATAAAGGTGGGGCGCTGCGTCCACTCAAAACACTAACCAAATTAGGATTAGGAGGCAAACAAGGCAACGGTAAGCAGGTATTTAGCTGGATACATATTGAAGATTTATATCAAATTATTTTGTTTTTGCAAAAAAATGAAAAACTTAAAGGAATATTTAATTGTAGCACCCCCAATCCAGTAACAAACAGTGAACTAATGAATGCTTTGCGTGAAAAACTAAAAGCATTATTTGGCATACCCTCTCCTGTATGGCTTTTAAAGTTTGGTGCAATTTTGATACGTACAGAAGTCGAGCTCATTCTGAAAAGTCGTTGGGTGCTGCCCGAGCGATTACTTCAAGAAGGCTTTACCTTTACCTATCCTAATTTAAATGATGCCTTAGAGGATATTTTGAAAAAATAAAAAAGAGTAGAGGCAGATAGCACTAACAGTTTTTTCAGAACTGTTAGTGCTATACCATATCAAAGGATACTTACGGATTTAATATTTACAAATTCTCTCATAGCATAAGAGGAGAGTTCACGTCCATATCCTGATTTTTTAATTCCACCAAAAGGTAATCTTGGGTCTGATTTTACAATTTGATTAAAGAATACATTCCCAGCTTCAATTTTAGATGCAATTTTGTCTGCATTATCTATATTTTTTGTCCAAACCGATGCACCTAATCCGTATCGGGTAAGATTCGCAAACTTAATTGCTTCTTTTTGATTTTTAGCAATTGTGATAGCAGCAACAGGACCAAAAGTTTCTTCTTTGAAAACTGTATTTTCTGTATCTACATCAGTAAGAATTGTAGGTTCATAAAAATTGCCATTTCGCTTACCTCCTAAAATGATTTTTGCGCCTTCTTTTACTGCTTTTTGCACCTGCACTTCCAAATCATCAGCTAAATCTGGACGAGCTATAACTCCAATTTGTGTTTGCTCATCAAGGGGATTTCCAATTTTTAGAGCACTTACTTGTTTTTTAAATGCTGCAATAAAATCTTCCGCTACCTCTTTGACTACAATCAATCTTTTGGCTGCAATACAACTTTGACCTGTGTTCATCATACGAGAGAGGCAGGCAGCTTCCGCAGCGGCTTGCACATCAGCATCTTCTAAGACAATAAATGGGTCACTTCCACCAAGTTCTAATACTGTTTTTTTGATTTGTTCACCTGCTTGGGCTGCTACGGCTGCCCCCGCCTTTTCACTTCCTGTGAGAGCGATACCTTGTACTAAGGGGTGAGCAATAACGTCAGAAACTTGCGGCACATCTATAACTAAGGTTTGAAATACGTGCTCAGGAAATCCTACAGTTTTAAAGCAATGCTCAATCTGTAATGCAGTACCAGTAGTATTAGGTGCGTGTTTCAAAAAAACAACATTACCAGCAAGAATAGCAGGTATGGCAAACCGTATAACTTGCCAAAAAGGATAATTCCAAGGCATAATTCCCAGCACACCACCAATGGGGTCAAACTGTACATAGGCTTTATTAACCTCGAGTTCAACTGTTTCGGGTTTTAAAAATTTTGTTGCGTGCTCTGCATAATATTCACAAAGCCATGCACATTTACTAATCTCGGCGCGCGCTTCGCTAACGGGCTTTCCCATTTCGTTACTTACAAGTGGCGCATAATTGGTTGCTTCTAAACGAAGAAGCGCTGCTAATTTTTCGATGAGCAGGCATCGAGATTTGATTTTAGTTTTTCGCCACTCTTTATATGCAATAGCCGCATGCTCTATTTTATGATGAAGTGCTTCTGTTGTTAAAAACGAATATTCTGCTATTACTTCGTTGTTGTAAGGATTGATCGTTGAAAACGTCATTGGTTAAAGGGTATTTTGATTGGTTTAATTATTTGCCTACTCGGCTATTGGTTTTACACCGCCATTATCGGTATTGTCATTTTGATTGTCATCAAGTTGGTCTTTATCCCACTGCGCACGCACTTGTTGCACAAATTCTATTTCTACATTTAGAATAAGCGCAATAATTTCATCACTAAAAGACTTCAGCTTAAGCATCGTATGAATAGCTTGAAGTTTTTCCTTTCGCTTTTCTTCTCGCCCTATTTCAATGCCTTCCTCTCTTCCTTCTTCACGTCCTTTCTCTCGTCCTTTAGCTATAAAGTCATCTTTAAATGCTTCGGCGACATATTCTTCAATTGTCATATCTTTTCTTAGATTTAAAATGGTAGATACTTTTTTTTCGAATTCCAACTCATCAGCTGAATCTGAAAATTGCACATAATATTTTATAAAAGATAAAAGTTTGCGTATAATGCTTGTGTCATAATTCTTAGCTTTTAATTGACGCACTAAATCAATTCGCCAAGAGTAGTTCTCTTTTCCCTCTTTTTGAAGAGATTTTAAAGTGGTAAGCATTACTATACTAAACGGATTATTGGGCTTATCGAGTTCCTTTTCGGTGTAATCTAAAACCTTAAAAGTGCCGTATTTATAGCTTAAACCAACAATGTCTTCATAGTTATAGGCATAAGTATTTGGCGCATAAGTTTTAGATGAGTCTGTATAAATTACAAAAGATGCGATATTTGGCTTACTAAAACGGTCTCTTATACGATAAAACATAGTAAACATGCGCTCGGCAAAATCCTTATCCTCGTAGCCTTGTATTTCTACATGTACTAATATCCAGTGCGCCTCCCCATTTTTTAGAAAAAATTTAATCAACTTATCCGAACGACGTTTTTTAGTGTCAGATAATGGATAAATCTCATCGAGCTCTTTATCTAAAAACTCTGGCTTTTGGCTAAAATCAATTTTAGCAGCAAGGTTTTCATAAAAATAATACATAAAAGGCTCAAAAAGCGAGGTTATGATTCCTTTCCAAAGAGCATCTTTTGATAGTTTCTCTGCCATAGCTTATACTCAATTTTAAAAATTAGGAGCAGTATTTCTCTGAGAAATATTGCTCCTATGAGGCATTCAAGCGATTTTCATTTCAGGAATTTCTCCTTCTATGATAAGCGTACCTTCAGTGGCGTTTTGAATTTCTTCTACGCTTACGCCTGGTGCGCGTTCGAGGAGTTTAAAGCCTTTATCTGTAACTTCTAAAACAGCTAAATCTGTTACAATTTTTTTGACACAACCTACCCCTGTAAGCGGCAACGTACAACGCTTAAGAATTTTGGATTGCCCGTGTTTATTAGCGTGGGTCATAGCCACAATAATATTTTCAGCTGAGGCGACTAAATCCATAGCACCGCCCATGCCTTTTACCATTTTATTAGGAATTTTCCAGTTGGCGATATCTCCGTTTTCAGCGACTTCCATTGCGCCAAGCACTGTGAGGTTTACGTGCCCACCGCGAATCATCGCAAAACTTGTAGCGGAATCAAAAATAACAGAACCAGGCAGGGTAGTTACAGTTTCTTTGCCCGCATTGATAAGGTCTGCATCTACATCTTCCTCTTGGGGATAAGGCCCCATACCGAGTAATCCGTTTTCAGATTGAAAAGTTACGTCAATTCCCTCGGGAACGTAATTTGCTACAAGTGTTGGAATGCCAATACCAAGGTTTACATAAAAACCGTCTTCTAACTCTTGTGCAATGCGTTTTGCAATATCTTGCTTGTTAAGTGCCATAATTTTGATGGAAATAAAAATTAAAATAGTTATAAATTGTGTATCAACAGATTACGTAATCAAACTAACAGTTCTTTAAGAACTGTTAGTTTGATGTGTTAATTTTCAATATGCGAGCAGTTTCTCGAGTTTTTCTTTGATACGCTGTGCGGGTAGGAAGTTATTTTCCAAATTTTTAGCAAAAGGCACGGCCGTATCCAAACTTGCTTCTCTCATAATAGGTGCATCGAGATGCTCAAAACAGTGCTCGCCAATCCAAGCTGCTATTTCGCCTGCTATACCGCCTGTAAGTGTATCTTCATGACAAACCAGCACTCTGCCTGTTTTGTTTACTGTAGCTTGAACGGCATCTTTGTCCCAAGGCAATAGGCTTCTGAGGTCTAAAATATCTGCCGAGCAGCCCAATTCCTCTACAGCAGCTTTCGCCCAATGCACTCCCATACCGTAAGTAATGATGCTTACTTGCTCACCTTCAGCCACTAAGTTGGCTTTACCTATGGGTAGCGTATAATATTCATCATAAATCTCTTCGCTTATAGCGCGATAGAGTGCCTTATGCTCAAAATAGATAATCGGATTTGGATCTTCTATAGCCGCATTGAGTAATCCCTTAGCATCGTAAGGATTGGAAGGATAAACTACTTTCAAACCTGGTGTATGTGCAAACCAAGCTTCATTAGACTGTGAGTGAAAAGGACCTGCGCCCACACCTGCACCCGTAGGCATACGCACAACGACATCTGCATTCTGACCCCAGCGATAATGTATTTTCGCTAAGTTATTTATGATTTGATTAAATGCGCAAGTAACAAAATCTGCAAATTGCATCTCCACAACCGACTTCCAACCCCGAATAGATAAACCCAAAGCGGCACCCACAATAGCCGATTCACAAAGTGGTGTATTGCGTACACGAGCTTTGCCAAATCGCTCGACAAAACCTTCTGTAATTTTAAATACCCCACCGTATTCGGCTACATCTTGTCCCATAATAACTAAGTTTGGATAACGCTCCATGCTTTGGCGAAGTCCATCGGAAATAGCATCTACAAAACGTCTTTCAGTCATTGCACCATCAAGGGGGGCGAGTACCTCTTGCTCAAAATCTGCATACATATCTGAAACTTCTATATCTGTATGTGCTTCTATAGGCCCCATAGCATAGGCTTCTTCAAAAGCCTCACTAATTTCTATTTTCAGACGATTACGGGTTTCTGCTATAAGCTCTTCGGTGAGCAAACCAATATCTAAGAGGTATTGCTCGTAAGAAGCTACGGGATCTTTGGGTTTCCATTCATCAAAAAGTTCTTGAGGGACATACTTTGTACCAGAAGCCTCTTCGTGTCCACGCATGCGGAAAGTCATGGCTTCGACAAGCATTGGGCGAGGGTGAGCGCGTAAATCTTCGGCAATAATGCGCAATCTATGATATACATCGAGAATATTATTACCCTCGATACGTACGGCCTCTATTCCATAACCAATGGCTTTATCTACAAATGATTTGCAACGAAACTGCTCCGAACTTGGTGTAGAAAGTCCGTAGCCATTATTTTCTATGATAAAAATAACAGGTAAATCCCATACTGCGGCTACATTGAGTGCTTCATGAAACTCTCCCTGCGAAGTTCCACCATCACCCGAAAATACAGCTGTTACTTCCTTACGTTTTTCTAACAAATTGGCAAGCCCAATACCATCAGCAATAGAGAGCTGCGGACCGAGATGCGAAATCATTCCAACGATAAAATGATCAACTGTACCAAAATGAAACGAACGGTCTCTGCCTTTGGTAAAGCCATGTGCTTTGCCCTGAAACTGAGCAAAAAGGCGAGTAAGATCGACACCTCGTGAAGTAAAAACACCTAAGTTGCGGTGCATAGGTAAGATAAACTCATGCCCCTCGAGTGCATGGGCTACACCTACTGAAATAGCCTCCTGACCGTAGCCAGAAAACCATTTACTAATACGCCCCTGCCGGAGTGTAATAAGCATTTTATCTTCTATCAAACGGGGTTTGAGTAAATCTACATACAGAGAAAGCAATTTCTCATCTGTATAACCGTATCTGCGAAACTCATTTTTGTAAGTATCTATATTTTCAGATGTCGCCGACATAAATAGTGTATGGTTTTATGGTTTTTATGATAGTAAAGATGTGGCGCACTTTACAGTCTTTTTTGACTTTTTTGAAATGCAAAACATGATTTACTACGATTTAAAATATGTATGCAAAGTAGCAGTTTTTATCAAAATAAACAAAAAGATAGGGTGTAATTCTTTTCAATTTTGAATCTTATTTTATAAATTACACAAAAAGCACCTTTTAACTTGTTTGTAGATAGAATTGGGTGCACAACAACTTTGCTAAATTAGCTCATACCCATAGAATTTTGGTAATCATGAACGAAAACTTTTTGCACTACATTTGGCAACATCAATATTTTGATAAAGAAAATTTGCGCACAACAGCAGGCTTTCCCCTTCAAATTTTAACAGCAGGAAAGCACAATACAAATGCAGGTGCCGATTTTTCAGATGCACGTATAGATTTAGACGATGCTGAACTTTGTGGCGATGTAGAAATTCACTATAAAAGTTCGGACTGGGAGCGGCATGGCCATCAGCATAATGAAGCTTATGAAAATGTAATTTTACATGTCGTATGGGAAGCAGATAAAAAAATACGGCATCGTGATGGAAGTGAAATCCCCATGCTTGAGCTTTCAAAACGAGTAAAAGTATCACTGTTCAAACGATATACACACTTCTTAAATCAAGGTGAATTTGTACCTTGTGAACAACATTTAGAAAATATAGCCCTTTCTATAAAAAATCAAACCCTCGAACAAAATCTAAAACTACGATTAGAACGTAAAGCCCAAGTCATTCAAAAAATATATGAAAAAACAGAGCAAAACTGGGAAGAAACTACTTACCGATGGCTCGGTATGCAGTTTGGACTTACCGTAAATATAGAGCCTTTTGAACGCCTTTGCTCACTCATTTCTTACAAAACGCTACAACGGCAATCCACACCAAAGCAAGTTCAAGCCTTAATATTCGGAATGAGTGGATTTCTAAAAGAACCACAAGATGAGTATGCACAAGAACTGAGTTTAGAGTTCGAGTTTTTGCATCGCAAATACGAACTTCACGAACCGCTATCAGCCTCTGAATGGAAAAATGCGCGTTTGCGCCCAGGCAGCCTTCCGATAAGGCGATTAGCTTTATGGGCAAGTTTGCTTGCTACCCATAAACATTTACATTCGCCTTTTTGTCATTTAAAAACCAAAAAAGATTTGCGTGCATTATTTAAAACACCTGTTTTATCTTATTGGCAATTTCATGATGATTTTGGAAAAATTTCTCATACACAAACTTCTAAGCGTCATCAATACTTTCCAAGTGGTTTTGCAGATAGAATTATTATCAATGGTGTTGTGCCTATTAAATTTGCTACGCTTGGGCAGGAGGCTTATGATGATATTTGTATGCTACTCGCGCAAATGCCTTCCGAAAGTAATGGCATTACACGCCAATGGAAAATGCAAGGCTTGCCTATGCAAAATGCAAAAGATACACAAGCCTCGCTCGAACTTTACAAACAGTATTGCCAGGCTAAGAAGTGTTTGCAGTGTCCAATCGGACAGCAGATATTACGGTAAATCAGGCCGATAGAGAACTAACATACATTTTTAGAAATAACATTTCTGGCAGTAATGTTATTTCTAAAAATGTATAACTGTAGCCCGAAGCTCCAGCTTCGGAAATAGCCTAAAACGAAGCTGGAGCTTCGTTACTACAGAAATCAGAGATATTAGATGCCAAATGGTTAGACTAAAAGAATGTTAGGACTTATGCAAGTTTTCTTATATTATTCAAACGTGATAATATCTAATGCTTGAGTTTTATCTTACAACACTATGCGCTCTGTTCCCTCAAACTCGAGAATAAAATCAGCACCATAAGCTCGCGAGGGTGTTTGAAATCCAATCTTATAATCACCTTTTAGCACACGCTCTGTAATGGCTACAGCCGTAAGTGCGGTAAGCGTATATCCTTCGGGCGTGCGCAACATAGCCCTAAAAACTTCATCTTGACTATTACGAACCTCTGCCCAAAACAGACTATGTCCTTCAGCTCTTGCCGTGGCATCAGGTCCGCTTACCCTTGCGCGTACAACCTTGCCCAGCAAGTTTTTGACTGCTGAGAGCCCCAGCAGAGGTTTTGCATAATTAGAAAGATTCATACTGCGTTGCATAGACTCGGGCATTGTCATATATACAATAATATTTTCTATGCCAGTGCTATGATAAGCAGTAGAGACATCACCCCAAGGAATAGAAACCGAGGGCGATTTTTGGCTTAACTCATTGATTTGTCGCTGTGCGTGAGCAGAACGAACGGCGATAATTTTACCATTGTGGCGTACTCTACCTCCTTCATCTAAATTCTCAAGCATAGTAAGCGTTGTACCACGAGACATGCCACCAATGCCTTTAAAAGCAATTTCTAAATACTCCGGGTGTGAAATTTGAGAAGCGGCATAGGCTGCTAAACAATCAGAAGGCACAACATCAAAGCCTGCACCAGGAAGCAGCATAATTCCTGCCCGTTCTGCTCGCTTATCTAATGAGGAGATACGTTCAAAAACATCTATTTCGCCGGTAATATCAATATAATGGCAACCCGTTTGCAAACAGGCTTCTACCATCGGGGTATAGGTGTGAATATAAGGACCTGCGGCGTGCAATACTGCGCAGATATCATCTCTGCGTAAAAGGCTATAAAGTTTTTCTTTGTCATCAAGTGAAAATGATTGCGCCTCAAGCGAAAAACGCTCCGCTACGGCTTTAAGTTTTTGTGCATGGCGTCCTGCTAAAATAGGTTTGAGGCCTCGTTTTATAGATTCTTCTACTATGAGTTCGCCTGTATAGCCGTAAGCACCGTAAATTAAAAAATTTTTCATTTATTTTGTATAAACTATGTTTTTGTAATGATAATTCTCCGATGCACAATATAGATAATAAACCTTTATTTTACAATCTTTGCTATCATAAATTTGTATTTGCTACAAAAATGAAATTCACCTTACATAAAGCCGTTATTTTTCCAGCGTACTATGATGCTGAGGGCTTTGCTTCCGTGCTGACTATCAAAATGATAAAACAAGAATATTTTGTGCAAATAGAAAAATTAGAAATAACATTTTTTTGAAAAATGTTATTTCTAATTTGTAAAGGTTTTATGGCAGCTTAATGTTTCTCTTTGTCTTTGTCTCTATGCTGACAACAGCCGGGCAGATTTTCATAGACCTTATCTGCGGCTTTTACTTTTTCGGTATCGTGCCCTGCGGCGGCGATGCGTTTGTGTAAATCCATTTCTTTAAGCAGGCTTATATCATAAGTTACTTTCAGCATGCTTGTTTCTTTGTTCCAATTAGCATCATTTACTCCTCCTCCTTTACGAACAGCAGCTTCAATGCGCTCTTTGCACATACCACAAAGACCACTTACTTCAAACTCGGCGACTTCGCTAGTATCTAAGCCTCGTCCAGATTTTTGAGACTGACAAGCCGCAAATGAAAATACAAAAAGCATTAAAATAATTCCATAAAGTTTCATATCACGTGTAATTTTGAGTGTAAAAAAATAAAATAAAAATAGAACTGCTATATAGCACCATACTGTTATAGCTCGATATCTTTTCCATAGCATAAGGTTTGTAAGCCCCATGCTATGGAAAAAATGAGCTTAGAAATAACATTTATCAAAAAAATATTATTTCTGGCTGTTAAATGTATAGTAGTATGGTGTGTTATACTACGATATTTATTCAATGGTAAAACGCAATCCAGCATAAACGACCCTTCCCATCACAGGTCCCCAAATCATAGAAGCATCAAAGTCTTCACTAAATGGATTACTTGCATCTAAAATGGGACGGGCTTGGATATAGTTGAGCAAATTTTCACCACCTACATAAACTTCCAGCTTATCCCAGCGGCGTGTAATCTGTCCGCTAAAAAGCATAAAAGAAGGACTTGCTGTCGGTAGCTGAAAACTCTCAGGTTTGGTAGAAGTATCAGGGATACGCTGCCTACCCATCCATTGTGCCGTCAAATCAAATCCCCAATTATCGTTTTTTGTATTGTATTCAGCATTAAAAAATACACGATGTTGTGGCACAAAAGGCAATTGCTTCTGTCCATCACGATAAGTAGTTTCGATTTGATAATACTTATAAGCAGTATTCAACTCAAGTCCTCTCAGGACTTCATATTCAGCACTAATCTGAAAGCTATTAGCAAACGAACGGCCATCGAGGTTATAAAATGCCAACTCATGGGGGTTTTCTAAATCAATAACAATTTGATTTTCGAAATCTGTACGGTAAAAATCTACAGTAAGCAAACCTTTACGATTATCACCGAGCGTGAAACTATGCGTAAGGCTTGCACCATAATTCCAAGCAATTTCTGGGCGTAACTCTTCTGAAAGTACCATAAAACGGCGAGAATTAGCAAAATAACCTGTATTTTCGGGAATAATATTTGCTACACGAAAACCTCGCCCTCCTGAGGCGCGAAGCGTAGTTTTTTCAGCTATATCATAACGCAAATGTAATCGAGGGGTAAAAAATCCACCAAAGAGATTGTGCTGGTCATATCGAATGCCAGCAACTGCTGTAAAAGGTTCGATTGGATTCATAACTAACTCCGTCATTACCGCAGGTACAGATTCTGTACGGTCTTGTGTAAATATGGCATCAGTTTCAGCGTCAGTATATCGCTGTAAAACTTGATTAAAAGTATAGCTTGCACTGGCACGCAGGTTGTATTTTTCATTAAAAATGTCTGTTTGAAAAATACTTTGTATCATCAAATAATTTTCTATACCTTCATAATTACGCAAACCCCAAAACGCATTCTGCTCTTGGTGCTGAATAGAAAGCAAATTGCCTAAGCTACGAGAAGGATTTGTTTTAGACATAATTCCCAACTTAGCAAAGCCTTCAGCACGAAAGTTTTCCATACCAAATCCGTAAGGATTGTCAGCAGTACGCTCGTCAGAAGGATTAAAGTCTATGCTTCCACTAAACTTATCTTCATAAAGTACGCGCGCACCAAATTGCGCTTCTACATTTTCACCATCATAACGCCAGCGATTCATAGCATTAACTTGTGTATAAAGCGGCATACTCAAAAAACCGTCGTTATTCATATCATTGCGAAAACTCACATCGCTTGCGTGTAATAACAAAGCTGTACTCCATTTGTCTGACAACCGGCGTGTGGCATGGGCGTTAAACTCAAAGCGACCACCTGTGTTAGCATAAAGATTCAAAAATAGCTTTTCGCCAAATTCTGGTTTTACAAGTTCCGTATTAATTTGACCTGTAATAGATTCGTAGCCATTGATAACAGAACCAGCACCTTTATTGATAGCCACAGATTTGAGCCAAGTGCCAGGAATAAAATGTAAGCCCGTGCGTATATTCAACCCACGCATCGTACTCAAGCTCTCAGTCATGAGTTGAGCATAAATACCATCTAAGCCCAACATACGAATCTGTCTTGTTCCTGTAATCGCATCAACATTGCCAGCATCAACGGAAGCGTTGGTCTCAAAACTCTCTGCAAGATTACAGCAGGCTGCTTTTCGCAAACCGCGCAAACCGATAAGTTCAGCTTGCTGTACCTCTTCTTGCAAATCACTTTTACTTTCTACGACTATACCGTCAATCTCTTCATCAGAAGCCAATGCAATCAAGATATAGGATTGTTTGCCAACCGTAATTGTATCGGGTGTAAAGCCTACATAACTTACAATAAGCGTATTTGTATTAGGATCTTTTTCTAAGGAAAAATAACCATCTTCATTCGTTATGGTACCTTGAGTTGTACCTAACCAAATGACTGTTGCACCTTCAAGCGGTATTTGTTCTTGTGTGCGGCGTTTTAGTTCACTCACTTCGCCTTCTATGCGTTCTTGTGCAGAGGCGGTTTGAATAAATAACTGCAGGCCGATAATAAGCAGCCCTGTAAAATAAATATATAATCGCATAATGATTTCTCTTTTATAGGAATAAGTAGTCCCTTGCCGTCCTAAGCAAGGAAGCTGTTAATAAATTTATATTGTTTTTTTGGAAAAAACAATATAAAAGCCTACAAAAGAAAAGACTGTTGCCTTATACGCAATGCCATACCATAAAGAGGAGGCGAACTATCACTAAAACAGAGTATTTCTTGAGTAGAAATACTGGCTTCAGTATAGGCAAAAAGAGAGAAATAGAAGGAAGGAAAAAGCACAAATTCAGCCATAAAATACGGCAGACTTATCCCATTGAGTAAATAAGTTTCGCTATCTAACTGATAAAGTTCTGTACTCGTATCACAGCAACTTTGATCTTCTGCACTCTCGTCTATAAAAGTGAGAAAACGCAGTACACTATCGCTATCTCCTGAAGCCATAGCGCAAGAAGTAGGCTCAGCACTACTACAACAGTCTTCGATTTCTTGGAATAAGCTAAACTGATTTATTTCACGCATATTACAAGTATGCGTATAAAACAGCACGCCCCAAGAGCTAAGAAGCAGTTGAAGTGCCATAAGCATTGCTATGAACTTTGTGCGATATGTAAATTTTTGCCTGTACATTGAGCTTAATACAATAGTGAGAAAGAAAAAGTTCCTTTCAGGTAGATATTTTTAATATATAAACTTAGGATAGAAGCTACAACCAAACGGCAAAAATTTCTTTGCCTTCATACTCGATAAGCTCTTCTTTCCAAGCCTGCTCTTTGCGCTCGTCAAAAATCAATAAATAACCTCTTTTAACTCCGTAAATATCTAAATAATCCGAAAGTTGTTTCAAACCCCGTTGATGAGACTCCTCGCCAGCCCAACGCTTGAGCTCCAAAATATATTTTGATTGCAAATAAGTAACTACCACATCGAGACGCTTCTCCTCCGAGGTTTCTACCTCTTTAAAATCGTGCCCTTGTCCGTTGATAAT
>JAFIER010000106.1 GCA_020832465.1 Bernardetiaceae bacterium
CATCACCGCCATCAGGACCGCCTTTTTCTACGAATTTTTCCTGTCTAAAATGTACCGAGCCTGCGCCTCCTTTGCCGGAGCGCATCAGTATTTTGATATAGTCTATAAAGTTTGGAGAGTCCAATTTGATTGCTTATTATGAATTTTTATAAAATTATTTTCAGTTTCAATAGGTAAAATACCATATTTTTTATACATTCGTATCTGCAAAGTTAGTCAAAAAAAAGTATTAGCTATAGTATTGGGCTTATAATCTTGCATGTATTGCCTTATTACTACTGTTTTGAATCAAATAATTTGTATCTTTGTGCTTCATGCTTATAGCCAAGGCATACTTTTAACTTTTTGTTTTAAAATAGCCTTAGAGTTAGCAGTACGATTCAAAAACACAATTATATCAATATGCAATCTTATCAAATTCTTTGGGCAGACGACGAGATAGAACTCTTAAAGCCTCATATTTTATTTTTAGAAAAAAAAGGATATGCTATCACCTCCGTGAATAACGGTGCTGATGCCTTAGAAGCCTGCGAAGAGGGCTATTTTGATTTGGTATTCCTCGATGAAAATATGCCGGGTATGTCTGGATTAGAGACTTTAAGTCAAATTAAAGCTGTGCGTCCTAACGTCCCTGTAGTTATGATAACAAAAAGTGAGGAGGAGTATATTATGGAAGATGCAATAGGCGCAAATATTGCTGATTACTTAATAAAGCCTGTAAACCCTAACCAAATATTACTGTCTATTAAGCGTATATTAGACAAAAAACGCATCTTTTCAGAAAAAACAAATCAGAGCTACCAGCAGGATTTTCGCAATATTACGATGGCTATGATGCAAGGTGATATGCCTTTTGAGGAGTGGGTAGATGTATATAAAAAACTTACGCACTGGGAACTCGAGATTGAAAATACTGAAACAAAGAGTATGAAAGAAGTACTCGAGATGCAAAAAGATGAAGTAAATACAAATTTTACAAAATATATACGCAACAACTACGACTATTGGATGAACGATGCTGATGAAGATGAGCGTCCTATCATGTCGCATGATTTATTGCGACGCTGTTTGTTGCCTATTTTAAGAGAAAACAAGACTAAAAAACCTGTATTTTTTTTAGTTTTAGATAATTTACGCTACGACCAGTGGAAAGTTATTGAGGCTCATATTGCTGATTATTTTAATGTCGTAGAAGAAAAAATTTATTGTTCTATTTTGCCTACGACAACAGCTTATGCACGCAACGCTATTTTCTCGGGTATGATGCCTGATCAGATGGCTAAAAAGCATAGTGATATTTGGCTCGATGATCAAGACGAAGGAGGTAAAAATAACTCAGAAGAAGAGTTTTTGCGCCGGCAGATGAAAACTTGGCGTGCCGAAGGCAACCTGCGCATGACCTATCATAAAATTTTAAAAAACCAACAAGCCAAAAGCCTTGTTGATGATTTTTCTAATTTGCTGAACTACGACCTCGTCGCGCTTGTCTTTAATTTTGTGGATATGCTCTCTCATGCGCGTACTGATACGGCTTTTGTGCGCGAGCTTGCACCCGATGAAGCTGCTTATCGCTCGGTTACAAAGTCTTGGTTTTTGCATTCTCCTATATGGGAGCTAATCCGCCTCGTTTCAGAGCAAAAAGCACAGCTTGTGATTACTACGGATCATGGTACAATCAGAGCCAAAAAACCCTATAAAATTATTGGAGATCGAAATACAAATACAAATTTACGTTATAAGCAGGGGCGTAACCTAAACTATGATCCTAAAAATGTAGTTGTAGCTTCAAATCCATTAGATTTTAAACTCCCTAAAAATGGAGTTTCCTCATCTTTTGTTTTTGCTACTGAAGACTATTTCTTTGCTTATCCGAATAATTACAATTATTATGTCAAGTATTATAAGGATACTTTTCAGCACGGTGGGGTATCTATCGAAGAGATGCTCATTCCGTTTGTACATTTAGAACCAAAATAGTTTTACCATAATAAATCAGGGCTAAAAAGGAAAAAATAGGTGTTTTTTCTTTTTTAGTGTTATTTTTTTACTTATTTTAGCTCAATACTTACTACAACAAAGTGAATCGCTAAAAATATAATCTTTTGCATGTATGACAAGTGAAGAAAAAAAGGCTTTTTTACTTCTAAAATGCGTAATATTTCATTACCACGGTCTCGATGAAGACGAACAAAAAATTCTTGACGAGACTGCCAAGAGTTTAGATGCTTATCAAGAACTCAAGTGGGCTAATGAGTTTATTGCGCAGGATTATTATAATGCCTTTGAGCGAGCGCGTGCCTTGCTTGGAGAAGCTATGCAAGGACTTGATAAAGACAAACGTTTGTATTATCTTAAATCAGTCTGGGACGCAAATAAACAGAAAGGTTTTATTTCTGAAATGGAAGCTATGGCTATGCTTAAACTTTCCAAAGATTGGGATATCGAAAAAGAGTTGGTAGAGTCTATCAAAAACTAACTATATAGGTCTCTTTTTAACAAAAAGTTGCGCTTAGCACTCGTTTTTTGAGTAGTTTTATTATTAGCTATCCTTTAAACGCTTCATAATTGCCTCGGATAAAAGCTGATATTTATGCGCATAATCGGGAAGGTTTTCTACTAAAAAGTCTTGATGTGTGCGCATCGTATTATAGTCTCCTCTTTTAGCAGGTCCTGTTTGTGCTAATAAGGGTTCAATAGTAAAAGCCTTATCAATAGTTTCGCGCACGAGCGGTGCAAGCAAATCATGAGGTAATCCATCAACAGCAAGTATATCTTTGCTTGCTATCAGCATATAATTGACAAAATTGCAAGCCCAAACTGCCGCCACATGCAAAGTGCGACGTTCCTTAGAGCTCATCAAGCGCACTGAATCTGAAAGTAAGGCTGCTAAAGTCAAAAGATTAGCTTCTAAAGCTGATGAATTAGCTTCTATGCAAAATGGAATTTCTTTGAAATCTACCGGCTTAGTCTTACTAAATGTTTGTAGGGGGTAAAAAACCCCATAATCCGTACCTAATCCTTCTAACAATTCTAAGGGGTGTGTGCCCGAGACGTGTACAATAGATGCCTTTTGGGGCAGTTTTAGTTTTGATATGACTTCTTGAAAAACCCCATCAGCTACTGCTAACACAAAAAGCGAAGCTGTGCTTTGGCTAAAATCTAAAGTATTGCAAGCTACAACCCGCTCCCCACATTGATTAGCTAATTTTTTGGCATGTTCGAGCTTCCGACTATAAATTTCGCAAATGCTTATATCAGGCTGAGAGGACAAGGCTTGTGCTAAATGCCAAGCCACATTGCCCGCGCCGATAAAAGTTATTTGTAGATGGTTTTCCATGCAAGTAATTACAAATTGTATAAACTACTCAAAACAAAAATAACATTTCTTAGAGAAATGTTATTTTTGCGAATTTTGTCACTATAAAATACTAAATTATCTTCTAAATCCTTTGGTTTTGCCATGACGACCCCAAGGTGTATAGCCAGGGCAATAGATGCTTGAGCCACCAAAAACATAAGAGAGAGAAATTTCGTGTGAATTGGCTGGGATAGTACCGAGTTCAGAAATAGACCAGTCAAAGCTATAACCAAAATTAAAATCTCCAAATTTTACGCCTGCCATAAGCACAATAGCATCATGCATAGGAACGGGAATGCCACTATCTGTTTGTAAATTGCCAATAGGAAAACCGCGATACCAAGCACCAAATACAAGGGGCTCATAAACAGCATAAGAACCTAAATTGATTTGCTGAAAAGTACCTTGTCTTTTATACATAAAATTGGGTACAATACTGCGTTCTTTCCCGTCATAAGGGTCATCGTATCCTATACGGAAACCACCGTGCGCTGAATAGCGAATTGCCAAAGGGAACTCCTCATCTAAAAATGATTGATTAGGCTGGTTCAAATGGTGGGCTGATGCGCCAAACCAAAAATTTTCGCCCATGAGCATGGCGCCCGCCGAAATATCAATATAATTAATCGTTTGATTAGGAAAACGCTCCTGTGTAACAGGATTGATAAGCCCTGTATTGTCAAACTGGTCAGGGTAAGTGAGGCGTGGTAAATTGGAATCCCTCACCACATAACCGAGTTGTAAACCCGGCTGAAAAATAATTTTTTCATTGATAGGAACTAAAAAAGCATATATAAGAGAAACCTCCGTATTTGTAAAAGGCTGACCAGCACCCTGCTCGTCTCGTTTCATAAGTAAACCTACTGAACTGCGCGCCTCCTCAAAGTGATAATCAAACGAAGCAGCATAAGTAGTAAAGTTTGCATCTGTACCCGTCCATTGATTGCGATAATTTAAATTTGCCCTACCACCAAGTGTAGAACCAGCTAAGGCAGGATTCAGGTATAAAGGTGCTGCATAAAATTGAGAGTACTGCAAGTCTTGAGCTTTTGATTCGCTCCACAAAAGAGCGGGCAGCAACAACAATAGTAAAAAGTAACGCTTAAGCATAAATTTATTATTTAAAAATTGACTTATTAGTTTTGAGTATCAAAATCAGTGCTAAAAAAACAAGATATTATTTAAAATTACAAGCAAGTTACAAATTTTAATACAAAAAAAGTTCTTTCCAAGGAGAAAAATGTAAAAAAATTAAAAACAAAGGTAGGTATTTCTTTTTTCTAATGCAAAACAGTGTATTATTTTGTAAAATCTATCAGCTACAAATGAACTAAAATGGCATAAATATCGCTTATATGAAAAAATACCTTATACGCATTATAAAACGATTTTATCTTGTATCTATTGTAATTTGCTATAGATTTATGCAGATATATATGGTTTTTCAATTTAAATTACCTAATTTAGCCACCAAAACCTAATAACTATAACCAATAAGCCCCAAGCCATTAAAAACAATACCTAAATTTTATATTTATTTATCGTAAACAAAATAACTTTTTTTTACTAAAAATGCAAAAAAACTACATAACTATGCAATGTTTAAAAAAAAATAAACCGGTAGGCTATCATTACGGGCTAATTAAACAACTGGTTTTAACTCTTTCTATAGGGTTGCTATACATTACTACACTAATATCCACAGCTGAGGCACAAATTGTTGTCAATACTGGCATCACACCCGCTGAAATTATTAGCCGACTCGAAGGCGTGGGCGTTACCGTATCTAATGTTACCATTATTTGCGATGATCGTGCCTATGGCTCGTTTGACCGCACAGGAATCACTCCCGATATCGGCGCTATTGGATTAGGCGCAAGCGGTATTATTCTTACCACGGGTGATGCAGGCGAAGTGCCTAACCCTTCTACATTCTTTGCCAGCAGCATTAATAGTACGGGAACAGATCCAGATCTTGTGGCTTTGTCAGGAGTCAATATCAATGATGCTTGTGTAATTGCTTTTGATATCGTACCAGCAGGGGATACTATTAAGTTTAACTATACGTTTGGCTCCGAAGAATATCCTAATTTTGCACCACCTATTGGTGCTGGAACGCTCAATGACGCTTTTGGTTTTTTTATTCAAGACCTAACTGCCGGTACGCCTAAAGAAAATATAGCACTAATACCTGGCACAACTACTGCCGTGTCTATCTTGAACTTAAATCCTGTTACAAATGCTGGATTTTACTATAATAATATGGCTACTGGTCCTAATGGCGTAGGGCCTAGTATAGCCTATAATGGATTAAGTGCAGGACTTATAGCCATTTATGATGTAACCCCTTGTAATACATATCGCATTGAGCTTAAAATTGGGGATGGCGGAGACTCCTCCTTCGACTCGGGCGTATTCATAGAACGCGTAACCAGTACCGAACTCAACATCGATACAGACCTTACCATTGGCTGGGTAGAGTGCGATGAACCGCCATTTTTTAATATCACAAGGGATAGTGCAAATATCCCCGAAACAGTCTATTTTCAATACGGAGGTAGTGCTGTAACCA
The DNA here is from genome assembly GCA_020832465.1 of Bernardetiaceae bacterium. Classification (GTDB taxonomy): domain Bacteria; phylum Bacteroidota; class Bacteroidia; order Cytophagales; family Bernardetiaceae; genus JAFIER01. The sequence continues at coordinate 5,931 of JAFIER010000106.1, forward strand.
ATGGCGTAGTCAATATTTTGAATTATCCAGATAGTACAACTTTGATAACAGGGCAAAATGAGTTTCTATTTTCGCTCGATACGCTTAGTGCATTGAATTATAGCAACATCGCTACAGGAGGTCTCGATACATTGCTTATATTTGTACTTGATGCTTGCGGTAATCAAATTGATGTAGTTGATATATACTTCTTGGATTCCTTAGACATCGGACCACGAAATATTGTCCTCTGCGAAGGTGAAAGCTATAAGTTTGGTACTCACGAATTTTTTGATACTTATCTCTGGTCTGATGGAAGTACTTCTGATTCGCTTACCTATACTGCTACGACAAGTGGCACGATAGATACCCTATTCCTCGAAGTTACACTCGTAAACTCCGCCGATGGTACAATATGCGAAGCCGTAGATACAGTGTTTATTGAAGTTAAGGCAGAAGCACCTATTGATATAGGAGAAAATCAAATCGCCTGCGTTGATGAAGGAGCATTTACACTCGATGCCGCCGAACCCACACACACACCTGCCGTAACCTATGCATGGTTTGAAAATGGTGTGCTTATGCCTGGTGAAACTAACGCTACCCTCGAGGTATTCTTTGACCCACCAGCACCAAATTCCGAAACAAGGCAGTACATCGTAGAAGTTGAAGATACAGGCGTATGCCCATCAAGGGATACCGTATATATAACATTCAATCCATTGCCTATAGTCGCCTTAGGAGCTGATACGACTCTTTGCGACTCGCAGGGAAATCTTATTATCGGCACAGACGATGCCACACACGGCACGACCATGTCTTACGAATGGCAAATGGATAGCCTCGGCATCATTACGACCATCGCAGGCGCAAACGGACCTACGCTGGAGGTTACGCACCGCTCAGAGAGCAACATGCCCATGACCATTGACTACATCTTGACCGTTACGAACGACACCTCGCTTTGTGTCAATAGCGATGTCATTAGCGTTACTTATACGCCCAATCCCATTCTGGATTTAGGCGATGACTTGGTACGTTGCGACTCAGAAGGAGACGTAGTCATATCTGCTGAAGACCCTACACATGCCGGAGTTATGGACTATGAATGGTTCAAGGATAGTGTCGGAACGGTAACACCGCTCTCCGAAATTACAGCCGAACTGACCGTAACGCACCGCTCCATAGATAGCGTAACAGCTAATCCGATTGATTATATCGTCGTCGTTACCAATCAAATTACAGGCTGTACCTCGAGCGATACCGTTAGAGTTACCTATAACCCGAATCCTTTTGTAGAAATTACCCTCGGTGGTGTAGCGCAAGACATATACGAGTTTTGCGATACCGACGGAGAGCAGACCTTTAGTGCTTATCACCCGTCCCATCAGGCAAATATGACATATCAATGGTTTGATATTACAGACCCCGGCGCACCCATTGATTTAGGTACGGATACAGTCATAACCGTAGAAAATTTATCGGCAAGTACGATTTATGAAGTCATCGTAACGAATGTTTCTGAACCCACAAATTGCCCCACACGCGATACGGTAGAGGTTATTTTTCATACTAATCCCGAGGCGCAGATTCTTTTTGCTGGCGCACCGACCAACGAAATTAGCTTTTGCAACTCCGAAGGCGAGCAGACTTTTACTGCCCTTGCGCCAAGCCACGATGCCAATACAACTTATCAATGGTCAGATATTACAGACCCTACCAATATAGTTGCACTTGGCAGTGATGCTGAAATTACGCTCGAAAATTTGAGTCAAACTCGAATCTACGAAGTGCTCATCACCGATACCAATTTTATTACAAATTGTACGACAAGAGACACCCTCGAGCTTACATTCCGTCCGAATCCAACATTGGATATCACGCTCGACGGCGCAGCCGAAGACAGTTATGACTTTTGCGATTCTGATGGTGCACAAACTCTGGACGCTTCTGATGCTTCGCACGATGCTGGATTTACCTATCAATGGCGAGATATTACTGCCGCACCCATTGATTTAGGAACTGATGCGACGCAAGTCGTCGATAACTTTTCCGAAACCCGAGTGTATGAAGTAATTGTCAATGATGACAACTTCCCGAACTCTTGCGAGTCGCGTGATACGGTAACGGTTACATTTAACCCTAATCCTACCCTCGAGATAACCTATTTAGGCAATCCCGAAACGGCAGTTTCTTTTTGCGATTCCGAAGGAGCGCAAACGGTAAGCGCAGCACACCCATCGCACACAGCGGATTTTGCTTACGAATGGGTAAACCTCACCACAGGTGCGGTCGTGGGTACTGATGCAGATTTAGAAGTCTCGAACTTCAATAGCACCGTAGTCTATGAAGTTACCGTAACTGATAACTCTGCCGCTACTGCCTGCCAAACGGTAGCCGATATTAGCGTAACCTTTAATCCCAATCCCGTTGCTGAAATCAAAATTGATGGCATAGCCGATACGGAATATAATTTTTGCGACAACGACGCACCTAAAACGCTCGATGCTTCTGATGCTTCGCATACAGCAGATTTTACCTACGAATGGACAAACCTAACCACAGGCGTTGTAGTCGGTACTGATGCTACCCTCGAGGTAAGTGCTGTGAGCGAAGTAAACGAATATCAAGTTTTGATAACCGATACTTCCACACCTAATAATTGCGAAAGCACTACTTCAGTTACCGTCGGATTCTACCCCGAAGCCGAAGTAGAGATTCAATACGACGGGGCAGCCGCTGCTGCGGAATACAATTTCTGTGATGCCGAAGGCGCACAAACTTTCTCAGGACTGCTGCCAAGCCATACTGCCGATTTTGTGTATGAATGGACAAAACCCGATGGTACGGTCGTTTCAAATACGGCTGATTTTGTAGCTGATGAGTTCTCAGCATCTAATACCTACATTCTTACCGTCTATGACGGCTCTGCGCCTTTGGTTTGCGAAAGCACCGACGAGATTACAATAAACTTCTACCCGACTCCCGTTACCGAAATCAAGCATAACGGCACAGTTAAAACCGAAGAGCTATTTTGTAACTCCGACGGCGCACAAACCTTAAACGCAGGTGATGCTTCGCATGCCGTTTTTGGTGGTGATATTACCTATCAATGGCGTGATATTACAAATGGCGTGGATTTGGGTACGAACCCGATACAGGAAACAAGAATCGAGAACTTCGCACCCGCAGGTGGCGCACCCGTTACGATTATTTACGAAGTAACTATCGGGAATACATTAGCTGGTTGTGAAAATACAGCTCAAATCGAGATAACCTTTCACCCCGAGCCTTTGGAAGACCGACCCGTAGCCATTTCTGATACAGAATTTTGCGACGAGGGAACGGCTACTGTTACGATTAGCGACCCACAAAATGGCGTTTTGTACGAACTTTATCGCAATGGCACAAAGGTCGATGAATCCGTAGCCGTAGGTGGTACGGATTTAGAGTTTGATAATTTTGTCAATACAAACCTTGTCAGTGGTCAAAGTACTTACACATATACAATTCGTGCCATAGACATCAATTATCCTACGGAATGCGAAATATGGCTCGATGAATCGGTTGAGGTAGTGGTTTATCCATTGCCTACGTTCCGCATAGAAGGCACAACGACCATTTGCGATGACGAAACAACCAATGTTGGATTTTTTGTAACAGGAAACTTCCCTATCAACTTGACGTTCCAATACACGTCGCAAACAGGCGTGGTTACAGTAACCGATACCGTCGTGAATAGCGGTACATTTGTCTATAACGTCTCGGGTGGAAGCTACGAACCTATTGCCGTTTCTGATGTAAATGGCTGTGTCGGCACGCCTACGGGCGAAGCCATCATCACCGTAGAAGCTACTCCCGATGTTACACTCGCTGCTGATGACCCCGACCTCACGATTTGTAGAGGCGAAACCGTTACTTTCACAGCGGGCGGTGCGGATATTTATACCTTCTTTTTGAATGGTGTGCCCGTGCAAGTGGCTGAAGGCAACACTTATACCTCACCCGTTACGCTCGACCCAGGTGAATACGAATTTTATGTAAGGGGAATGACCACCATTGCAAACTGTACCTCGGATAGCGACCCCATAACCATCACGGTCAATCCCATTCCGCAAGCCTATATCGGTGTGCCGACAAGGTTTGTTTGTGAAGATGTACCCGTAGTGTTTGAGGCCGTAGTTACCAACGGTCTCGATGGTGATAACTTTATCTACGACTGGCAACGCCTAAACGAAGACGGCACAAGCTCGCCCGTAGGCGTCGGCGAACCTACACTAAGCGTTTCAGATACAGGGCGTTACTTCGTGATTATCACTGATGCAGGAAGCCCTACGCTTTGTCAAAGTGTAAGCAATACCGTTACTGTACGACCTTTTGGAGATATTCCGCTCTCGCTCGGAGAAGATGTACAGCCAGTCTGCGACCCCGATG
>JAFIER010000125.1 GCA_020832465.1 Bernardetiaceae bacterium
GGGAATATCGCCATTGGTAAAATCGCATTCACCCGCATCTACGCTGCGTGTGTAATCGGGTTTTGCGGTGAGCACTGGAGCGATATTGTCCTGAACGGTTACAGTGGCTGTGCAAGTAGAAGTACTTGTTCCGTCAGAAACAACAAGCGTTACAGTGTTGTCTCCAATGTCAGTACAATCAAAAGTTTTGTTAGGAGTGCCCGTATCTTGGAAAGTATAAGAAGTAATAGTTCCTGTGCTTCCGCCATCAATAGCAGTAGCATTTACGTTTACGCTGCCTGTGGCATCTACTTCGACGACAATATCTTGACATAGCGCATTTATATCATCGTTTTCGGTAGTAAATGTCCAGTTGCCTGTGGTTATACCTGCAAAATCTACTTGGCATTCATTTTTGACAAAGCCTGCTGGCACAATTACATTATAAGTGGTATTGTAAGCTAAGGCAGCAGGCAGATTTACGGTAAGCGTATTTCCAGCGATAGAAACAGCGGGGTCAGTTATTGGAATTGTAATTGGCGTAGTTCCGTCAGTAATCGTAAGCGAACCCGTTCCAGCTGTGATGTCAGTATCAAAGGTAATGACAAGGTCTGTATTTATACTTACGTCAGTAGCTGTATGTGCGGGGTTTAAAGCAGTAGCTATAGGTGCATCTCCTGAGCAGAGTAAGAATCTATCTACGCCAAGTCCGTATCCCCAAGCGCCGTTATCATCGTAATGAAAAGCAATCCATACATCTGACTCACCCGCATAGGCATCTAAGTCAATGTTTAGCGTTTGCCATGCGTCATTATTGGCTATTGTAACGAGCGTTGTCCAGGGCCCACTTACACTTGTGGTACTAATTTTCACAAAAGCCTCGCCAGGTCCAAAGTTATCTCTACGGAACACATCTACTTCTAAATTGACGGAGCTATAAGCGGAGAAGTCAAACTTAGGCGAGATTAAATAATCTTCGCTTGAGTTGCAATTACACTCATCATCATTGGTAATCGCAGCTTGTGTACCGTCGGTAGCGGGTGGGATGTTGAAAAATGCGCTACTCAAAGCAGCTGGTGTGCCGTATTTGAAGCCTCCTGTGGCCGAGAGTTGCGTGCGTGTCCAGCAGGTGCCCGGGTTAGGCTCTTCGAAGCTCTCGAAATAGGGCAAAGTCGTTACGATGCTACCAAACTCGTATCCTGTAATTACATCGTTAGCCGGATTAGCATCAGTAGGGTAGTTGATTTGTGCATCGATTTCATTAGGACTTACCGCTGTGATATTGATAGGCGTAGCAAAAGTATAAGTAATTTCAGCATCTACGGCAAGGGGTGCGGCAAGTGTAAAGGTTTCATTGACTGTAGTGCCGTCGTAGGTGTATGAAAGTGGGATATTCGTACCAGCGGGGAAAGCATCACAAGATACATTTTTAATTCTCACAATTATATCCTCTGTAGCGGGGATTGCTGTAACGCAAATCGGATTTTCTATGGCAAGGAGTTCGAGGTCATCGACAATTCCGTCAACAACAGCACTTACTGCTAAGGCGCGCTCACTGACTGCTCCTGCTGTAGTCAAAGCTTTGACTGTAAACCAGTATGTACCTGATGGCAGTCCTGTTACAGAGAAGTTTGTCGCTGTAGTTGTACCTACGGATACGTATTCGGACGTAGGCAAATCGAGCCTGAATACTTCATATTCATTAGCTCCTGCTGCTGCTGTCCACGTTAAATTGACTCCCCCACAAATAGCCGTAGCGTTGAGCGCGGTGGGTCTTTGTAAGATATTAAAATTATTTGGGCTCATGCCACTCAATGCACCTTGCTGTACGCGCACTCGGGCTTGGTGTGTATTGGCTGTGCCGGGCGTAGTCCAGTTAAATTGTCTTTGATTTTGGTTGATCGTGGTAGAAATATTTACCCAGGTCGTGCCCCCGTCTAATGAATATTGAAGGGTTTGATTTCCTGTAACACCTTCGGCTTCCCAAGTAACTCGGTATTGTGCTCCGGAGATAAGGCTTTCTCCACCAACGGGATATGTAATTTCGATATAAGGGGCATCGACTGTCCAACTTATCGCATAATCTTGCGGTCCGGAGGGTACATTTGTGCCTTCGACTTCTATGGTATAAGTACCAGCGGGTGGGTCAATGATAGTAACTTGCTCTACATTATTCAAGTTATCCACACCTGTGGTAGCCGTAGCAGCGGGGTTAGCAGGGTTGAGTAACCAAGGTAGGTTTGAGCCAGATGATGGGTCTATGACTCTTATATCTAAGTTATTAACTAGTGCGGGGTTTGCGTTCAAGGCAGCTGCGGGGTCTTTCCAAGAGAGTATGACATTTAGCTTTTTTGTACCAGCGGGTACGGTAATGGTATGCGTATTTGTATTTCCATTATCGACGTTGCTCTCGAGGTATCGGTTTTCATCGAGTGCTTCAATGGCTTTTTTGATATTGATATTTCCGTAACCATATTTATAATCAGGTCCTACATTACCTAAATCAAGTGCATTATTAAGCACGACGGCTTTAACAAGCGCAATACTCGGATAAGTACCTGCTCCTGTATTGTCTCTGTACCATTCGTAAAGGAGCGTGAGTGCGCCCGATACGCCGGGTGTGGACATAGAAGTACCCGTTTGGTTTTGATAGTTGTTGTTGGGAATAGTAGAGAATACCTGGGTTCCTACGCCACAAATTTCGGGTTTGAGCCTACCGTCTCTGACGGGTCCGTAGCTACTATAAGTTGTTTCTCCGAGTGCCTGTGTGAGTGCCCCTACTCCGATACTATTTTTAGAGATTTCCCAGCCGTTGGTAATACTTCTAAATCCACCAGCCACACAGCCTGATCCTTGCGTATTACCAATAGCCCATTGCACGGCAAGTGTAGGATATTGATCAACGAGCAGATCTATAAATCTTGCATTGGCATCGTAATTACCGGGCGTACCGCCGCCGCCACAGCCTACGAATCCATTACCCCAAGAGTGTGTCATGAGCTGAACTCTATCGGCAGGCGTATCCATAGCATTTTGCATCTCGGCATTTGAGCTACCAGCGGTATAGTTCCAAGCGAAAAGTGTGGCTTTGGGTGCCATACCACGTGCAGCAGGGTTGATATGCCCGCCACCGATGACCGTACCCCCTACGTGGGTAGCGTGTCCGCTTGAGCCTCCGCCCTCTTTATTGACTAATCTTGAATCGAAATCTATATGAGGACCGACGACTCCGCCGTCCCATTCACCAATTCGGATTCCTTCTCCATCTAAGCCAAAGTAATGTGGATTGCTCGCCGCATCAACGCCATGATTAGCACGTCCGGGACGGTTTCTCTCAAGGAGCGGCTGCCCAGCGGGTTCGATGTAATTTACCCAGGGTTTATCGAAAAGCTGTGAGAGTTTTTCTTTAGGAATTTCAGCAATGACGTTATCGTAAACTATCTGAAAGGCTTCTCTAAAAGGTGGGCGTAGTTGTAATTTTTGCGCTTCACGCTGAAAGTTAGCCCTATCCATTTGTGTAGATAGCGTCAGGCTGATGCGGAGGTATCCATCGGACATTTGCGCCCACTCGGGGAGGTTTTCAGGCTCAAAAGCCTCACTTCCCTTGTGTTTAGGTTGTAGTGGAAAAAGCGTTCGCACGCCCCATTGTGCTAAACGGTTTGCCGAAAGGCTGGGGGAGAGTTCTGCAAAGTATGCTTTTTTAGGCATATAATCTTTCAAAACTAACCCCTCTTGTCGCATTATTTGACGTGAAGCTGCATTAGGAAGTTCTTCAAATTGCACGAGTAGGTGGTATTTACCCTCGAAAAGATAAGGCGATAAGTCTAAATCTCCTCGTTGGTAATCTTCAATATTAGATAGTGGATATTCTGTACCTGATTTGAACTCCAAAGCCTGCGATGGAGCTTGCGCATAAAGCTGACTCATAGTCAGTAGCAATAGTATAGGCATCAGGATTGCCAAAGTTAAAGAGTAGGAGTAAGTCCCGTAAGTTTTATGCATCGTAGTATTTATTTTGGGTATATTTGAAAATTACAGATATTTATTTTGTATTTAACTGCATATTTACGAAAATGATTTAAAAAAAACAAATTGCTATGAAAGTTCACTTGTAAGCTATTCGCCGATTAGAACTAAAAACTCACTAAAATTTTCCGTGCTCGTTATTTTTTTTACAATTTTTAAAGTAAAATAACCATGACTTTTTGTTTTTTTGTAGCCTTTTTCTGTATATTGCTCAGCATTTAATAGAACGATATTTTTGTACTACCGACTAAAACTTTAATAAGTTGAATAACAAGCATAAAGCGAGTGTTGTAAAAGTCATTATCAGCGATGTCGATGGCGTGCTTACCGATGGGGGAATCATTTACGATAGTCAAGGCAATGAGAGCAAGCGCTTTCATGTGCGTGATGGTTTGATGATGAAGCATATTCAATCCTTAGGTTTTAAAGTTGGGGTAATAACGGGTCGCGATTCGAGCGTAGTGCGCAAACGCTGCGAAGAGTTGGGGTTAGCTTTTCACTATCACGGCATCAAAGACAAAATCCAATGCTATGAAAAAATTAAAGCTACTTATAATTTTTCCGATGTTGAGGTAGCCTATATTGGAGATGATTGGAACGATCTTTCGCTTCTTCAAAGAGTAGGCTTTAGTGCTGCCCCCGTAGATGCTGCCGAAGCCGTCAGAAAGTCAGTAGATTTCCTGTTGCATAGCAAAGGGGGTGAAGGTGCATTTAGAGAGTTGGCAGAGTATATTCTCAAAAGTCAAAATCAATATGAAACGCTCTTGAACAATTTTTTTAAACCCTAATTATTCCATAAGGCAATGAGCTTAGCAATAACCTATCTCTAAGTCATGTTATTTCTGGCCGCCGAATGTCTATTAGTATGAGACAGATATAACTTAGCCTATCCAAAGCTACTAAAAACCGATTTTTATCCATTCAAAACGCAAGCATATTATGCAAAATTACACTCAGATTGATACGGAAAATTTTCCTATCATAACAGTAACTTATAGCGATAGAACGCCCACCGAAGCCGAATTTGATGCGTATTTACAAGATATATTGGACAAGGTTTACAATGCTTTTGCAACGGATTTTGTCATTATATTTGATGCAAGAGATGCAAAGCCCTATTTAGCCTCAAAATTGCGCATCAAACAAGGCAATTGGATAACAGAACATACGGAAATTATTCAAAAGCACTGTAAGAGTTGGGTGTTCGTACAACCTAATACCATTCTGCAATATACACTCAAAGCTATTTTTGCTATATCACCACCACCAGTAAGCTACAAAATATATCGCGATATAAAGGAAGCGGAAGACTATGCAAAAGCATTGTTTAGTTCTTGATTTTGTATTAGCGTTTAAGCTGCACTTCCCCTGACAATAAATGCCTGTGCGGCTACATAAGTAAGCATAACCCAGAGGCCGGCAAGCGGGATTTCCATATTTGTATCAAACTGATTGAAAGCCAAAATACCGTCAGAAACAGCAAAAAGCGATGCGCCGTAATATACGTATAATGGATTTTTGCCAATCGTATTACTTGCCCTATCTAAGGCTAAATAAGCCATTGTTAGTATCGTAGCGGCGTAAAAGGGTACGGCAATCTGTAAAAGCCATGTATCGAGCCGGGGGAATAAAAAATAAATCACTGCCGCCCAAGTAAGTACAAAAGGCAATATTCCCGTAAAATGCTTACGCCAAGGGGTGCGTCTTTTGATTTGCATATCTTCATAAAAAGCATATATATAAGCAAGGTGTGTTATAAGGAACAGGCCAAGCCCAGCTATAAACCATTCATTAAACATCAATACAATATCTCCAAGCCAAGAAAAAATAAGTCCTACGAAAATCCATTTTCTATATGGGCTTAAAGGGTGGCTACTGACTTTCCAGAAATAAAATAAAAGTGCGGGCATGAGCAAAGGCTTCGAGATAAAGTCTAATATTTGCTCGTCTATGATTCTACCGATAAGATTTGTTATCCAAATCGTTAAAAAAACGGCGTAGAAAATATTTTTTTGTGTTGCATTCATAATCAAAATAGATAGTTTTTGTAGGCAAATCTATCAATTAAATCGCTAAAAATCTAAGATTTTGAGAAAATATAGAAATAATTGGTAAAAAGTTTTGAAAAGCAATAAATAAGATGTAATTTTGCAATTCTGAAATCCAAACGTATCACTCGATGGACCCACACGCAAAACTGACAAAAATGGCTAAATTTTGTTTGTTTTATTGTCTCATTACCAAAAGAAAGTTGTTTTAATGCCAACTATTCAGCAGTTAATTCGCAAAGGGCGCAAGGAAATTGTAAAGAAATCAAAGTCTCCGGCTTTAGATGCCTGCCCTCAAAAACGCGGTGTTTGTACGCGCGTTTACACGACTACGCCCAAGAAGCCTAACTCGGCTATGCGTAAAGTCGCAAAAGTACGTCTCACAAATGGAATCGAGGTTATTGCCTATATTCCAGGCGAGGGTCATGAGTTGAAAGAACACTCTATCGTGCTTATTCGCGGCGGTCGTGTAAAAGATTTACCCGGTGTGCGTTATCACATCGTGCGCGGCGCACTCGATACGAGCGGCGTAAAAGGTCGTAACCAAAGCCGTTCGAAATACGGCACTAAAAAGCCTAAGGCAGAGAAGAAAAAGTAAGTTTTGAAAAAGACTTATTTTCAAAGCGCTCGATGTCAGTGTTTTAACGTATTTGACAATTGATTTGTCTGCCGTTATTTTCACTCTAATTAAGCGCTAATTCTACTTTGCTTGGCTTAGATTTATTTGATTTTTATTACAAAAATTCCTTTTAATTTTTCATATACGATGAGAAAAAGAAAACCCAAAAAGCGCGTACTCCAGCCCGATCCGCGCTATAATGATACCAACGTAACACAATTTGTAAACCATTTGATGTTGGCGGGCAAAAAATCATTAGCATTCCGTATATTTTACGATGCTATGGATCTTATCGAAGCTAAACTTGCAAAATCTGCCGAGGGTGGTGAAGTAAGTGGTTTGGAAGTATTCAGAAAAGGTTTGGCCAATGTAACGCCAAGCGTAGAGGTTAAAAGTCGCCGTGTGGGTGGCGCTACTTTTCAAGTACCTACGGAGGTAAGAGCTGGCAGAAAAAATGCACTTGGAATGAAGTGGCTCATTAGTTTTGCACGAAAAAGAAATGAGCGTACTATGGCAGAGCGACTCTGTAACGAGCTACTCGCAGCCTCACGAGGTGAAGGTGCTGCCGTCAAGAAAAAAGACGATACGCATCGTATGGCTGATGCCAACAAAGCCTTCTCACATTTTCGTTTTTAATGTACTTGGTGAGCTATTACACAAAAAATTCATTGCATTTCACCATATTTTATTTTCTTTAAGTCATGTCTAAAAAAGATCTCACATATCGTCGGAATATTGGTATTATGGCTCATATTGATGCCGGAAAAACTACCACTACCGAGCGTATTTTGTATTATACTGGTCTCACGCACAAAATCGGAGAGGTTCATGATGGCGCAGCCACAATGGACTGGATGGAGCAAGAGCAAGAGCGAGGTATTACAATTACTTCGGCAGCGACTACAACACAGTGGAAATACCCACGTGATAAAGACGCTAATTCTACTGACGAAACCAAAGATTATCAAATCAATATCATAGACACACCTGGTCACGTGGACTTTACCGTTGAGGTTGAGCGTTCATTGCGTGTACTTGACGGTGCTGTTGCATTGTTTTGCGCCGTAGGTGGTGTTGAACCTCAGTCTGAAACCGTATGGAGACAGGCAGACCGTTATAAAGTGCCTCGTTTGTGCTTTGTAAATAAAATGGACCGTGCGGGCGCAAATTTTTTCTCTGTTGTCAAAGAAATCAAAGAAATGCTTGGCGCAAACGCAGTGCCTATGCAAATTCCGATTGGCGCAGAAGATACATTTAGAGGCGTTGTAGATTTAATCCAACAAAAAGCGATTATTTGGGACGACGATACGCAAGGAATGACTTATAAATACGAAGAAATTCCAGAAGACCTCAAAGAAGAGTTTCAAGAATATCGCAACAAACTCATAGAAGAGGTTGCCGTGATGGACGAAGAGCTCTTTATGAAGTACGACGAAGATCCAGAGTCTATCACTGCTGATGAAATGATGGCTGCTATTCGCAAAGCGACTATGGCTATGCAAATTTTTCCAGTATTTTGTGGTAGTGCTTTCAAAAATAAAGGTGTACAAGCGGTATTAGATGCTGTTTGTTCATTCTTACCTTCGCCGTTGAACGTTCCACCTACAAAAGGACGCAATCCAAAAACAGAAGAGGACGAAGAGAGAAGCCCCTCTGTTGATGAACCATTTGCAGCATTGGCTTTCAAAATCGCTACAGACCCCTTCGTAGGTCGTCTTTGCTTTATGCGTGTATATTCAGGATATTTGGACTCAGGTTCTTATATTTTGAACAACCGTACGGGCAAAAAAGAGCGTATCTCACGCCTTTTGCAAATGCACTCTAATAAGCAAAATCCAATTGATAGAGTTGAAGCCGGCGATATCTGTGCTGGTGTTGGTTTTAAAGAAATCAAAACTGGTGATACGCTTACTTCTGAATCTAATCCACTTGTTCTGGAAGAAATGACTTTCCCAGAGCCTGTAATTGGATACGCTATCGAGCCTAAGAAACAAGCTGACCAAGATAAATTATCTATGGCTATTTCTAAACTCGTAGAAGAAGACCCTACCTTGCAAGTAAATACAGATACAGAAACAGGTCAAACTGTATTGCGCGGTATGGGTGAGCTTCACTTAGAAATTATTATCGACCGCCTGCGTCGTGAGTTTAAGGTTGAAATCAATCAAGGTGCACCTCAGGTAGCATTTAAAGAAGCGATTACAAAAGCCGTAACTCACCGAGAAACTTATAAAAAGCAAACAGGTGGTAAAGGTAAATTTGCGGATATTCAATTTGAGCTTATGCCTGTTGATGATCCCGAAAATGCAAAAGAAGGATTCCTCGAGTTTGTTGATGAAATCAAAGGCGGTGCAATTCCAAAAGAATTTATACCCGCTATCAAAAAAGGTTTCGAAGAATCATTGAAAAATGGTGTACTCGGCGGATTCCCTATATTAGGGGCAAAAGTACGTCTATTTGATGGCTCTTTCCACAACGTGGACTCTGACGCTTTATCTTTTGAAATGGCTGCACGTCTGGGCTTCAAAACCGCAGGCAGGCAAGCAGGTGCACAGCTCTTAGAGCCTATGATGGACGTAGAAGTTGTATGCCCAGAAGAGTTTACAGGTCCTGTAATTGGAGACCTTAACAGACGTAGAGGTATGCCAAAAGGACAAGTAATGAAAGGTACGGGCGTAGTGATAAAAGCTGACGTGCCACTTTCAGAACTCTTTGGTTATGTTACCGATTTGCGTACTATAACCTCAGGACGTGGTGCTGCATCGCTTACATTCTCGCATTATGCACCTATACCTAATAACCTTGCGGAAGGTATTATTGCACAGCTTAAAGGTGCAACCGCTTAATATTTTTATTTTGCATCAAAATCGTTAATCCCATAAAAGATAAACGGTTTTGATGCTTGGTTTTGTCAAACAAGCTACAAACATGACGCAGAAAATTCGCATAAAACTTAAATCTTACGATCATAACCTCGTAGATAAATCTACTGAAAAAATCGTAAAAGCGGTAAAGAATACAGGGGCTGTAGTAAACGGTCCGATTCCTTTGCCTACTGACAAAGAAAAATTTACAGTACTACGTTCGCCACACGTAAATAAAAAATCACGTGAGCAGTTCCAACTCTGTACACACAAAAGACTGATAGATATCTATTCTAGCAGCTCGGATACAGTAGATGCACTCATGAAATTAGAACTACCAAGCGGCGTAGATGTAGAAATTAAAGTCTAATTATAACAGACTTAATTCTTTATCAAAACCAAAAAAGCCTCCAGGATTAAGTACAATCTTGAAGGCTTTTTTGATTTACGACAACCATAAGTATCTTACATCTAAATAAATACAATAGCAAACTAACTGCTCATGCAAAACTTCGAGATGACCGCTCAAACCCTTTACGGTGTAGAGCAAATTTTAGCAGAGGAACTCAAGCATATAGGTGCTCAAGATATTCAAATAGCTAATCGTGCTGTTAGCTTTAGTGGTGATAAAGCACTACTTTACAAAGCAAACCTCTGCCTACATACGGCTTTACGCATACTCGTTCCGATACATAGCTTTAAAGTTACTGACGAACAATCCCTTTATACACAAATTAAAGCTATGCCCTGGGAGGATTATCTCGATGTAAAAAATACACTCGCTATCGGCTGTGTATTAGCTACAGATAGATTTCACCACTCTCGCTTTTTAGAACAAAAAACAAAAGATGCCATTGTAGATAGATTTAGAGAAAAATATCGCCGCCGCCCCTCCGTAGAGCTTCGCCAGCCAGATTTAAGAGTGCATCTTTATATCAAAGACGATAGCTGTCTCGTTTCACTTGATAGCTCGGGCGAATCCCTACACAAAAGAGGCTATCGCCAAGAAACAAACCTTGCACCAATTAACGAAGTGCTGGCTGCTGCCCTTATCAAACTCTCCCACTGGGATAAGAAAACACCACTTATAGACCCCATGTGTGGCTCTGGCACACTGCTTACAGAGGCCGCTCTTATCGCTGCACAAATCCCACCCGGCTCTTTTAAGTCTATTTTTGGATTTGAAAAATGGAAAGATTTTGATGCTGATATTTGGGAGCAAGTCTATGATGAAGCTATGGACGGCATCAAAGATAGCGAACTTCCACTTATTTTAGGAGGCGAAATTTCTAAAAATGTAGCGCGCAAAGCACAAAAAAATATCTTAGAAGCTAATCTTGGCAAATATATTCAAATCAAAAATATTGCTTTTCAGGATTTTTTACCCCCTGAAAATCATAGCGGTGGTATGCTCATTATGAACCCTCCTTATGGCGAGCGCATGGACAAAGAAGAGGATATTAAAGCATTTTATAAGGAAATTGGAGACGTGCTCAAAACAAATTGGAAAGGCTATCAAGCATGGATTATCACCTCTAACCTCAAGGCTATCAAACGGCTTGGGCTACGACCCAGTCAGAAATTGAAAGTCTATAACGGCTCGCTCGCCTGTAGCTTTTCGCAATACGAACTCTATGAAGGCTCAAGATAAACCATAGCACATACTCGGCAGCCAGAAATAACATTTCTTTGAGAAATATTATTTCTGGCTGCCGAGTGTATAGTAGTATGTTGCGCAATATAAAATTAGAACTAACAGTGCTGGCCGAACTGTTAGTTCTAATTTTAAGGACAAGGGTTATTTTATAAGATGTGTTAGCTCTGAAATGATTTAACAGGTTTAGATACTTATCCAGTCCACCTCTTTCTTGAGCTTGGCAATAGTTTCGGCTTCGGGCGTACCGCGCTCTGGTGCGTAGTTGTAATGCCATTCCGCTACGGGCGGCATACTCATCAAGATAGATTCGGTGCGTCCGTCTGTATCGAGTCCGAATTTTGTGCCTTTGTCGTAAATCAAATTAAACTCTACATAACGACTGCGGCGCACATTCTGCCATGCCGTATGTGCATCATTGTAAGGCAAATTTTTATTTTTTTGCATCAAATGCGTATAAGTATCAGCAAAAATACTCCCTACATCTTTGACAAAATTCCAAATATCGGTTTTGCTTTGGGTTTCGTTTTCTTTGAGGTGGTCGAAAAATATTCCACCTATACCTCTTGTTTCTTGGCGGTGTGGCAAATAAAAATAATCATCAGCCCAAGTTTTGAATTTAGGATAATAATCAGCGTGGTGCTTATCACAAACAGCTTTAAGTTGCTCGTGAAAATAACGGGCATCAGCATCGACGACATAGTGTGGCGTGAGGTCTATGCCTCCTCCAAACCAATAAACGCCGTTGCTCATTTCAAAATAACGCACATTCATGTGAATAATAGGCACCATAGGGCTTTGAGGGTGCAATACGATAGAAACACCAGAGGCGAAAAAATTAGCTTTATCGAGCTTTAATACTTCTAACATTTTTTGAGGTGGCTCGCCATGCACTGCCGAGAAATTGACTCCCCCTTTGGCTATGACATCTCCATGTCGGATAACTCTGGTGCGCCCGCCACCGCCGCCAGGGCGTTCCCAAAGTTCTTCTTCAAATTTTGCTTTGCCATCTGCTCCTTCTATCGCTTTACAAATACTATCTTGTAAGGTTTTGAACCACTCGGCAGCTTCGCTCTGAAAATTATTCATATTCTTAGTTTTTGTGTAATGTTTTTGCTATGCTTTATAAGCCTTCTATGGCTTAGTCATTAAAAAAGGAAATTTATCGTACTACTATATATGAGCCACTCAGAAATGACATTTCTCAAAGAAATGTTATTTCTGAGTGGCTTATTTTTCCGTAGCACGTGAGGTTTTCCAATCCCACGCTATGGAAAAATGTGCAGTAGTGCAAAAATAAGCAACAAAGGGCTTAAAAGCAAAAAATTACTCGCAAATAGTCCTTATAGCAAGGCGTATTTACGAGTAATTTTCGTGCTTACAATCTCAATAAAATAGGATTACTGCTTCAGCACAATTTTTTCTTTGAACTTTTTAATCTGACGGCGCAAGGCTTCTGCCGTTTCATCAGTAGCAGCTTCAAAAGACTTACTCTGCGACTTTGCAAAGACGCTTGAGCCGGGAAGATTTAGCTTTACCTCCACCAATTTATTTTCATTAGCATCTCCCGGTTCTACCCTTAGAAATACTTCCCCGTCAATAATATCGCCATAAAATGTTTCTAACTTATCCAAACGAGCTTGAATAAATTCTAACAAGCCATCTCTGGCATCGAAACCTACTGAATGAATGTTGAGTTTCATACACTTTCTTATTTGATTGTCAAAAAAATTAATTAAAACCGAAGCAAATCGCTGAAGCGTTAATTTGGATTTACTTCTCGAATTTAATATGCAATCTTTTTTTGAATTTTGCAAGCAAATTGCTGTTTTTTTTATTTTTTTTGTATTTAATAGCTTTCCTCTAAGGGTGCTCATAAGCTAACCACTTGATTTATAATCTTATCTATTATCCAATGATTTTGCCTGTATAAAAAATTTGCAAACTGCGTTAGCTATGAAATATTTGGGGTGTACGACAATTTTGCTAAATTATCTCAGAAATGTCGTTTCTAAAAATTTGACATCTAATATCTTTAATGCCTGTAGTACGAAGCTCCAGTTTCGTTATAAGCCACTTCCAAAGCTTCGGGCTACAGCTTTAAAAACTGTGAAGGCTGAAACTATCTAAGTTGACATACACCCAATATTTGTCTTGATAATGCAAATCCTAAAAGCTATTTATTGTTTTGAGCGACATAGCCTTTGTCTTCTTTGAGGTAGGGAGATAAGGCAGCTTCTACGGCAAGGGCATCGCATCTTTCGTTTAGCGGGTGCCCGGCGTGCCCCTTGACCCAGTGCATAACGACTTTGTGTTTTCTGTATATTTTCAAAAAACGCCTCCATAAATCGCTATTGATACGCTCACTACCGCCTTTAGCTATAAAATTTTTCTTTTCCCAGCCTAATATCCATTTTTTTTCTACGGCATCGACCACATATTTTGAATCAGAATATACGTGCACTTCCATGCCATCTTTGCGCAAAGCCTCAAGTCCTATAATAACAGCAAGGAGTTCCATACGGTTATTTGTAGTTTTTTTAAAACCCTCTGCAAACTCTTTTCGGCGGTTGTAGGCACGTGAAATAAGCACTACGCCATAGCCACCTGGTCCGGGGTTTCCTCTCGATGCACCATCGGTATAAAGTTCCACAAGATTAGGATTAGTGAGGTTATTGGTTTGGCTCATTTTTATTTTGATTATACTTGAATAAAATTAGCGTTTTAGGCACCAGTGCTTTTTTATTATTTCAGCAGGTGTCTGTTTATGAGCTTATTAAGCAGTTAAAAAAGGTTGTTATTTTTGTACACTTACTTATATACGCCCTGTATTTGCAAAAGTTGTCAAAAATATAGAAGGAAGCTCCGTGCAGGCTGCTATGCTTTATATTTGCTTACATACTACTGTAGGTTTGCGATCCAGAAATAAGATTTCTTTGAGCCCTATTATTTCTAAGTTCTTTTTATTCATAGGGTGAGGTTTGGAAACCCCACGCTATGGAAAAAAGTATAGTGGTATGATTTGCTTAGATTTATGCTTTTCTCGCTTAGAGTTTTCCTTCGGCAACTTTTTGCTCGAGCTCTGGCGTGGGGTTTAGGTCTAATGCTTTTCTCCAATATTCTAAGGCTCTCTCCGTGTCATTGAGCTTAAAAAGCACATCGCCATAATGCTCAAAAATAGCGGGGTTTTGTGTATTAGATACGGCACGAGCGAGGTATTTTTCGGCTTCTTTATATTTTTTACGCATAAAGAGCACCCAGCCGTGTGTATCCAAATAGGTAGCATTATCTGGATGCAGGCGTACTAATCTTGCCGACATTTCTTCGGCGAGGTTTAGTTTTTCGTTCCGCATAGCGAGGTGGTAGCTATAATTATTAAGAGCGTGTGCGTTGTCAGGATAAGTATTGATAGCCTCTTCGTAAGCGGCATAGGCTTTGGTATAATTTCCTTTTCTATATTGTACGTCTCCGATTTGCGCTTCGAATTGGCTAATCATCATATCGTTATTGACAACAAGGCGTTTGCCCTGCAAAAGTGAAGATAAGGCTTCGTCATACTCCTCGAGTAGCATGTACCCAATGCCATTATAAAACCATATAGAGGCTTGATTAGGAAAAATAGACAAGGCTTCTTCTGAGTAGAAAATAGCACTATCACCATTTCGCTCTTCTATAGTAATCTGTAAGATACGTTCCCATATACCGAAGTTATCAGGGTTATAATCTACGGCTTTAAGATAGTGATGTTTGGCTACTTTGTTTTTACCTTCTATCATCAAAAAATCTCCGTAGATTGCCTGTGCTGCGGCTTCTTCGGGGTGTGAATCTACGACTTGTCGTGCGAGCATTGTACCTATATTGCGTGAATAGTTATTAGCTTCTGCTTCTTGGTAATAGGTAAGCAATACTGAAATTTTGGCATCGAGCTGTACTTTGGGGTCTTTGAGTACTTTTTCAAGTGCGTTGGTTTGTGCCTCGCGGTTTCCCTCTCTGCGATAAATTTCGGAAAGCATGAGATAAGGCTCTGTATTTTCTGGATTTTGAGACAGAAAATCTTCGATTATTTTTTTTGCTTTATCGTTTTTGTTTCTTTCCATAAGCATTTCTGCTTGGCTCAGCATATATTCTGCCACTGTGGGGAAAGCCACTAATAGTTTTTCGCCTTCTTTGATAGCCGCATCGAGGTTATTGATTTCAATATAAAGCATTTGTTTCTGCCTTACTACTGACTCATTAAGCCCGTACTGACTTTCCATTTTATCATAAATTTTGATTGCCTCTTTGATTTTGCGCTGTGCAATATAGCTATTAGCCCATTCTACGTAATCCGCTTCAAGGGCATCTTCTGCAAGATTTATCAGCTCTTCGTAAGTCTCTGAGGCATCGGCATAACGATTCATTTCATAGTATAGCGATGCCAAAAGTCTGTAATAGTAAGAGTTTACCTTATTTTTTTCGATAGCTTGCAAAAGAAAAGGAATGGCATAATCAAAACTTTCCATTTTAAAATAAGTACGGGCTATTTGGTATGCAATTTCGTCGTTATCGGGATCTTTTTTTAATGCTTTTTCAAAATAAGGAATTGCCTTATCGTGCTCATCTAAGATAAAAAACTTCATACCCTCGATAAAAAACTTTTCAGCCTCTACGAGGTTTTTTTCAGTCTTGTCTTTGCCTTTATTTTTATTTTTACCCCATTGTGCATAGCTTGTATGAACTACACTAAGGCTTAAAATTAGCGTCAAAATTATGAAAGAACGTTTATAAAAATTTTTTATCATGGTTTTATGCTTGATATGTAGGCATTTTATGCGCAATGCCTTAGAAAATTAACGTTTATAGGTAGAATAATCACCGATACTTATGTCTTCGAACCGTCCTTTGTATGAAACAAAATTTCCTATCATAGAGTTTTCTAAGGTGGCATTATTGATTTGAGATTCTTCTTGAATCAAAGAGTTTTTGATAATGCTGTCCTCTACGATGGTATTTGCCCCTATAGATACGTGCGGTCCGATGACTGCGTTGGTAATTTGCACCTTCTCACCGATAAATACGGGCGGTATAATGACGCTATTTTTGATTTGCGCGGTTTGGTGTACGAGTTCTTGGTCTTTGATAAATTCCAAGTATCGCGCATTAGTTTCTACGGTTACATTTTTGTTACCGCAATCGAGCCATTCCTGCACCTTCCCTGTTTTAAAAATCGTACCTTCTGCACGCATATTTTCTAAGGCATTAGTGAGTTGATACTCTCCTTTGTCTTTGATGTCGTTATCTATTAAATACTGTAAGTGCTTTCGCAGATAAGCCCCGTCTTTAAAGTAGTAAATACCGATAATGGCTAAATCAGATACAAACTCTTGTGGTTTTTCGACAAAAGCGCGAATCCCGCCCTGCTCATCAGTATCAACAACACCAAAGGCACGGGGGTCTTCTACGGATTTGACCCATATAACGCCCTGCTGCTCCGCCTCGAGTTTGAAATCAGCCCTAAAAAGTGTATCTGCAAAAGCGACCATAACATTCCCTGAAAGGGAGTCCGCCGCACACAAAATAGCGTGTGCCGTACCGAGTGGTTTATCTTGATGATAAATACTATGCTTTGCACCAATGCGCTGTGCTATTTGTTGCAAATCCTCTTCAACGGCCTGGCCAAAGTCGCCGATAATAAAAGCAACCTCTTCGATTTTTTCTTGACTTACTTCTGCAATATCTTCAACCAAACGCTCTACAATAGGTTTTCCAGCGATAGGAATAAGAGGCTTAGGAATAGTAAGGGTATGTGGGCGCAGGCGCGAACCCCTGCCTGCCATAGGAACAATAATTTTCACTTGTAATGCTATTTATTAGTTATTTTACTCCAAATTTTGTTTTCTGAGTTATTGGTTAGGCATTTAGTAGCGTAGCTGAGCGAGCTTTTTAGCA
Source organism: Bernardetiaceae bacterium (assembly GCA_020832465.1). Lineage (GTDB taxonomy): Bacteria > Bacteroidota > Bacteroidia > Cytophagales > Bernardetiaceae > JAFIER01. Next base: position 17,119 of record JAFIER010000125.1, read on the forward strand.
CAAAAAACACGGTGGTATGGCTCAAGCGCCTGTACTTCCATAACCATTTTGCCCTCTATCGGTTTCACTTAAGGCTTCTGTTTCGAGCCACTCTATGGTTTCGTGCTTAGCCACTACAAGTTGGGCTATGCGTTCAGAAGGGGTTATTTGAGCCTCTTCTGAGGATAGATTTACCAAAAGCACCTTAAGCTCGCCACGGTAATCAGCGTCGATAGTGCCGGGTGCGTTCAGTACGGTAAGTCCTTTGCGGTAAGCCAAACCGCTGCGAGGGCGCACCTGCCCTTCGTAGCCTTTAGGCAATGCCATAAAAATACCCGTAGGAATAAGTTTGCGCTCAAGCGGTGCAAAAGTTATATTTTCTGTTATATTTGCATGTAAATCCACGCCTGCCGCGGCTTCTGTTTGCGCTATTGGCAAAGGATTAGATGTACGGTTAATGACCGGTATCTGCATAAAATCAAATTTTATAGGTTCTTATCAAATTATTTTGCAATTTGCAAAAATACACTTGTTTTTGCTAATTTTAGTCTCACTTTTTGTGTTTTAGGCGCATAATTTTAACTTTACATAGATTCAACGCCAAATAAGTGCCCCAAAGAACTGTTTGCATTTGCCCATAGTTTGTGCGCATATATGTTCGTATGATTTTTTTACATAAACCAAACTCCCTGCTTTTATGCTTTTAATCAAAAAAATATTACAAACTGTAGTGCTTCTGCCCCTATTACTCTTGGGCTTAAGTGGTTGCCTTACCGAGCCAAACTACCCGGATATACCACAAATTAGTTTTTTGAGTATTAAAGTATTTCCAAGTAAGGCAATAGAGCGTGCAGATTCCGTAGTAGTCATCATTGAAATCAATGACGGTGATGGAGACTTAGGGCTTAGCCCGAACGAAACCAATCCGCCTTTTTCACTTTTTAATCCCGATAGCACCGAAAACAAATTCTTTTTCAATTATTTTATTGAAGTAGAACGCCTTGAGGGTGATGATTTTGAGCCTATTATGGTAGGCGGCACTCCCTTTACACTCAACGGAAGGTTTCAAAGGCTCAATCCCGAGGGCAGGCAAGGTGCTATGGATGTTGAGCTGGGCTACCGTTTTTTGGTTATTTTTGGTGGTGCATTCTCACCCGTACAAGCGGGGGATATTTTAAGATTTAAAATTCAAATTGCAGACCGCGCGCTCAACCTGAGCAACGAAATACATACAGACCCCATTGAAATAGGAGTCAGAGAATAATTTTTTTTATTTTAGGCATAAACAGCCGCAGGGCTGCCAATGCTCAAATCTAACAACACTAAAAAATCATTACTAAATCATGGATAATCCTCAAAACACGGAAGAAGGCGATAACTCGCTTTCCGAAAAAGCACCTTTTTTAGGTCAGTGGCGCAATATTTATGCCCTTTTACTTATCGAGCTTCTGCTTTTGATGAGTATTTTTTACTGGATTACGAGTGTTTATCGCTAAAGGCAAACAAAAAATATCTTTTCTAAGTAGCTTTAAGGTATAAAAATTGATGTTTATTATAATTGCATAGCCATAATGCGCTTTTAGCATCATATTGCTTGCCCAATCAATACATTCAACAAATATTATTTTGATTATGAAATTTTTAATTCCTTGCTACTCGGTTCTTTTTTTGCTGTTTTTATCCAGTTTTTTCTTTATGAATCCTTCTTCCAAAGAAATTGCCCCCCCCAATCAAGCCTTTGATGCGCCATTCAATAAGCTACATCATTATGGTTATGATAATTACATTGACTTTATGGATTGGACAATGCCATTGGCTAGTAAAAAATTTTCAGATTTAAGCGAAAGCGAAAAAAAAGAAGCTATTGAAGCTCTAAAATGCGGTGATTGTGAATACAAAGGCATCAAACTCTACGGAAAAGTGCAGTTTGTAACCTCTTTTGCAGATATCAAGATTCAATACGTAGAGTCTTTTCCCGATATTAAGGTGCAGTATGTAACCTCCTTTCCCAATAAATGCGGGCAGTGGCAGAAAGTAACCTCTTTTCCAGATTTTAAAGTGCAAATGGTGAGTTCGTTTCCTGATTTAAAAGTTAAGGTCGTAACTTCTTTTCCGGGTATGTAGGTAAAAAATCTTTGCTTTATGTCATTTTTTTTGTATTTTAGCGTTTAACTAAAACCTATATAACATATAACACGTGGAGCATAACGATAAAATTTTTACTATAGACATACACACCCATATTCTGCCCGAGACCATGCCTAATTTGCGTAAGCGTTACGGCTATGGGGGTTTTATCCGTTTAGACCATCATAAACCTTGCTGCGCCCGTATGATGATGGACGATCGTTTTTTTAGGGAAGTGCAAGATAACTGCTGGTCTGCTGAAAGGCGTATGGAAGAGTGTAATCACCACAAAGTAGATGTGCAGGTGCTCTCTACCGTACCTGTGATGTTTAGCTATTGGGCTCTTCCGCATCATGCCTATGATTTATCTCAAATGCTCAATGACCATATTGCAGGCATCGTAAGAGACTATCCGGATAGATTCATTGGCTTAGGCACTTTGCCTATGCAAGATACAGAATTGGCGATTCGCGAACTCGAGCGATGCGTCAAAGAACTTGGACTTGCTGGCGTAGAAATTGGTTCGCATATCAATGAATGGAATCTTGATGCGCCCGAGCTTTTTCCTATTTTTGAAGCCGCGGAGGAGCTTGGTGCAGCAATTTTTGTACACCCTTGGGATATGATGGGCAAAGATAAAATGCCCAAATATTGGCTTCCTTGGCTCGTCGGTATGCCAGCAGAGACCTCGCTTGCCATTTGTTCTATGATTTTTGGCGGAGTTTTCGAGCGTCTTCCCAATCTTAGAGTAGCTTTTGCGCACGGTGGGGGTTCTTTCCCCGCTACTATTGGGCGAGTGCAGCACGGATTTGATGTGCGCCCCGACCTCTGTGCCATAGATAACCCCATTGCGCCTACTGATTACTTAGGTAAGTTTTTTATTGATTCCTTAGTGCATAGCCCCGAGATGTTAGACTATGTTGTGAATCTCCTAGGAGCTGATTGCGTTGCCTTAGGTACGGACTATCCATTCCCTCTCGGCGAACTTGAGCCGGGAAAACTAATTCATTCAATGCCTTATAGTAAGGAAAAAAAAGAACAACTCCTCAGCGGCACAGCTCTTAAATGGCTCGGTCTAAAAAAATCTGATTTTGCCTTTAAGCAAACTTGGGATGATAGCATTTAAAACAGCTTTAGCACTAACAGCTCTACCCGAGCTGTTAGTGCTAAATTTCTGCCTTGCTTTACATCTGCTCGGGCATCTCGATGCCTAAAAGCCTTGCTACCGCACGCAGCACCTCGCCCGTGTGTGCCGAGAGTGCAATACGCATCGCTTTTTTAGCTGCATCAGATTCAGGAAAAATAGGTAAATCAGCATACATCTTACCATAAGCGCGTGCCAACTCGTACATATAGTTTGCCATCACAGCAGGAGAATAAGAATCCGCCGCCTCTCGAAGTGTATTTTCATACTGACTCAAAAGATAAAACAGTTCACTCTCACTTGCCTCAAACTCACTCACAGCAGCATAAGCCTCAGCATCATAAGCAATATTATCTCGCTCTGCTTTGCGCAAAATTGCAGATATTTTTGCATGTGTATATTGCAAATAAACACCACTATTACCCTGAAAATCAATAGAATCTTCTGGGTTAAATAACATTTTTTTCTTAGGCTCGACGCGCAACAGATAGTACTTGAGCGCACCTAAAGCAAGCTGGCGATAAAGCTGCTCGGCTTCCTGCACAGAAAAGTTCTCAATTTTACCTAACTCTTCCGTACGGTTTTTAGCTATTTGAATCATCTCGGCAAGCAACTCATCGGCATCTACGACCGTACCCTCACGAGATTTCATTTTGCCTTCAGGCAACTCAACCATACCATACGAAAGATGAAAAATGCCATCGGCATAAGCACGTCCCATTTTTTGCATCAATACTTTGAGTACCTTGAAGTGATAATCCTGCTCGTTGCCTACGACATAAATCGAGTGCTGCATCGGAAAATCTTTGTACTTCAAATCAGCCGTACCCATATCCTGCGTCATATACACCGAAGTGCCATCGCCTCTTAGCAATAGCTTTTCATCGAGTTTTTCCGCTTTGAGGTCTGCCCATACAGAACCCTCTTCTTTGCGAAAGAAAACACCTTTTTTCAACCCCTCTTCTACGATTTCTTTGCCCAAGAGGTAGGTTTCAGACTCGTAATAATAAGTATCAAAACTTACACCTATATCTTTGTAGGTTTTTTCAAAACCTTCATAAACCCAGCTATTGAGCTTTTTCCAAAGTGCCACGACTTGAGCATCACCGGCTTCCCAAGCGAGGAGCATTTCTCGAGCTTCTTGCATGATAGGGGCATTTTGTTCCGCCTCTTTTTCAGTATTTCCTTCGGCTATAAGTGTTTGAATTTGAGACTTATACACCTCATTAAACTTGACATAATAATCGCCGATGAGGTGGTCGCCTTTTTTGCCACTTTGCTCGGGCGTTTCGCCGTTTCCAAATTGGCGGTAAGCCACCATAGATTTACAAATATGAATCCCCCTATCATTAATAAGATTTGCCTTACACACCTCAAAGCCTGCCGCTTCAAGAATTTGAGCTACGGCAAAACCTAAAAAATTATTGCGCAAATGCCCTAAGTGCAGCGGTTTGTTTGTATTGGGTGAAGAGTATTCTATCATTGCCTTTTCACCTCTTAAAGGCAGTTTCTGCCACTCGCCCACTGTGCGCTGGGCAAGCCAAGAAACCCAAGCAGAAGGTTTAAGACTTAGATTGAGAAAACCTTTTACTACTTGAAAATCAGCGATAAGACTATGGCTATCTTTAAGATAATGACCTAAAAGCTCGGCAGTTTGCTGCGGATTCTTTTGCGTGAGTTTGCCATAAGGAAAAGTTACGAAAGTATGCGTACCGACAAACTCTTTGCGTGTGGGTTGCAATACAAGCTTTTCCTGCTCCATATCTAAATCAAAAGTAGCTTTAAACGCCTCTGCTAAGGCTTTTTGTATTTGTAATTCTAAGGACATTTTTGTGTGTTTTTATCGAGCATCAGAACTATTAGTATAACTCATTTGACATCTAATATCTCTACTGCCTGTAGGAACGAAGCTACAGCTACAAATTTTAGAACTAACAGTTCTGGCAGAACTGTTAGTTCTAAAATTTTATTAAGTGTCTACTGACTGCACTATTAGTTCTGCTACCTAATCGTGATAATTTTGAATTTACAAAACTAAGTTTTTTCGGGGATTTAAACAAACGTTTTTTTAAAACTGAATACCACCTCTAATCACAAGCGGCGACTGATAGAGCGAACGCTGCGGATTGCGAGTCAGGTTATAGAGTGCCATAATCGTAAAAGCTGTGCGTCCTTGCCCCACAGGTGCGGCATAGCCTGCGCCTAAGAAAAAGGAAGAAAACCAGCCTCGCCCAATACCACGCGAACTCGGGTCGCTTGTAGCATCTATCGAATTGAGGCTTTCAAACTCAGCCTGCACAAAAATATTTTCTACCACAAACTGACGCGCAAAAAGTCGCCCACCATATACGCTATAGCGAGATGCAAGAGGACCACTCCCCCAAAGGTTGTTGCGCCAGTACTGATAAGTAAAACCCGCTCCCAAGGAAAACCCTTCTGTTATGCGGTAGCCTGCAATCGGTGAAATATCTACAAAAGTAACCGTACCGAAGCCAAAGCCAAGATTTCCGCCAAAATAAATACGGTCACGTAAGCTCATCTCATCGCCATCGTTATACTTATCATTGCTATTTTGATTTCTATCATACTCTTCGGCGGCAGCCCAATCACGGCTATCCTCCATATAAGTATCATGCTCGTCTATGCGTGTGCTGTCAGTTTGCGCAAAAAGTGAGCTGCTAAAAAATAGGCTACATAACAAAATGATAAGTAAGTAGTTTGTTTTTTGAATCATGGTAAAACGTGTTTAGGTTATAAAAAAAGTATTTCTTGACTAAATATTTGAAAATCAGCACTAATAGTTCTTTCAGAACCCTTAGTGCTACTGCGTTTTGCTTTGTCGTTTTTGATTGCTCACTTAACCCATAAAACCACATTATTTAATGACTATAGATACAGACTGCAATTCAAGCACTTTGTCGGCGGTTATGCCTTCTCTTGATTTTATAGAAACATCGCAATTTAGCGATATTTTTTTAGATTTTGTAGCAGCCCGCCCTGCCCTTCAAGATTTTTATGCACAGCCACCTACGATTGAGGGTTTTGCCCATCAAATCAAAAGCAAAGCAAGTTTTGACCCTCAAAAACGAGAGGTTTTGGTGCAAACACTTAAGTCCCAATACAAAAACATCTCTAATATCGAGAATAGTTTGCAAATTTCCAAATTAAAAAATTCACATACATTTACCGTAACTACGGGGCATCAACTCAATGCCTATACAGGTCCGCTGTATTTTCATTACAAAATTTTGAGTTGCATCAAAACCTGTGAAATTTTGCAAAAGCAATATCCCGACTATGATTTTGTGCCTATATATTGGATGGCAAGCGAAGACCACGACCTCGAGGAGATTGCTGAGTTTAGGCTTTTTGGAAAAACGCTACAATGGCAAACGCATCAAAAAGGTGCGGTAGGGCGCATGAGTCCCGAAGGTCTGGCTGATTTGCTGGCTGATTTTAAAGAAACAGCCCCCCTACTGGAGGAGGCTTATCGCCAAAATACAACACTCGCTGATGCCATGCGAGAAATCGTCGATGCTCTTTATGGGAAATACGGCCTGCTTGTCCTCGATGCTGATACAGCTGCGCTCAAAGCAAAATTTACACCTTATATCCAGCGCGAGTTGCAATCACAGGTTTCAGAAAAATCGGTTTTGAAAAGCAATCAAAAGCTCGATGCTTTGGGCTACAAAACTCAAGTAACACCACGCAATATCAACCTTTTTTATATGGATAAGGATTTGCGTGCACGCATAGAAAGAAATCAAGATGGGAGTTTTCAAGTGGTAGATACCGATTTGAGGTTTGAAGCAGAGGAGTTGATTGAGCTTTTGCAATCACAGCCAGAGCGTTTTAGTCCGAATGTAGTGCTTCGCCCGCTTTATCAAGAGGTTATTTTGCCGAATTTGGGGTATGTAGGCGGTCCGGGTGAGTTGGCGTATTGGCTACAGCTCAAAGCGATGTTTGAGGATTTTGAAGTGCCTTATCCGATTTTGATGCCTCGCAATTTTAGGCTAATTCTCAATACAGCTACTGCCGAGCGCATCGAAAAACTCGGGCTTAGCCACGCAGACCTTTTTAAAGATAGCGATACACTTCGTATTGATTACGTCAAGCGGCAGGCAGATAATGATATTCATTTGCAAAATGAGCAAGAAGAAATAGCAAATTTTTACGCCCGATTAGCCGATAAAGTAGAAAATATAGATGCCTCGCTCAAAAATAAAGTAGCGGCAGAAGCACAAAAAACAGCTAAATCCTTAGCTAATTTAGAGACCAAATTGCGCAAAGCCGAAGAGCGCAATCACGAAACCGCCATACGCCAAATTTATAAAATCAAGGCACAACTTTTTCCCGATGGAAACCCACAAGAACGCATAGATAATTTTATGAATTTTTGGCTCAACTCCCCCTGCTTTTTAGCTGATTTGCATAAGCATACAGCACCTTTTGATTTTAAATTTCAGATTTTGCGTACTTTGTAGTAGAGCAATATTCCGCAGTTAGCACTAACATTTTTTTAGTGCTAATCATACGATTAGACATGTAGCAACCAGCAATAACATTTCTCAAAGAAATGTTATTGCTCCCCCCCTTTCTGCGCCGCTAATAAGAAAACTCCAGCTTCGTTATAGACTATTTACGAAGCTGGAGCTTCGGGCTACAGATATTAAATTTCTGCTGCCTGAACTATAAAAAGTGTTAATACTAAGTAATTTATAATTTTTTGGAAAGCATTTCCTCTTCTGTCGCTATTTTTACGATTTGATGCACTACATCATCTAATTTTAGGGCAGATATTTCTAAGAGTAAAAAAAGTTCAGAAACCTCTTTGTTCATTTTTTCTTGTTTGATGAGGGAGAGCAATCCCAGAATAGAAGCTACGGGCTGGCGCACTTTATGAGATTGCAAATGGGTAATTTCACGAAACTTTTCATTCTGAAGTCTCACTTTTTCCAAAGTAATGATAAGCTCGGTTCGGTCTTGAAAAAGCACACTAAGTCCTGTAGGTGATGGATAAGCATTGACGCTAAACCATCGCCCCCACTCGTATGCTTCTAAATCAAAATGTGCGCTCTCGTTGGTGGCGATAGCTTCTTCAAAAGGCTCTTTGCAACCCACAACGATGCTCTGTGGAACTACATCAAAAATATTTTTTCCCAAAATTTCATGCTCGGACGCTTTTAATGTATGCTTTACAATAGGATTGATGCGCACAAAACGAAACTGATTATCTAATACAAAAAAACCGTCAGTAATATTATCTATTACCAAGTCTATTTTTTTAGCATAATCGAGAAGTTTAGTATTGGCTTTATAGCGTTCCGTAACATCACTACCAATGCAAAGAATACCAAGTATATTTCCTTGCTTATCTAAAAATGCAGAAAACTGCCATCTTGTCCATACAAAATCCTCTCCCTCTTTGTCGGGTTTTCTAATATCTATGGTTTTGTTTTTTGTAGGATTCGTAATACAAAAACAGGCTGTTTGGTTACAAAGTTCTACATCACCTTGATACACCGATTGACTAAATGGTGTACCTATAAAATTTTCATATATATAAGAAAACTTACGAGCAAAAAAATCATTGACATAAGTATAATTTCCCTCTAAATCAGTAATCGTGAGATACAGTGAATCTGAATCTTTCAGATACGCTGGGAGTATAGCAAGATGTTCGTCTGATAACATTGGAGCATAAAATGAGATGAATATTCATGTAAATCTACGTATTATTTTTTAAAAAATCAATTTGTTTAGTAAAAGTTTGCATAAATGCTAAAATTATTCAAGTTGCATCAAAAATTTCATTGTGTCTATGTTGTCTGCATAGTCTGTCCAACTCGGTTTTTGTGCCTTTCCAAAAGGTATAGCGTTTATTTTTGTTTCAGGATTTGTAATTACACACTGCAATTGACTTTTGATATTTTCAATATTGAGTAAAACGCTGTTGTAAGTTTTATAGTATTCGTAGTACAAAACTGCCATAGGAGAGATTAAATCTTTACTTTCCTTACACAACAAAAAACCGCTATCTAAGTGCGGGTCTTGGTTCATGAGCATAATAGCCTTGTTATAATCATAGTTATTAGCATACTTATTATGCGCTAATATCTTAAAATTTTGTTCTGCTTCTTGATGCCAAATACTAAACAAAGGCTCAAAATCATAGCCTTCGGGCACGTATATTTTCGAGACATTACGACATCCCAATCCAAAGTATCGAAATATATCTTCAGCAAAAGTGCACAATTCATTTTCGCTTTCCTTCCCTGTAAGTACAGCCACAGAAGTACGGTTACGCCGAATAATGCTTGGATATTGGCCAAAATAATAATCAAAATACCTCGAGCTATTATTGCTCCCCGTAGCGATAAAGGCATCAGCCCCTTTGAGTACATCTTCAAAAAATATTTGCTCTTTTGCCGCAGGGTATATCTCGCAAAGTTGCGAAAAAATCCAGCGAGGGAGGAAGTTATCTTTGCTACTAAGACGCACACGCAAACAATGACCACTCAAAAATACTGAAAAAAAATCGTGCATACCTACCAAAGGAATATTCCCAGCCATAATAAGCCCCACCTCTTTGCGTGAAGCACGCTCCGCAGGATAGGCAGAAAGCCAAGCCTCAATAGCTGGTAGTTGCAGCAATGATGCCCACTCTGAAACTGCAAAATCTATATTTTCGTGAGTAAACCAATTGTTACGAATATAAGCCTGATGATAAATTGCTGTTTTATCGCTTTCGCTAAGATTTGCCAAGCGTTCGCCCAAAGTCGCAAGGGCTTGCATACGTGAAGTAATAGACATAAGTTTTTTGTAGCGTTTTTGATTGTGAAAATACAAAGATAACAAAAAACTCGCTTAATTGTATGAAAATTAACTGCTTCCTGCTGTCAGCTCAATCAAATCCAAAGACTCCACCATTCAGCAATGGTTTCTTTTATTGAAAAATCTAATAATCCAAAGCGACGTACATACAAATACATTAGGCTTTCACGTAGCCGGACAAGTAACCAAAATAAAAATATAGCAACCCCCAATAATTTAAAAAATAAATACTTATTGATTTTGCGATAAGCCGACCATAACAGTTTTAAATAAAAAATCAAAACAAAATGATGTAACGGAAAAAGTAAACGCTCAAAGTTATAATTATAATGCGCTAATCTAATAATTACAAAAAGACTTGCTAAATAAACAAGAATATACCAAATTTCAAAATGATAGTTTTGGTAGAATTTTGCATCGCGAAATATCCAATACACAAACAAAATAACATACAGCAAACCTATCAAAACCCGAAAATAGTAAGCCTGATAAAATACTTCAATAGGATTGAGCCAATGCCCTAAAATACTCAAGCTCTTGATAAGTACTTCAATATCAAGTGTATGAAAAGCAAACCTTGTGTGCCCACCACTCACTACACCGTAATGCAAATAATTCCGTAAGAACCAAAGACCAACAGGCAATAAGGAAAAAGTACATAAAATAAAGCCGCGCTTATACTCTTTTTTGAGCATAAAAATAAGCGTCAAGCTAATCACAAAAGTAAGACCTATATAGCGAATCATAGGCAACAGCGAGGTACAAATGATAAGCCATATAAAAAATTGCGTGTTTTGTTTTTTTCTAAATTCCCTATATATTGCGATAAGCAAAAGGCTAAAGGCAATATAAGTAACCTCTGAAAAGGCGTACATATATACTTTAAAAAGAGTAGCTGCCGCTATAGTAAGCACAAGTACAATTGCTTTTTGAAACCAAACCGCACGGGGAAAATACAGGCGAAGCAAAAGCCAAGCGGTAACAAAAAGCATCAATACTTGCACATAAAGCGCTGCATACTTTACAGGCATATCACTCAAAAAAAGTGATATAGCAATAAAAAAAGGATAAAGTGGCGGATATAAATAATAAGGCTGTCCATCTTTGCCCACACATTCGCAAGCAGTGAGCATAGACTCGGCGCAAGCAGTGTAAGTACCAGCATCAGAACTGGTAGTAACGCCCCAAGCATTTGCCAACAAAAAAATAAATGGGTAGCAGAAAGCTAAAAGTAATGTAATAAGCTCGCTACCAGAGGTATATTTTGAAATGTCAATTTTATTCATGATTGAAAAAGGCTTGGCATTTTATAGCCTTCACCCATATTAAGTAACATGAGATGATATGCTAAAACTTAAACCTAAATATACTCTGCCGCAAATAAATTTGGGGGCTTAATCGTTTAAAAACCAAAAATTTAATCGTAAAAGACCATACTACTATATATTCGGTGGCCAGAAATAACATATCTGAGAGAAAGGTTATTTCTAAGCTCATTTTTCCATAGCCTCTGGGGTTTGCAAACCCCACGTTATGGAAAAATGTATAGTGGTATGGTAAAAAAGACTAAAAATCTACCTAAATCGTAGGCAAACTGTAATTTTGAACGCACAATTTAAAAGCCATAATACGCTACTTTTAGATAAAAAATGTGAAAAGATATAACCATAACAGAGTTTAGACGTATATATTTTATTATTGGTGCGTAATTATAAGGTACATTTCAAAACTGCCTCTCAAAGACCTCTTACAAAAAATCTGTATAAATTGTGGGCAAACCCAGTTTATTTACTTTTTCCATGTTTGCTCTCCGCAGCAAACACCAATTTTATTAGCGTGGTAGCAGATGCTAAAAGCTGCTTTTGCTTGTTTATTCAATTTTTAAATTATCAAAATTATGCAAAAAATTGCGTTTCTTTTTGTTTTTATTTTTGCACTTACCTTTTCTGCACAAGCACAAACAACGTGGCGTGAGTGGGATAGCTTGGGAATGGCTTACCAAGCCCAACAGCAATATAAAATGGCTGACTCCGCTTTTAACCAATCTCTGAATATAATTGAGCAAGAATATGGTAAAATAGACACCCTATATACCAATACATTATCGCAATTATTGGCATCTGCTTATTATCAAGGCGACTATAAGCGTGCTATTGCTTATGGCGAGCAGCAAATTGATATTGAAGAGCAGCTATTTGGCAAGATGCACCGTAAGTATGTTGCTACTTGCACTAATTTAGGGATATTGTACCAATCAATAGGGATTTACGATAAGGCAGAGCTTTTTCTTACAGAAGGAAAAAATTCCGCAACGCAAGTTTTTGGTAAAATGCACCCTACTTACGGAAGTGCGTGCAACAATTTAGCATCGCTATACCAAGTCCAGGGTTTTTACGCTAAAGCAGAGGTTTTATTTTTAGAGTTTAAGCAGATTCAAGAGCAAATATCGGGGAAAATGGATAAGTCTTATGCCAATGCCTGTAATAACTTAGCCAATCTATATGAACAGCAAGGGCTGTATCACAAAGCAGCCGATTTGTACATAGAAGCTAAGGGTATTTATGAGCAGGTTGTAGGAAAAACGCATACGGATTATGCAAGGGCTTGCAATAATTTGGCTGCCCTATACCAAGAACAAGGCTTCCATGAAAAAGCCGAACCCTTATACATAGAAGCTAAAAATATCTACGAGCAGGTCTTTGGCAAAATGCACCCCGAATATGCAACCTCCTGCAATAATTTAGCTCACTTGTATCAAATACAGGGTTGGTACACTGAGGCAGAGAATTTTTATATAGAGGCTAAAAACATTCAAGCTCAAATCTTAGGAGATAAGCACCCTGCCTATGCGAATACTTGTAGTAATTTAGCGAATTTATATTTCTCACAAGGCTTATACAAAAAAGCCCACCTAATCTATACAGAGGCTAAAAATATCGCTGAGCAGGCTTTTGGAAAAATACACCCTGAAACTGCGAAATATATCAATAATTTAGCAGGCTTGTACAAAGCACAAGGCTTATACGACAAAGCAGAGCCCTTGTACATAGAGGCGCAAAATATCTACGCACAATTTGTAGGCAAAAATCACCCCTACTATGCTGTTTCTTGTAGTAATTTGGCTGATTTATGTATGAAAAAAGGTTTATACACTAAGGCAGAGCCTTTGATGGTAGAATCTGTGAGTATTATTGAACAATCCTTAGGAAAAAACCACCCTTATTATACCAAAACCATCGCTAATTTAGCAGGCTTATATTACTCTCAAGACGCTTACGACAAAGCCGAACCCTTGTATATAGAGGCTAAGAACACACAAGAAAAGCTCTTCGGAAAAAGACACCCTGATTATACGGCTTATTGCAACAGTTTAGCGGGTTTGTATCACAAAAAAGGTGCGTACCAACAGGCTGCCCCTTTGTATGCAGAGGCATTGAACAATACATTTGCAGATATAAACACCTATTTACCCGCTTTTTCTGAAAAGGAGCGCATCGCTTATCTTAGCAGTCTTGCAATAGACTTTGCTAATTTTCAAGATTTTGCATTGCACTATCAAAAAGAAAATCCCAAAATCACCGCTGACCTCTACAATCAAAACCTCTTTACCAAAAGCCTCGTTTTCGCCTCTACCCAAAAAATGAGACAGCAAATTTTGAGCAGTGGCGATAGCAGTTTGATACAAGATTTTGAAAATTGGAAAACAAAAAAAGACACTTATAACAAGCTGCTTCAAAAATCCAAAGAAGAGCAAGAGAAAAGCGGTGTGAGTCTCACTCAAATGGCTTCAGACATCAACGAATTAGAAAAAAGCCTCTCCAAACGCTCCACGCTTTTTACCGAAAATACAACTATCCAAAACTACAAATGGCAGCAAGTAAAAGACAAGCTCGGCAAAAAAGAAGCCGTCGTTGAAATTATGCGTACCTATAAAACTAAGGGCTATGATAGTTTGGGTAGAGGGCTTGCTGATACTGTCTATGTTGCGCTTATCGTAACCAACAAGACAAAAAAACAGCCCGAAATGCTGGTCTTAGAAAACGGTAGCGAACTCGAGACAAAATACCTCAACTATTACAAACGAGCCATTGAGTTTAAAATCGAAGACCAAAATTCCTACAATCAATATTGGAAACCCATTGACGAAAAACTTAAAAGTTTAAATAAACGAGGCTTCGATAAAATCTACTTCTCGCCCGATGGCGTATATCATCAAATCAGTTTGAATAGTTTGCAAAACCTTGAAACAGGAGAGTTTCTGTTAGCATCTCAAAATATTCAACTCATCGGCACAAGCCGTGATTTGATAGAGTTAGGAAACAATGAAACAGATTTGAGTCAAAACTTTGAGAATTATCGCGCCTATCTTTTAGGCTATCCCACTTACAACTTCGAGGGCGAAGGTAAGAATGTAGAAGGTGAAGACCGCAGTTTCTCGAGTTTACAGCGTATTGTAGGACAGCGTGGTGCGGTGGCTCTTTTGCCCGGTACGAAGACTGAAATAGAGACTATTAAAGGCTATTTCAATCAAAAAAATATCAAAACCCAAGTGCTACTCGAGGCTGATGCCAATGAAGAAAATTTCAAAAGTTTTAAAAGTCCTACCATTTTGCACGTTGCTACGCACGGCTTTTTCGTACCAAAAATAAAAGATTCTGAAGTACAGACAATGCAAGATGCCGTAAACCGCCAACTGCTCGAGAATCCCTTCATGCGCTCAGGCTTACTGCTCGCTGGCTGCGAAACCCCTAACCCCGAAGGCGAAGATGGCGTACTTACTGCCGAAGAAGCCATGAATTTAAGTCTCGAAAATACGGAACTCGTCGTGCTTTCGGCTTGCGAAACGGGCTTAGGCGATATTCAAAACGGCGAAGGCGTTTTTGGTTTACAGCGTGCTTTTCAGCAAGCAGGCGCAAAAACGATTTTGATGTCTTTGTGGAAAGTATCAGACGAAGCCACACAGCTTTTGATGACAGAATTTTACAGAAACTTGCTTTCAGGAAAAAGCAAAAGAGAGGCTTTTAAAGCCGCACAACTTGCTTTGAAGCAGAAATACCCAGAACCCTATTATTGGGGGGCGTTTGTGATGATTGGGGAATAACGTTTCTGCCAGAAATGTTAGTTCTAAAAAATATTTGTACGCCCTGTAATAACGAAGCTCCAGCTTCCTTCTATGTTACTTCCGAATCTGGAGATTCGGACTACAGATTTTTTCCGTAGCGAAGAGTTTGCAAACCCTTCGCTATGGAAAAATATAGGATTTGAGAACCCTTCCCTATGGAAAAAAAATGTAGGGCTACTCCCCTATCATCACAAAAGCACCCCAATAATAAGGCTCGGGGTATTTTTTACGAAGAGTTAATTGTGCGGCTTTGAAAGCCTCTCTTTTGCTTTTTCCTGAAAGCCATTCCCTATAAAATTCGGTCATCAAGAGTTGGGTGGCGGCATCATCTACCTTCCAAAGGGACATGAGTACGCTGCGTGCGCCGGCAACGATGAAGGCTCTTTGTAAGCCGAATACGCCCTCTCCGTTTTGTATGTCGCCGAGTCCGGTCTCGCAGGCGGAAAGCACCACTAAGTCGGTGTTGTCTATGTTGAGGTTCATGGCTTCGAAGGCGGTGAGTACGCCGTCTTCTATGTCGCGGTCGGTGTTGAGGCGGAGGAACTGCTGCTCGGCGAGGGTCTTGGCGGCGCCGGTGAGCAATACGCCTGAGCGGAAGAGGGGGTTGGTCAGGTAGGTGAATTTCCCCTTGATGTCTTCTTCAAAGAAACCGTGCGTGGCAATGTGCAGCACATTGGGTTTGAGCATCTCTTTGAGGGTCTGCTCGCGGGCGGCTTCGTGCAGGTAGGTCTGCTGCCTCCATTGGTGCTTTTCCAAGAGTGCCGATATTTCCTTTACCTCCTTTTCCGTGCCGGGCAGGGGGGCGATGCCTGTGCGCTCCTCTCCCGCCTCCTTCACCTCTGAGCCAAAGGCAGGGTTGCCGATGAGTACAGCCAAGCGGCTCGGCAGAGGGGCTTCCCGCACCATCAGCAGGTCGCGCCCGGAGGTGAGTTGGGCAATTTCTATCTCGTCGGAGAGGTACTTTTTGGTTTTGGGGTTGTAGAGGGTGGCGATGTTGATTTGGTGGAACACCCCGTCGGCAGAAAAATAGACTTTGTCGTATTTGGAAAGCACCTTTTGCAGGGGCTGCCAAAAATGGGCGTAGGATTCTTCGTTTTCTATTTTGTAGCGTATGGTATTTTGATAGTAGGCGAGGGCTTGCTGCTCCAAGTAGTTGCCATCGGGGTAGTGGACGATTTCTATGCCCTTGCTTTTAGGGGTCAGCACGAACGCCATGTAGTTGATTTTGTCGGTAAATTTCTGCTTTTGGTAGTCGTAGTTGCGGTAGCGGACAATATCCACCACGGCTTCTTTTTTGCCCAAGGTTTTCTGCACATTTTGCCAAGTGGCAGGGGCTTCGGGGGTGAAGTAGAGCAGGGAGAGGTCGGTGAGTTGGCGGTCTTTGTCTTGCAGGACTTGCCGGAGGCTGTCGGCGGAGATTCCGCGCTTTTTCTGCTCTTCGGGAGTGAGGGAGAGGGCAAAGCCTACCGCTTGGCGCAAGTCCTGCACCTCGTCGTAGAGGGCGATGAGCCTGCGGTCGCCACTTTTGAGGATGCGCCGCTTGATGAGGTTGCTCGTATTGAGCAGTACCGCCTTCTGCCGCAGCCACAGCCCATGCGCCTGCTCCAAGAGTTCGGGCTTATTTTCCCGCGCCGCGAGTTCGGTGAACTGCTCAAACGCCTCCCTAAAAGTAGCGTACAAAGCCGCCCGCTCCTCCTCGCTGAGTCGGTTGAACTGCTCCTGCATATACGCTTCGTAAAACGCCACCACCTCCGCATACAGCGGCAGGGCTTCGGAAGTGCGCCCGTGGTGGTAGTAGAAATGGGCGAGGGAGTGGCGGGTTTCTGCAACTTCTTTGCTTTTTTCTCCTAAGGTGCTTGTACGAATGTCAAGGGCTTGTTTGAGGTATTGTTCCGTCAGGGCAGTTTCTTTTCCCAAGGCTAAGTACAGAGAGGCTAAGCGATGCAATGGATAAGCATACTCGGGGTGCTTTTCGCCTAAGATTTCTTTTAGGTTTTTTTTCAGGCTTTGTTCTAAGAGAGGCTCAGCTTGGGTGTAGTTGCCCATATGCCGATACAACTCTCCTAAGTTATTCAACACTACTGCATAAGAAAAGTGCTTTTCGCCTACCGTTTCTTTATAGATTTGCAGGCTTTCCTTAAAGAGATGTTCGGCTTGGACGTAGTTGCCCATAATTCTATACAAAGACGCTAAGTTATTGAGCGAAAGTGTATAGTCAGGGTGCTTTTCGCCCAAGGCTTCTTTGCGAACTTGCAGGCTTTCTCTGTGTAGCGTCTCGGCTTGGGCATAGTTGCCCATATTCATATACAAAATCGCTAAGTTATTGAGCGAAAGTGTATAGTCAGGGTGCTTTTCGCCCAAGGTTTCTTTGTAGATTTTCAGAGCTTCACGGTATAGTGGATCGACTTGGGCGTAGTTGCCCATATTATGATACACAGTCGCTAAGTTATTGAGCGAACGTGCATTGTCGGGGTGCGTTTCGCCTAAAATTTCTTTGCGCAAGGTGAGGGCTTGTTGGAAGTAGTTTTCTGATTTTGTTGGTTGGTTGCCTTTGAGAGATGGGTGATAAAATGTACCTGAATTGTGTAAAGCGGTAGCATTGACAGCCGTCTTTTCTCCAAAAACTTTGCATAATTCCACATTTTCCAACAAAAAGGCTTCTGTGCTGTCTTTTTCTGCTACAAACGTCATACTGCGCCCCAAGCCATTGCGGGTTTGCAGATACGGCTCGGAGTTTCTTCCAAACTCCGCTTCGGCTAAGGGCAGGGCTTGCTTGTAAATGGGTATGGACTCAGCAAACGCTTGTGCCTGCATGAGGGAGTCGGCTTGTTGATACATCTGCTCCCACGTCTGGGCTTGCGCTGAT
>JAFIER010000132.1 GCA_020832465.1 Bernardetiaceae bacterium
ATAGTGTAGGCTTTGTAAGTTCTAAGCTATGGAAAATTTTAGATATAACATTTCTGACAGAAATGTTATATCTAAAAAATTAACCCCCACGTTAAAAAAAGGCTTAGTCATCACACTTCTTGTGAGAAATGTGATGACTAAGGGTTAAACGAGATAATCTTTAATCAAAAAATTTTTTTATCCAAGTTTTTTTATCGTAATTTGTATAAACACGGTAGATATTATTATATTTCAGGATTTTCGTACTAATTATAGGTTAGCGTTGATTTTTCTTGATGTTGCAATAAGGTCTATGGTATTGATTATAAAAGTATTGGGTCTGAAATTTCCATTATATATTCTCGAAGTTAAGCAATGAGTATTTTTAAAAAAATCTTTAATAAAGACAAAAAAGAGTCTCTGGATAAGGGTTTAGAGAAATCTAAAACAAACTTTTTTGATAAGGTAAGTAAAGCCTTAGTAGGCAAATCACGTGTCGATGAGTCTGTACTCGATGATTTGGAAGAGATTCTTATTGCTTCAGATGTGGGGGTAAATACGACTGTCAAGATCATCGAGCGTATTGAAGCGCGTGTAGCAAAGGATAAATATACCTCTACATCTGAATTGGATACAATTTTACGAGAGGAGATAGCGGCATTGCTTTCCGAAAATGAAGGAGATGTAGTGCTTGGTTATGAGCTTCCTACCGACATTAAACCGCCTTATATTTTAATGGTGGTAGGTGTAAATGGTGTAGGCAAAACGACTACTATCGGTAAGCTATCAGCGCAATATAAGGCATTAGGCAAAAAAGTAGTGCTTGGTGCGGCTGATACTTTTCGTGCAGCGGCTGTGGAGCAACTTATCCAGTGGGGTAAGCGTGTAGATGTACCTGTTATTTCTAAGGGAATGAACGTACACCCCGCAACTGTGGCTTTTGATACGGTTGAATATGCGATACGTGAGCAGGCCGATGTTGTGATTATTGATACGGCAGGTCGCTTGCACACTAAGGTTAATTTGATGAACGAGCTTACAAAAATTAAAAAAGTAATACAAAAGCACGTGCCTGATGCACCTCATGAAATTATGCTTGTCCTCGATGGAAGCACAGGACAGAATGCCTTTATCCAAGCACAGGAATTTACTAAAGCTACGGAAATCAACTCCCTTGCTATTACAAAGCTCGATGGCACAGCCAAAGGAGGCGTAGTTATCGGGATTTCAGACCAATTTCAGATTCCTGTAAAGTATATCGGTGTCGGTGAAAAAGTAGAAGATTTGCAAGTTTTTGATAAAATTGCTTTTGTAGAATCCTTTTTTACGCTCCAGCAGTAAGGGAGTAAACAAAAAATAAAAGATTCTGTAACTATCTTGTGGAAGTATAAAATGTACGAATTTTATAAATAGGTGCGAAGATTTTAAGCACTAACAGTTCTGTCAGAACTGTTAGTGCTTAAGCCTAAAGTTGATAGTTATTTGCATACTCGCCCCCTCTAAAATAAAACGTGTCTGATTTTTTATTCTAAAAAAAGTAGCATAATTTATGCAAACCCTTGAACTCAACTATAAAAAACTCGGTGCTGGTAGTCCATTGCTTGTCTTACATGGTTTATTTGGTTCTTTAGATAACTGGATGACCTTAGCAAAACGCTGGGCAGAAGATTTTGAAGTTTATTTGATAGACCAGCGCAATCATGGGCGTTCACCTCATGGCTCGCCTCATAGTTATGAAGCTATGTCAGCTGATTTGTTGACTTTTATTGAGCAACATGACATCAAAGACCCTGTAATATTAGGGCATTCTATGGGTGGCAAAACCGCCATGCAATTTGCCCTTGAGCACTCCGAGAAGCTCTCACGGCTTATTGTTATAGACATGGGGGTGCGTGCCTATCCTACTGAGGAGACGCATGGCAGTATTATCCGTGCACTTTTAGATTTGAATATTGATGATATTAAAAGCAGGGGGCAGGCAGATAAAGCCTTAGCGACATCGATTCCAGAGTTTGGTGTACGTCAGTTTTTGCTTAAAAATCTCAATCGCGAGGGCAGTGATAATGGGTTTTCTTGGCGTATGAACTTACCCTTACTCTGCGAGCAGATAGAGGATATTGGAGTGGCTATTTCTGATAGTAGAAGTTTTGATAAGCCTACTTTATTTTTAGCGGGTGCAAAATCAAAATACATACAAGAAAAAGACCATGCAGATATTCGTTCAATATTTTCTGATGTGCGCATAGAGACTGTATCAGAGGCTGGGCATTGGATTCATGCCGAGCAACCTGACATAGTCTATGAGCAGGTTCGTGATTTTATGAGTTAAAATCTTACCTATCTTTTTACTCTATATGTAAAGCCTTGTTGTGGCTAAGTCCATGTCGAAACCTATGGAAAAATATACAGAGCGTCTTCGAACTTACATTTATGATAGCCGTGAGCGCGTACTGCTAATAGATAAACGCTTGGCATTGCTCAATGCAATAGTGGCTATTGGAGTGCTTATTTATCGCTATGGTTTTATTCTTAGCGATGAGCAGGCTGATTTTGTATTTCGGTTTTTAGATGTTCAATTTTTGCTTTTTGCCGTACTCTATTTTTTTAGGGTTATTTACAGTAGCTCTGTTAAGCAATTTATAAAAGATAGCTATGTAGAGGGGTTACTCCTAACGGCAGTACTTTTGCACGGTGCAATAAACTACTTTTTTGGCTTCAAAGCTATTTTGTATGTTATTGATTTCTATAATTTCACAAATCCGTCCTTAGTTTATCAGCATTTTTTGTCGCTTTATATGCTTGTGCTTATCGGATTTGATTTTGCACGCATATCTGCAAAAATTTCTGACATTAATTTTAAGCCTGCGACTACTTTCTTACTTAGCTTTGTAATGCTTATTTTCGTTGGTATGGGGCTTTTGATGCTTCCAGCCATGACCACAATCGAGGGCGGAATTAGTATGATTGATGCCCTTTTTACTTCAACAAGTGCTTCTTGTGTAACGGGTCTTATTGTTTTAGATACTGGGCAGGATTTTACAATGAAGGGGCATATTGTTATTTTAGTATTGATTCAGCTCGGCGGAATTGGTATGGTTTCTTTTGCTACCTTCTTTGCTTCTTTTTTAACAAGTGGTGTAGGTTTAAAGCAGCAGTCTATTATTCAAGATTATTTGAGTAGCGATTCTTTAGATTCAGCTTCTCGTTTACTTCGCCGTGTAGTTTTTCTTACACTTTTTTTAGAACTGCTCGGCGCTATAGCTATTTTTCTTACTTGGGAAGAGGATTTATGGGAACAAAATCAACAATTTGCGTCCTTAGGTGATAAAATATTTTTCTCTATATTTCATTCTGTATCTGCTTTTTGTAATGGTGGTTTTAGTTTATTTTCGGGCGGATTAGGCGATGCTGATTTTAAAACTAATAGAATGTATAGCCTACATTTTGTAGTTATTATCATTATTATAATGGGCAGTTTGGGCTTTACTACTATAGAGGAGGTTTTCTCTTGGAAGAATATTAGGGAGCGTATGCGTCGTCCTTGGCGGCATCTTTCAGTAGGAACGATTATGGTGCTTTACGGCACAGGTAGCTTGATTCTACTCGGTACGATTGGTGTTATGTTTTTAGAGTATGACCAGATGACGGATAGAAATATCGTGGAGGCTTTTATTACCTCCTTATTTCAATCTGTAACTACTCGCACTGCGGGTTTCAATACAATGGATATTGCTTCCTTAAGTCCACCAACAATATTTATGTTTTTGATATTGATGTTTATCGGCGCTGCCTCTGGTTCGACGGGGGGCGGCATCAAAATTACTACTTTTGTATTGGTTTTTGTAGCTTCAATGGCAAATATTCGTCGCCAGGAGCGTATTGTGATTCGCAATCGTACGATTTCTGACGATTTAGTACGTAAAGCTTATTCTATTTTTATGTTTGCAGTGGCTTATAATATTGTAGCCATATTTCTATTACTTTTAGTAGAAACTCCACCTGCTTTTGACCCGAATAACCCTGATGCAAGTAGCAACTTTATATTAAAAGTTGTTTTTGAACAGGTCTCTGCATTTGCTACTGTGGGTTTGAGTATGAACTACACGGCTACCCTATCTTTTTGGGGGAAGTGTATTATTATTACATCTATGTATTTGGGTAGGGTCGGTACGCTTACCCTTGCATTGGCATTGAGTAATACTGTTATTACAAACTCTTATCGCTATCCTAATGCGCATATTATGGTTGGATAAGGCTTTGCATAAAATTTTTATATCATAAAGTTTGAGCTTATGAAAAAATTACTTTAATTTACGCACTCAAAAAACTTTGTTTTAAATAAAAAATTGTAAATTTGCTGAGAATTACTAAATACAACTTTTCCTTAAATTTGATATGGATATGAGAAAAATAAACTCTTGTTTAAAAAATGCTTTCGCTCTCACCGCTTTTATAGCAATATGGTTGACGAGCGCAGCAGCATTTGCACAGTTCACGATTGAACCAAACCTTACACCGGCTCAGATCGCCGCACGCTTGCAGGGCGCAGGGGTAATAGTTAGTGATGTGCGAATTATCACACCATCGAACAATAATTCTTATGGTGGTTTTGATGTTGCACTACCCGAGAATGAACTCGCTGCGATTAACTTAGGAAGCACTGGAATTTTTATGGGTTCGGGTCCAGCAAATGGTGGAACGGGGCTAGCCTCGCCTCCTGGTGGATACATTTCTGGTACTACAACAGGAGCAGCTTTTGCATCGCCTCTTCTTTCTGCCCTTCCTGGTGTTACTGGCGCAGTACGCGATTTGTGTTATATTGAAATTGATATCATACCTGAAGGTGATACGATTAAATTTCCATTTACCTTTGGCTCGACAGAATATCCTACTTTTGTAAATTCGACATTTAATGATGCTTTTGGTTTCTTTATATCAGGAACCAATCCTAACCCAGGTAGTCCTGCCTTTCCTGGCGGTGCGGCTATACCAGGTGATTATGTAGATCTTAACCTTGCAGTTGTACCAGGTACAGCAGCCGCTCCCGTAAGTATCAATAGTATTAACTGGGGACAGGCTGGCCCACTTGGGGGACCAGCTACTAACCCCGAGTTTTATTATCACAACCAAAACGTAGCACTATTTGCTAATACGCCTGCATTCGGTCCTACTCCCTTTCCAATAAGTCCAGCTGGACAGCAAATATCAATGAACGGACTTACAAGAAACTTAGTGGCAGTAGCAGCAGTAGTTCCTTGTCAAACTTATACTATTAAACTGCAAATTTCTGATATTGTAGATACAGCACTTGATTCTTATGTTTTTATAGAAAAAATCGTAAGTGATGAGCTTATTATTGACCTTCCACTTACCTCTTGGGACGGTTGCGATGTAATAGAATACGAAGCTACGCGTAATGTTGAAGATGAGACTACTGTGGCTTCTTATATCTTGGATATTTCAGGTTCTGCTGTAGATAACGATATTGTAGATATTACAGGTATCCCTACTGATTTTACGATTACAGGTTCTGGTTCTTTTGGTTTTACCTTAGATCCTGATTATGATGCTGTTGATCCTGTTACTGGTGATACGCTCATTATTCAAATCTTTAGAACAAGTATTTGCGACCCCACAGCAACTGATTTAATTCTGGTAGATAGCTCTACTTTGATACTTGTGCCAGCACCTTTTATTGGCGAGGACCGCTTAGTCTGTACGACCGTAGAGGAAACGTTTTCAGTGAACTTCCCTTATGAAAATATGGAGTGGACAGTTGTTACCGCCACAGGTACATTCATTGAGGGGTCAGGACCTGGTGCAGGGACAAGTTATACTTATAACCCACAATTTTCTACGGATTTTGATGGCACACAGCCCGAGCAGCAGTTTCTGATATTTACAGCCTCTAATGCTACTGGTTGTGTACAGTCTGATACCTTAGAGTTAGAAACTTATGGTATAGAAGTACCTGTGGACTTAGGTGGCGATATTGAAATTTGTTTAGGAGAAACCGTAGCTTTACAAGCTACCGCTATTTATACGACTTATCGTTGGGATTTCTTCGACGGCACTGGCATTGATTCTGAAACTATCGTTCGTGTTTCTAACGATTCGCTTGAGAGTTTTACGGGCTTAGCGCCAGGTGAGTACAAAGTACGCCTGACTGTATTTGAAGGCGAAGTTTGTGAAAATGATGACGAAATACTCATTACTGTCTTCGACCGTCCTAAAGCTAACTTTGACGCGCCTTCTATTACGCTTTGTAATGTAGATGGAGAGGTTATCTTGAACGCAGCAGAGAATATAACAAATGGAGGTGATAATCCTGCTTTCCAATGGTTTGCTGATGGTGTAGCTATTGATGGTGCAACAGAAAGTACGCTTGCTGTATTCAATCCTGCTGACGACGTGCCGATAACCGTAACCTATACCGTACAGATTACGAACACAGAAACCACCTGCGACGACACTGAAAATATTACAGTGCGTTACTTCCCTAATCCGATTATGGAAAATCTGCCCGCAGAAGTATTTACTTGTGGTGATAGTGTAACCTTAGATGCGCGTGCGTTGAACCTTGCAGAGGGTACACCAACAGGATATGTTTGGTACTATGAGCCTACAGGAAGCATTCCACTTTCTACTTCGCCAATATTGCGCGCTGCTGAGCAGGGTGTATATACTGTAGAAGTAACGACAAACGAATGTGTTACTGTACAAAGTGTAACGCTTGTATGCCCCGAAGATGTAGGCGGTGGACGAGTGCCTTACCGAGTAAACCTTAGTGTAGATCCTTCTACTGGAAGTGCAGAAGCTGCTTTATTCTGGAACGCACCTGAGGAAGGTGATAACGTAGAATATTTCGAAATCTTTGGCTTTGATGTGCGCTATCTTTCTACCAAAGTGGGCGAGACTGCGGATAACCAATTCAGAGTAACTGGTTTGCTCAATGGTATTACGTACAACTTTGCTGTACGTCCTGTTTTCAAACGTCCTAATGGCACATTAGAATATGGCGAACTCTCTAACGTTGTTACAGTGCGTCCTTCTATTGTACTTGGCGAAGAGCAAGCTGTTGAAAACGCCTTTACTGTATTCCCTAACCCGAATGAAGGTAACTTCAATGTGCGTTGGAACGGGCTTAATACACAAGAATTGAAGTTTACAGTATTTAATGTAAACGGACAGATCGTGTACCGTAAGGATATTGCAGCTAGCAATAGCGGAACTGAAAGCATTTCGCTTTCAAATCTGGCTGGTGGTTTGTATATACTCAAAATCGATACAGATAAGGGTAGTACGCAGCACAAAATCAGTATTGTACGATAGTTGCTATTTATAAAAAAGGGAATATCAAAGCTTGCTTAGTTATTCCCTTTTACAAAACAAATATTCATTTTCAAAATTTTTATTCTTATGCAGAACTATATGTCTAAATTCTTGGCAGTAATATGCCTATTAGCTTTTTATTTTATCGGCGACCTTGCCGCACAAACAGATGTAACTGTGCGCATGCTCACCCCAGATTATTCTTACTCAATAGCTAACTCACGTATAGCAAGGGGAACTTATGACCCCGCTACAGCTACTGCCACAAGCGAGGAAGCTCCACTCACAGAAGCACACTTCGCAACTTTGAAAGCAAAATTTCAGGAAAGCGGTTTTCTTGATATGCCAGAAAATAATGGCGAAGGCGAAAATCGTTATTTGATTTATGTACAGTTTCAAAACGAAAGTGGAGAACAGGTGCGTAAGCAAGTATTCTATATGGCTGATGCTGATTTTGTACCACCTGCTGCTTTCCAAGAGGTCTATAGCTACTTGATGGAATTAGATGCTTTGATTGA
This sequence comes from Bernardetiaceae bacterium, assembly GCA_020832465.1. GTDB lineage: Bacteria > Bacteroidota > Bacteroidia > Cytophagales > Bernardetiaceae > JAFIER01. The sequence continues at coordinate 7,830 of JAFIER010000132.1, forward strand.
CTAACTTGAATAGTTTGTCTTGAAAAGTGTTTGTTGTCATTTAGTAATGGTAATTCGATACGAAAAAGTCCTTTATTTAGATATTTAATCTAAGTAAAGGACTTTAATGCTTGGGTGTACGAAAACTTTGCTAAATTAGCCCAGAAACGACATTTCTTTAAGAAATGTCATTTCTATAATTGACTAAGTACCAAGAACTAACAGTTTTCGAAAAACTGTTAGTTCTGAATGCTAAATGTCTAGCAGTATGTGCAAATACTACTTTTTAGCTTTTAGCTTCCATTAAATCTCGGATAAGCTGTGTAGTTATCAAAAACTCTTCTTGTTTGCAGGCTTGAATGCCCGTAATTAAGGATTTTTTGACATTAACATTGTTCTTTATTTGTTGGTAAAGATTGTCAAAAAGTAGTGTACCACTAATCCCAATTTTGACTTGGGGGTGTATCGCATCACAAATATAATGAAAACTGCTAAATCCTGATTTATAAGTATCATCGCAAGGTTTCATTACTTTTCCTGTCAAAGGGCAGGTATTGGACTTTAACTCGCGGTCTAAGCGGTCTTGAAAAGGCTTGGCATTGTAGAGACCCATGGCTCAAAAAATTGAAGTAAAAAATAAATTGCTAAAAAAATTTCTACCCTACCCTTTTTTATCTGTACGCAAAAAGTACAAAAATATAAAATTGCTCGGTAGAAGGCTTACTACTAACAAAGAAACGAATTTATATATAAAAACGAAAAAAAACGACGACTTTCTTGTTGAAAAACAAAAAAATAAGCAAAAAAAGCCTCGATTATTCAAAATTGAGGCTTTTTTTTGTTTTAACTTATAAGCAAATGATGAAAAACAACCATATCACTACGCCTTTTAGCAAAGTTGCCGTACAGTCGTTTGTCCCAATATGCTCATGCTACCACAAGATACAATTTCAATTATTGATTATGGGCCACTACTTCTTTAACTTGCGGCATCATATTTTGAAACAAATTCTGAATACCCGCTTTGAGTGTTATTGTAGAAGAAGGGCAGCCACTACAAGAGCCTTGCAAAATGACTTCTAATTTTCCACTTGCTTTATCAAAGCTATGAAAACTAATAGCACCGCCGTCCATATCTACAGCAGGGCGGATATACTCATCGAGAATTTGCTTAATGCGTGTAACTTCTGGTGTATCTCTGACAGCAGCCTCTGCTTTATCCTCAAGCTCTGCTACAATTTTATCAGAAAAAATAGGTTTTTGATCCTCAAAATACTGGGTCAAGAATTGACGCAAGGGCGATATAAGTTCTATCCAATCTTGTTCAGGTGTTTTTGTAATCGTAATAAAATTCTTACTCATAAAAACTCTTGATACAAAATCAAAATTTTCGAAAAGAGCAGTAGCTAAAGGCGAGTTTTGCGCACTAGCTACATTGGGGTAATCAAATACAGGATCTTCCCGAATAAGCATAAAATTGCAAACAAATTTCATCGCCTCCGGATTTGGATTTGATTCTACATATATATGCACTAACGGCTTCTCGGAAGTCTTCGAAGGGGTATGTACTGACATAAATTACTTGCGTTATTTGATAATAAAAATAGATTCTTTTTTAACAATCAAGCACTAACAGCTCAAAAAAAGGGGTGTACGACAACTTTGCTAATTATCAAGAACTAACAGTTTTCTAAAAACTGTTAGTTCTCAAATTATCTAAGTTGATTGACCAACTTGACGTACACCCAAAAAAAGCAGTTAGTGCTCAGGTCGTATAAAATTACATTTACTAAACACTTCAATAGGGTAAAAAGGTTTTATCAAAGTGCTTTTTACATCAATATTACTTTTTTACCAGACCAATTTCTTGAAGTCTTTGTTGCAAAAACTCACCTGCTGTTATGTCTTCGTATTGCTTAGGATTTTGCTCATCAATGCAATTAGGCAAACAAGACAAATCCATTTCAGAGCGTGGGTGCATAAAAAATGGAATAGAGTATCTTGAGGTATGCATGAGATGTTTCGGTGGATTGACTACCCTATGAATCGTAGATTTTAGTTTGTTGTTGGTATGCCTCTCGAGCATATCACCTACATTGACTACAATTTGCTCCGGCAGTGCTGTAATCGGAATCCATTTATTATCTCTGCGTAGGACTTCGAGCCCGTCAGCACTTGCCCCCATAAGTAGGGTTATTAGGTTAATATCTCCATGAGCTGCTGCACGTACAGCATCTGGTGCAATAGCATCGGGGTTTTCTATGGGAAAGTAATGAATAGCGCGCAAAATGCTATTGCCGTTATGAATTTTATCATCAAAATAGTGGGCATCTAAATTGAGATGAATCGCTGCGGCTTGCAAAAGTTCCCTACCAGCAGCTTCCAAAATTTGGTAAGCCTTGAGTGTAGCGGTTTCAAAATCAGGAACTTCTTTGGGAAAAATATTTTCAGGATATTCTTGCAATGCTTTATCTTGCGCTGCTTGCTCGGCAGTGAAAGGTTGCCCTACGTGATAAAACTCTTTTAGATCTGGCGTTTTAGAGTCCTTAGCCTTCTCACGAAGGCGTGCAATATAACCTCGTTGACCAGCAATGGCTGTATCCTCGTATTGAAGTTTTTGCGCTTCCGAGAGGCTAAAAAACTGCTGAATACTATTGTAGAGTTTATCTTGCAATGCTTGTGTAAGACCGTGATTGCGTACGGCTACAAAACCGATATTTTCCCAAGCGTTACCCAAGTCTTTGACAAATTGCTCACGTTGAGCACCGCCCGCTCGGAAGTCATTTAGGTCTATCGAAGGAATTGCATCATAAAGTATTTGCGTCATTTCTTTGTTGTTTTGTCTTTGATTGTATAGAATGCGAATAGTACTTAGCTTGTTATTATTTTAGAAGCCAAGAAATTTTATTTCTAAGGCATTTTTTCATAGCAAGGTTTGCAAAAAAGCTAAAAAAATGAGTCAATTGTAGTATTTAGTCTTTTATATTTTGATACCTACTACCAATACATCATCAATTTGCCGTTGCTGTCCTTTCCAATGGATAAAAGTTTCTTTAAGATTTTTGTGTTGCTCCTCGAGGTTTAATTCTTTAATTTTGAGTAATTTTTCTTTAAAACGCTTTCTTGTAAACTTACGACCCTCGCTTCCGCCAAACTGGTCGAGGAAGCCATCAGTGGTCATATAAAGCATATCGCCTTTTTGGGCTTTGATAGGTTTATTGGTAAAGATTTTTTTCTTATCGTGCAACAAACGCCCACCAATAGAAAACTTATCTCCTTTGATCTCTTCTATTTGATTATCAGAAACGACAAAAAGCGAGTTTTTAGCTCCAGCATAACGCATTTGTCCTTTGCTAAAATCTATATGCAATAGGCTCATATCCATGCCATCACGGCTTTTGTACGCACGTTCTGTATCTTCTTGTTGGTGTAGCCATTGTATAATTTCTTTGTTCATATACTCGAGAATGCGGGCAGGGTCATTGAGCCTTCTAACATTGATCATTTGCTCGAGAAGCGCAAAGGCAATTACAGACATGAATGCGCCTGGTACGCCATGCCCGGTGCAATCAACTACGGCTAAGTAAGCATTATTATCTCTTGTCGTACACCAATAAAAATCACCAGATACGATATCACGAGGGTTATAATATACAAAGTTTTCGCCTATAGCTTCTTTGATTTCGCTTGCTTCGGGTATAATTGCATCTTGAATGCGCTGTGCATATCTGATGCTATCCATAACTTTTTTGTTGCTTAGTGCTAAAAGTTGCCCTTTCTCTTCAACTTTTTCTTTTTCTTTGCGAAGCTCAATAGTTCTTTCTTGTACCTTAGCTTCGAGTAGGCGTTTGTCTCGTTCGACGCTCAGGACGCGTAGCCAATAAAAGAGCAAAAACAAAGCAATGACAGAAACCACAACAGTAAGTACAAACCAAGGTTCTTTATAAAAAGGCGGGGTAATCGTAATTTCTATAATAATAGGCGTTTCGTTCCATCGCCCGTCGGAGTTAGTACCTTTAGCTTTGAAGGTATAAGTACCTGGGTCTAAGTTTGTGTATTTCGCAAAGCCTCTATTGAGATAGTTCCATTCTGTTTCGAAGCCTTCGAGCATGTAGGCGTATTTGTTGTGCTCCGGCGAACTGTAATGCAGTGCTGCAAATTCAATAGAAATAGAATTTTGTTTGTGGCTAAGCGAAAGTATGCGTGATTCATTGATATGGCGTTGGAGCACACCAGTGCTGTCTCCAATTTCTACTTTGCGATTAAAGAGGTAGAAATTCGTGAAAACGATAGGGGCTTTATACGGATTTGTACGAATGCTATCAGGAAAAAAATAATTCAAACCATTGATCCCCCCAAAGAAAAGCTCGCCTTCGGTATTGCGAAAAGCAGCGCCGGCATTAAACTCATTGCTTTGCAAGCCGTCATCTATTGTATAGTTTTGAAAAGTTTTTTCTTTGATATTAAACCGTGAGAGTCCACGATTAGTGCTGAGCCAAAGATGCCCAGAGTCATCAGCTAATACATCATAAACTACATTATTGGGCAAACCGTCCTCTTCGGTATAGTGCACAAACTCTTCATTTTGGGGGTTAAACTTATTGATGCCCCCGCCGTAGGTAAGCACCCAAATGCTTTGAGGGTCGCTTTGATACACAGGATATACCCTATCAGTGCTTATACTTTTGGGATTATTGACATCATTTTTGTAGGCTTTAAAGGTTTCTGTTTTGGGGTCAAAACGATTAAGCCCCCCGCCATAGGTACTAATCCAAAGTATGCCCTCATTATCTTCGTATATCCCCCTAATTCTGTTATTAGATAAACTTTCAGGATTATTAGGGTCGTATGTATAGGATTTAAAATCATTAGTTTCAGGTCTGAATTGGGCAAGGCCGCCTTTGTCCGTACCGATCCAAAGCGTACCATTTTTGCTTTTAAAAATAATTCGAACATGATCGCTTTGTAGGCTATTGATATCGTTAGTATTTGCACGGTAAGAGGTAAGAATTTCTATTGGTGCATTAGGGTTTTTATTGCTTAGCAAGTACAGACCGCTATTTCTTGTGCCCATCCATATCTGCTTTGCGGTTGTATCCTCGAGGAAGCAAGAAGAGGCTATATTGCTTAGGTGGTTATATACTTCGCCTGTTTGGCGATTCATACGGGAAATGCCTTCCATTGTACCTACCCATAGTATGCCAAAATGATCTTGATATACAGAGCGAATAACGGGGTCTGCAAATTTATTTTTGGCTTGATTATATACGTTAAACTTAATTTTCTTGGGGTCGTATTTATTGATACCATAGCCATTTGTACCTATCCAAATGATTCCAGCATCGTCCTCAAAAAGTTCGATAACGTCATTACCCGAAAGGCTGTAAGGGTCTGAGGGGCTATTGCGATAGGTTTGCAAGGCATTTCTATCTTTCTCTGGGTTATAAAGCTGCACGCCCTGCCCTACTGTGGCTATCCAGATGATGCCATTTTTGTCGATAAGCAAGTCATTTATTGCTCTATATTGATTGACAATCGTATAAATACCTTGTGTATTACGCTTAAAAAAACCATCAGGACCGGCAGCCCACATATTTCCTTTTTTATCAAAAACAATAGCTCTGATTTTTCTTTTGCTAAATGCCTTATGAATAAAACTTTGATTACTTCTATCAAACTCGATAATACCGTCGTTGGTTGCTAACAGCAATTCACCTTTTGGGGATTCTACAATTTTGAAAATATTATTGCCTGCGGGCGTATCTTGGCTAAAGTGGCTAAATACTCCGTTATTGTTATCTAAAAGATTAAGCCCATTGTCAGTAGCTATCCAAAGCCTGCGCTCGCTATCTTGATAAATATCGTGAATGACATTGCTACTAATACTACCTGGCTTGCCCGCTTCATACACATAACGCATAAAACGATTCTCGATGCGATCATAGCTATTCAACCCGCCTTCTGTACCTATCCAAAGCAAACCTCTATGGTCTTCAAATAAACATAGAATAAGATTATCTGAAATAGAATTGGCATTATAAGGTTGTTTTTTGAAATGAGTAAATGTAACGCCATCGTAGAGGTTAAGTCCATCTTGCGTACCTATCCAAAAAAATTTTCTACTGTCTTGAAAAAGCACAGTGGGCGTATTCTGAGACATGCCGTCGTCGATGTTGAGCTTATCGAACGTAATATCTTGCCTCTGCTGCGCCCATACAGTGGGTGAAACTGTACAAAGACACAAAGATAAAAATACGATAAAAAAAATACCTATATGCTGACCTATATTTTGAAAGAGGTGGTACAAATCTTAATGCAAAATAGTTTAGTAAGTAAACAATGAGATAAAAATGGATTCGCCTATGCAATTAAGCAAAAAAAAGGATAATGTACAATAAAACAAGCAAAAAAAGTGTAATTCAACGCAAAACAGAGTTAATGGGTGTACGTCAAGTTGGTCAATCAACTTAGATAATTTGAGAACTAACAGTTTTTCGAAAACTGTTAGTTCTTGACAATTAGCAAGTTATAGAAATAACATTTCTTGAAGAAATGTTATTTCTGGGCATATTTAGCAAAGTTGTCGTACACCCGAGTTAATCATAACAATTAAAAGCCGATTGATATGCAAATATAAAAGTAATCTACTTATTCATCAACCAAAACCAATAAATTATCAGCTACATTATGCGATATAAAACGCTCTTTGGTTTTATCAATACAAATTTCTAAGGAAAGGTCATAGCTTACTTTATCTTTGATATAAATTTTTGCACCAATATAAATACCTACTTTATCTAAGTATTGCAAAAAAAGCGGGCTTGTATCTCGTACGCCGGCAACTTGGCAGACTGCTTTAGCCTCGAGTTCGCTGAGCGGTTGCTTAGGGCGGTTGTCAATTTTTCCATCTTTATTTGGAATAGGATCGCCATGAGGGTCATATTTTGGATAGCCCAAAAACTCATCTAAACGCTCTATAAGCAAACCCGAGCGAATATGCTCGAGTTGCTCGGCTACTTCATGCACCTGGTCCCAGCTAAACTTGAGCTTTTCTACAAGAAAAACTTCCCAAAGACGGTGCTTACGAATCAACCAGAGCGCAGTATGCTGCCCACTCTCCGTGAGGCTTACACCATAATATTTGACGTAATTTATAACCTGCTTGCGCGCCAGCCTTTTGAGCATATCGCTGACCGAAGCGGGTTTGGTTTGCATAGCCGCTGCAATAGAGTTTGTAGCTACGGGCGAGCCTTCTTGTAGGCTTAAATGATAAATTGTTTTTAAATAATTCTCCTCTGCAAAGCTCAATTCCATAATATTGCCGTATAAGTACTGAGTAATTTATTCTCGATTTGGTTTCAAATATATACATTTTTGATAAAAGCAAACCATAAGCCATGCCTCAAGTTTCGAAAACTTGTACTACAAAGCAACAGCTTCTTTGTTTATCGCCTTTCATACTACTGTACATTCGCTAGCCGGAAATAACATTTCTTTGAAAAATGTTATTTCTAAGCCCATTTTTTTATAGCATGGGGGTTGCAAATCCCACGCTATGGAAAAATCTATAGTGAGTGGTATAGAAAATGATAAAATCTATCCCCACCCCACGCACAATCGCAATGAGCTACAGTTAGTCTTGTGCTTCTTTTAAAACCTCTTCATAAGCCACTTCAAAAGAATGCGTTTTTAGCTTTTCAATAAACAAAAGCAAACCCGCCTGACCCACAACTTTAAACCAATCATCTACCCACTTGCGCGCAATAATATAGTGTAAATTGACATCGCCTGAAAAAAATATATGGTTTTCTTTTAGATAATCACGAGGAGGCTCAAGCCTGCCCTCTAAGGTATAAAATCCCCACTCATGCTTCCAAGACGGAAACCGACCGTCGAGTTGCATGGCAAGACCCTCGTCAAACCAAGTGGGAAGTTTGCGATAGCGAAGCCACCAACCCAAACGAGCAGCCAACTCTGCATGACATAACTCATGGGCTATAACATCGACATTTGCACCATCTTCGCCCACCACAATGTAAGTCCCGATAGGTGAAAAATGAGTGAGACCGCTCTTCGTACCACCACGACCGTATTTGCGCATCGTAGCATCGTCATGTGCTATAATAAGCACAGGAGAAGACTCCATACTGCCAAAAAGAGCAACCACACGCGCACGTGCCTCCTCAAGCTCCGAACGTACAAAATCATGATAAGATGACGGAAAATCTGGGTGAACATACACATTCTCGCCCCAATCCTCTAAATCTGAACGGCTCATAACCGAATGATAAAAACCCGGTGAGAGCAAACGAATAAAAATAACAAGCAAAAATAATAAAGCTACCAAAAGAGCAAAAAGCCAAAGCAATAACTTAGGCAATGAAATAGAAACTTTTCGGATAAAAAGCATAGGTATTCTAATCTAAAAGTAAAACTTACGGTAGTGTATAACAAGTAATGCTTAGAACTAACAGTTCTTTGAGAACTGTTAGTTTTGAAAGACTTTGAGCATTACATCTTTAAGACTACCAAACTTACGTACAATGAAATAAACCTATAAGTTTGCACAAAATCTTATAGATTTCAGGAGGCTGTACGTCAAGTTTGGTCAATCGGCTTAGATCGTTTCGTTGTCGTACAGCCTACATTTAGCAAAGTTGTTGTACACCCTTTGATGATATTTATTCATACTATTATACATTTTTCCATAGCTTGGGGTTTGCAAACCCCAAGCTATGGAAAAATGGGCTTAGAAATAATATTTCTTTGAGATATGTTATTTCTGGCTAGCGAATGTATAGTAAGCAGTATGATATTTATCAAAGTTTTAGGCAAATATTTTGTTTATTGCAACTAAACAATTTGCATAAGCGTTTTATTTTATAACTAAACTATCGTATTTTATATCGTTTTTGCTATAAGGTCGCAAAGGGTGCAATTCATATTTACGCAGTAGCATAAGCTACTGTATTAAAACAACTACGCTCGCCGTGTTTGGTGTCCAAACCAAACACAAACCGCGTAGTTTTGAAATGCACCCGTCGCAAAACGCAAAATTTATATTTTTCTTACATTTTTCTCATTTCTAAATTTCAAATTTATGCTTAAATTTATTTGGCTTATCTTCAAGCGCATTGATTGGAAAAAAATTATTGTTGGTGTAATTATTCGTGAAATTCTCAAGCGAATCATGCGATAATTAAACTTCTTTGATTGCATATCTATTGGGTGTACGTCAAGTTGGTAAATCGGCTTAGATAGTTTCAGAAATAACATTTCTTTAAGAAATGTTATTTCTGGGCTAATTCGGCAAATTTGTCGCGCCCCCTATCTATTACAATATCCCAAAAGTAAGGTAAAATTTTGCTTTTGGGATTTTTTATTTTGTATTTATTGCATTACACAGTAATTATTCTTATATTGCCCATGATTTTTTAGACTAAAGCAATTCAAGCACATATAAAACCCAATATAATATGGAATCCTTCTTTTGGACAAAGACTTACCCTAAAGGCGTACCTCACGAAATTAATCCTGATAAGTACGACTCTTTGTTAGACCTCTTTGAGCAAAGTATTCAAAGTTATAAGCAGCGCGTCGCTTATGAAAATATGGGCGTAACACTGACTTTCGAACAAGTGGATAATTATTCACGAGATTTTGCTGCTTACTTACAATCTATTGGTATCGAAAAAGGCGATAGAGTGGCTGTCCAAATGCCTAATCTTATGCAATATCCAATTGCCGTTTTCGGAATTATGAGAGCAGGAGGCGTAGTCGTGAATACCAACCCTCTTTATACACCGCATGAGATGCAACATCAGTTTACTGATGCGGGGGTAAAGGCAGTTGTTATTTTGAGTAATTTTGCTTCTAAGCTCGAGCAAATTATCGGTAAAACAGATATTGAGCACGTTATTGTGAGCGAAATCGGAGATATGCTTGGCGGTTTTAAAGGTTTTGTAACCAATTTTGTTGTCAAGTATGTCAAAAATATGGTGCCTAAGTTTAATATTCCTAATGCAACCAAACTTAAAGATGCTTTTTCAGCAGGTAAAGACTTACCACTAAAAAAGACAACTTTGCAAAGAGATGATATCGCATTTTTGCAATACACAGGTGGCACTACGGGCGTAGCCAAAGGAGCAGTATTGACTCACCGCAACCTGATTGCAAATATGGAGCAACTCGTAGCTTGGAGTTCTTTCCTTGTAGATAAAGATGGCGCAGGCCATAAAGTTATTTCTGCATTGCCTTTGTATCATATTTTTGCGCTTACCTTTAACTGCCTCGGTATGATGCGTATGGGCGTACATAATATCCTGATTACAAACCCCAGAGATATGCCAGGCTTTGTCAAAGAGCTTAAAAACCATCAGTTTAGTATTATCAGTGGCGTAAACACGCTTTTTAATGCCCTACTCAACGAGCCTGAGTTTAAAAATATAGATTTTTCAAAGCTCAAACTCTCGCTCGGAGGAGGTATGGCTGTGCAAGATGTGGTAGCCAAAAAATGGAAAGAAACTACGGGCTGTCCCATTGCAGAAGCCTACGGACTTACCGAAACCTCACCCGGACTTACTTGCAATCCCTTAGATGGAAGGGAACAAATTGGCTCCATAGGCTTACCCCTGCCAAGTACTGAAATTCGTATCGCTGATGAAAATGACGAACCAGTACCCTTAGGCGAAAGAGGAGAAATACACGCACGAGGACCCCAAGTTATGAGAGGTTATTGGAACAGAGACGACGAAACAGCAAAAGTTTTTGCTGATGATTGGTTTAAAACAGGGGACATCGGTATCATGGACGAGCAAGGATTTGTGCGAATTGTTGATCGTAAAAAAGAAATGATTCTTGTTTCTGGTTTTAATGTATATCCTAATGAAGTTGAAAATGTCATCGCTGCGCACCCTAAAGTTTTGGAAGTAGGCGTTATTGGCGTGCCAGACCCTAAATCTAATGAGGCCGTCAAAGCTTTTATTGTCAAAAAGGATAATTCACTAACGCCCGAAGAGATTATTGCCTTCTGCAAGGAAGAACTCACAGGCTATAAAGTCCCAAGGCATATCGAATTTAGAGACGAGCTACCGAAATCTAACGTGGGCAAAATTCTTAGAAGATTGCTCAAAGAGCCTGCTAAAGAAACGACTGCCTAAAAGCAAAATGACAAAAATAAAAATAAGGGGCGTGAGTGCACAAAAGCTTTGCTTAATGTCCCCTGTACGAACAGTTTTCGTAGGCTAACCATTTGATAGCTAATTGAGTACGAAGTATTTTTTTCATAGCGTAGGGCTTGCAAGTCCTACGCTATGAAAAAATTTAAAGAAACAACATTGCTGCCATTTCTGCCAGAAATGTTATTTCTTTAAAACTTATGCCTTTATACCTGTATCATCTATGCGGGCATTGAGCTTTTTATCAAAAGCAATAAAGATTTTTTTTTAGTCTTGATATATTTGCGCTTCGATGCGCCTGTTGAGTTCGCGTCCGTCTTTTTCGTCGTCGTTGCTGGCTATAGGGCGGGTTTGGCCATAGCCTTCTGCTTTGAGGCGTTCTGGATTGATACCTTTTTCTTGAATAAGATATTGACATACAGCTTCTGCCCTTTGCTTCGAAAGGCGAAGGTTGAGGGCGGCGTTGCCGATATTATCTGTATGACCACTAATTTCAAATTTTAAATTGGGATACTTGTCTAAAAACTGGGCAAATTTATCTAACTCTGGATAGGAGTCTGGACTTAAAACAGCACTACCTGTTTCAAAGTAAATACCATAAAAGCGATACACTGTGCCAATATCAGTTTTTTGAAAGCTGGCTAAGGCTTCGACTTCGCCCACCTGCACATAAAAGTTTTGAAAAGTACGCTTACCTTTTTTGCCTGCCAGTTCGACGGCTTCTATTTGCATTTGCTGCTCGTAGAGTACATAGGAGTTGTACCAAACTCTTACTTTCATGGGCGTATTTACGGGTAGTGTAATGAGATATTTACCACTTTCACCTGCATAAGCCATATAGGTTTTATTGGTAGTTATAAACTCTACCCTTGCATTACTGACTTTTTCATTGCGTTGCCTATCTGTTATGTTGCCGGCTAAAGATGCACTATCAAACAGAAAAATGCGATATAAGTCTGCCCCCCCCAAGCCGCCAATTCTATCAGAATCTAAGTAGCCTATTTCTCCAAAAAGGCTAAACGAACTCTCATCAGCAACGCTATTTATAGGATAGCCCAAATTGCTTGGCATTTGCCAAGTGCCGCCTTTAGTTTCATACTCGGATTTAAATACATCATATCCTCCTATACAGTCATGCCCTTGTGAGCAGAAATAAAGCGTTGTATCATTTGCTAAAAATGGACTTATTTCGTTGTACTCAGAGTTGAGCAAATCTAAGGGTGTGGGTTTAGTCCATTGCCCTTCTTCATTTTTGCTTGCCCAAAAGAGGTCTGTATCAGTTTTTCCTTTTTTGATAGCTGCGATAAAAATTTTATCTTTTTGTGGTGTAATGAAAGCATCTTTAATCTGTAATCGGTTAAAATCGATATTTAAAAAGACTAAGTCATCACTGCGCCATTCTCCTTTTGCATAGTTTAGCGTACCGATTTTTCCATTTTGCTCTATGAGTAATTCTTTATTGCCATTGACGGCATTATAGCTAATGATTTGCAAAACACGCTCTCTGCCTGCGGCATTGGGTTGCTCCCATAAGGTAGTATCAATTGTCCATTTTTGAAACCTATCGGCAGATGCTATTTTGAGCATAATCATTTCTTTAACAAGATCGTCCTCTTGGTTCTTAAAAATATCTACATGTTCTAAGCGTCTTTTTGTTTCATAAAACATGACTTTTTGGTGAGGCAGGGTGCTTGCCCTTCTATCGTCGTATGGTGTATTGAGTGCTTTGAGGTTTTCTAAGGCATAGTTTTTGGGTTTTGCGTATGCTTTTTGTGCTCTATCGGCATAAAATCTTAAACGCTCGCCCTCGTTTTTGTGTACTGTTTTTCCATCAAAAAGATATTTTCTGATTTGCATAGTAGCTTGTTCGATTTTTTCGTTTCGAAACAAAATCTGTGCATAATAAAAATCAAAATCTTCTGGAATATTGTTCCATGCTTTGACATCTATACGCATTATATGCTCAAGGGCTTGTGCGTGATTTCTGCATTTGAAATGCGCAATAGCTAAAAAGTAACGATAGTTATAATTATTAGGCTTGAGCGATATAGCTTTTTCAAGAAAAAAAAGAGCTTGCTCGTAGCGCTGCCTATCCAACTCTTCTTTGCCGTTTAAAAAGTAGTTCTCCTCTGCAATATTTTGAGCATAGCTTAGATTAGAAGCACAAAAAAATGCAATCAAAAGACAAAAAATGATTTTTTTTAGCATATTACAAAGCAGTTAAAAATATCGTAAGCATCGGTAGAGAAAAGCATATAGGCATAACATTTCTTTGAAAATGCTTAGTTCCAATAGTGTTCAACGGCGACTTTAGGTTTGTTGTTTTGATTTTTTACACAACCCTTATTTTTGCCGTTCTAAGATACACAAAATATGTTTGAGTTCGTCTTTTGTATCATAAATGGCATTGGCATATACAATCATAGGGACTATATAACCATTTTTATGTTGCATTTGCACTTCTCTTTTCAAGATTTTGCTTTTAGATAATATCAATTCGTTGGCAAAAATATTATCTTGCTCCTCCCAGTCTCCTACAAATTCATAAAAAGCCTTACCTAAGATTTCATTATGATTAAAACCGAGCCACATTTCTATGACTTTATTGACATTGGTTATTCGTCCTTGTGTATCCAAATCTACAAGTCCGAAGGATTGACGTATGAGTTCGTTACGTGCCAGAAGCTCTTCTTGTACGTTTTGCATCTCTTCTTGTGTAGCAAGGAGTTGAGCTGCACTTTCCTTTGCTTTAAGCTCCTGACTTGCAATTTTTTCAGCATATTCCTTAGACTGCTCCAGCATAGCTTTATTTTTTTCGCTATTTTGCAATAGGGATAGCGAGGAGCCTATGCGTTCCCCAGCTTGTTTAAAATAAAGCTCCTCCTCTTCTGTAAAAGGCTTAAATTTAGCTATTTCTAACATACCAAATACTTGCTGATTCACAACCATAGGCGCAATAAGTAGGTGAGTAGGCACGGCCTCGCCAAGCCCCGAGCTTAGTTTGATGTATTCTTTGGGTACATCATTGAGTTTGACTATGCCACCTTCTTTCCAAGCCTGCCCCACGATACCTTTGCCATAGGCTATGCGCTGGTCTAAAAAACGTTTTTTGCCCCAAGCATAAGTTGTAATGAGTTCTAAATAAGGCACTTTGCTATCCTCATTTTCACGCTTTTCAGAAGATAACAAAAACAAACAGCCTTGACTGCTTTGGCTATAAAAAATAAGTTTGCGCAATAGCATATCGGCATATTCTTTCAAACTTACGGCTTGTGCATAAGTACCGATAATTTCAGAAATTTGTTTAAGCCCTTGGTCGACCCATTGCCTTTGATTTTGCATTTTTTCTGCCATAGCAAGGTTGTCTCGCATCTGAAGGAGTGATTTTCCGAGCGAATCCTCCGTACTTGCAGGGGTAAAATCTGTTTGATAATTGCGTTTACCGATTTCATTAGTAAAATCTGTAATATCGTGGATACGTTTTTGAAGCTGTTGTAATGCCTGTCCTATTTGGCTAATTTCATCTCTGCCACCGTAGCGTTGCCTATGCGTCGTAATTTTTCCCCTTGATAAATTAAGTACGCTCCTTTGAATCTCACGAAGCGGTTTGACTATAGAGTTGGCACTGAAATAAACAATAAAGAATCCAATGAGCATCAAAATAGGAATAAAGAATATAGGACGAGTCTGTAGCGTACTGAGCGAAGACGCAATCTCGTCTTGAACCAAGGCAACTTGCTGCTTGCGATAGGCTATCAATTGCTCTATATCCTTGCTTATGAGTTGATTAAGTTGTTGGATTCTTATCAATTCTTTTTGAATATTCTCTTGATAAACCAAGTTTTGTTGTTCTTGTATAGATAGGGACTGAAATCTATCGAGTACGCCCCTTGTCATTTCAACGAGCAAATCCGTGCGCAATTTTAAGGAATCTGCTAAACGTACTTGGTTGTATTCAGTCTCGTCCCATTCTTTTGTAAGGCGGTCTAATTGCTGTCTGAGCTTTGGATAAGTTTCGCTTACGTGAAGGCGTAGCTGGTCTCTATAGCCGGATTGCATATTTTTGTTTCTGACATGCAAATAGTAGGCATTAAGACCGCTCAAATCTTGGCTCATCTTTTGCCATTTACCCAAAACGTCTATTGAGGGCTGCCATACGTTCGTACTGACTTCCAAAAGGCGTGTATTTTGATTGAGCTGAAAAACAGCACCACCAGATGCGATTATAAAAACCACTAAAATACTGCCGAAAGCCAGCCATATACGTTGGCGAATATTTTTAAAATAGTTCCAATTAAACATAGTGAATAATTTATCAGAAACTTCTATTGTGTTGTTTGTATGCGAGGGTGTACGTCAAGTTGGTAAATCGGCTTAGATAGTTTCAGAAATAACATTTTTAAAAAAAATGTTATTTCTGGGCTAATTGAGCAAAGTTGTCGTGCACCCGTATGCGATTTGCTAATCAAAAATTGTCATGAGCAATAAGATAGCAACAAGTAGCATTATTACTAATGCGTATTCTATTTTGTTTACAGCAATTTAGCATATTTTTTTGTAAATTTTACATTGAAGCATCGTTTTTTACACTTTTTTGACAAAAAATTACAGACTATTGCACCAAAAACTTGCATACTATTTTTTTTTGTCTAAATTTCGCTTCTTTACTTTTTACACCTTTTGGCATTAGCCGCCATTTAGCCAAAGCAATTCCCTATATTTTATGACACAAAAGCCAAGCCTTTGGGCTGCCTTCGTTCCGATTATTATTTTGATTGTTCTACTTGCGCTCAATGTTAGCTTTTTTGATGATACGCTTGGAGGGGCAAACCAGTTAGCATTACTTCTTGCTGCTTTAGTAGCGGGGCTTATCGCCCTCAGGTACGGACGCAAATGGGAAGAGATGCAAGCGGGTATGGTAGAGAGTATCAGCACCTCTATGCCTTCGGTATTGATTTTATTACTTATCGGTGCATTAGCCGGTACTTGGCTATTGAGCGGAATTGTGCCTGCGTTGATTTATTACGGGCTTAAAATATTGCACCCCAGCATTTTTCTACCTGCTGCTGTTATTGTGAGTGCCTTAGTCGCCATTGCTACGGGGAGTTCATGGTCGACTATTGCTACATTAGGTATAGCGCTTTTAGGTATTGGCAAAGCACTTGGTTTTGAAGAGGGCTTAGTTGTCGGTGCTATTATCTCGGGTTCTTATTTTGGTGATAAAATGTCTCCACTTTCGGATACTACCAACCTCGCCCCAGCTATGGCAGGGACAACCCTTTTTGTACATATCCGCAATATGGCTTGGACTACAGTGCCCTCTATTATTATAACGCTTTTTATTTTTTCTATTATTGGGTTCATGGGAAATGAACAGGCTCAAAGTGCTGATGTGCAGGGTATTCTCGATGCTATATCTGGTTCTTTTTATATCTCTCCTTTGCTTTTTATTGTACCTGCCTTGGTTATTTTTATGATTATCAAAAAAGTACCTGCTTTGCCTGCTTTATTTGTGGGCGCGCTGCTTGGTGGCTTATTTGCTTTGCTATTTCAAGCCGAGTTAGTACAAAACTACGGCGCAGCAGAGGCTTCTTACGCACAGGCAGCTTACATAGCCATTAATAAAGCCATGTTTGGTGATTTGAGTGTGGATACCGGCAATACTACGGTCAATGCACTACTTGCTACCAGTGGTATGGCGGGCATGCTCAATACAATTTGGCTAATTATATGCGCTATGGTTTTTGGTGGTGTAATGGACGCTTGTGGTTTCTTAGAACGCATTACGCAAAGTGTTATTGGGGCTGCTCATTCTACCGGAAATTTAATAGCTTCGACAGTAGGGACTTGCCTGTTTTTCAACCTCACGGCCTCAGACCAATACTTAGCTATAGTCGTACCCGGAAAAATGTATGCTGATACCTATCGCAAAAGAGGACTTGCGCCAGAAGTATTGAGCCGAACGCTCGAGGACTCCGGCACTGTTACCTCTGTGCTTATCCCTTGGAATACTTGTGGGGCTACGCAAGCAGGCGTACTCAAAGTCGATACAATGACTTATGCGCCATACTGTTTTTTCAATATCATAAGCCCTATTATGAGTATTGTTTTTGCTTACGCAGATATTAAAATTGCAAGAATAGACCCCGAAAAAAGCAAAGAAGAAGCAAAAGAAGAGTTGTTGAAATAATGCTAAGGAAGCAATAGGTTAGTAAGCGAGTATTTTATTTTATATTGACTCGGGCGTATAATCTAACTACGCCCGCTACCTTGTTTGCGCTCTACAAAAGCAAACACTAAGCAAGTTTAAAAACAGAACTAACATTGCAACCTTGCTGAAAAGAAATGTTAGTGCTGTTTTTTCGTACACTGATTTTTGCATCGAGGGTTTATGCCCCACACCTACATATTAAGGCTTCGGTATCGGTGTAAAAAAGTTCATTCATGGTTATATGATTCTTTGAGTACTTTACTTTTTGATTATGCTATCGATAATGGTAATTATCTTTTTCATATTCTCGTAGTGTATCTTCATACTCCCCAAAGAAATACTATCGGGTATGCCATGTGCAATATTATTTCTGTTTGCAATAACAGCATTGAGCGAACTTTTGAGTTCTGGTGTTAGCATTTCTTCAAATTTTCTACCCCAGCTATTATCAAAAGCATTTAAAAAACTTGCGAGCTTTTGGTAATTGATGTTTGTAAAACTTTTCGTTTTATTTTTGACAAAATTTGCAGTGGGTCTTGCAGAGCTTACATCTACATAATCACCAACTTGGGCTTTCATATAATTTTCAAAAAGCCCAGAGGTTTTTACGCATAAATATTTAGCAAAATGCGCTTGTAACTCCTCATCACTAATTTTATCAGCGGTCTCGAACAAAGCATCTAATGAGGATATTTGATTTCGGACTCTGTAGTTCATAGCTAAACGTCTTTAAATGCTTCTATACTTTTGATAATTCGTCCTTTTACAGCACTCTCACTTGCGGTACTGCTCTCTACAGAACTCTTGTAATCTTCTTGTTGCAAGAGCCATTCATATTGCTGGCTTAGTTTTTCACTGTCTATGTACGTATTTTGTTGTATTCTCTTAGCTATACCTACCATTACAGAATCAAAAATTGCAACATTCATTCTGTTTCCTGTACGAAATGCTTTCTTACCAATAGTTTGGTAAACTGTTTTAATTGTGTTAAAAAAAAGCATAGTAAGCTCTTTTTTACCGTACACTTCAAAATTTCTATTGCGTGCCATAAAAGTATTCATATAAGATTTGAGTATTTTTTTATAATGCTCAAATCCGTAGAATAATGTAAAAAAGCGTAGGATTAGCTCCTGCTCCTTCATTCTGCGATTTGTTTTTCCAAATATGCTTCTCCATTCAGGGATTTCGACTAGCTCCGAGAGTAAATCATTAAAATCTCCGTAGTAAACACAAGCTCTTATTTCTTGTGGTTGCAAGGGAGTGCCTCCGGTGTTCAATCTCTCGAATATCATATAAATGCTACTATTATCTTCTGAGGGCGTGTCTTGCTTTATGACAGTTGCATGTAAGATAGAATCATCTAATCTATTTTGGTCTATAGCTTTGAGGTCTTCATAAGCTAATCCTTCTAAATCTGCCTGTACGCCTTTGAGCTTAAATTTTTTCTCACCAAATATGCCCTTATAAAAGTTTGCAATACTTAGCATTCTTTGTTGTCCGTCTATAATCAACAATCTTCCCGTGTCTTTTTCTTTTGATAAGAACACGCCAGGCACTGGAAGACCTAAAATCAATGATTCAATAAATCTTGAGGCTTGAACGTGCGTCCAAACGTACTTTCTTTGAAAGGAGGGCACAAAAATCTTTTCTTTTTCTATTCTACTAACAATACTATCTATAGTATAATCAGCACCATAACTTGTTATAGCATATCTAAAATCTTCATTTTCGTCTGTTGTCTCATCAACAATTTCAAATTCTTCTTCTACCATATCATCTACTTATTTTTTTAGCGTGTACGACAATTCAAATTTTTTGATTTTTGAGCAATCAAATTCAGAATAAATGTTACTCTATTTAATAATCAAAACTAACCGCTCGCTAGTCTAATAACCATTTGACATCTAATATCTCTACTGTCTGTAGTAGCGAAGCTCCAGCTTCGTTTTAGACTATTTCCGAAGCTGGAGCTTCGGGCTAGAGCTATAATTTTATTAAATGTTTACTGACTGCACTAGATAGCGGTTAGTTCTTATTAGTTTATGTCTTAATTAGAAGTAAAAACCGAGGTCTAAAGAAAAATAGCTCATAAGGACTCGTCCGACCTCTGCTCTTTTCTTTGTAACGCGTGTAAGTCCGTGATGGTAACTAAATCCTACATCTACCATACCGACATCGCCCGTAGCGATTTCAGCCCCTACGCCTACAATAAAATCGGGAATGAGTAGGTTATAATTGTTTAGCCTGCGATTAGTTATGCTCTCCCGATTGGCTTCTACGGTAGTAGATGCGCCTACATTAAGTCCGAGTTGAAGACCAAAAAGACCTCTTATTCTTACGCCATCTATGACTTCGCCCGAGCGCATCTTGAGTGCTAAGGGAATTTCTACTGCTGTAAAAGAGACATCGGTGAGTGAGCTATCGGTTTCACTTTTATAGCCTTTGCGCACAATTTGTACACCTGAGTGGAGGGCAACGCTTTCAGAAATATTATAATCGAGCTTTAAGCCACCTGAAAAGCCAATTTTTGCGCTATTATTTAAATCATCAACTACATTTCTGTCTTCATCTGTTACACGTGGAAAGCTAACAATAGGGCTAAAATTTAAGCCTAAGCGAAGCTCGCCTTGTGAGAAAGCCGAAAAGCTAATTAAAAATGCAAGAATGCCGAGTAAAAATGTTTTTTTCATGGTATTGAAGTTTGTGTGTGTAAAAAATATAAAAATTACTTTGCGATTTTGGTGATAAAAGTGCCGTAAATATACGATTTTATAGCATAAATATGCCTTATTTATGATTTTTAACACCTTATTTGTTGGGCTTTTATCAGCTGTTATTCTTCAATCTTATACTCAATTCGTTTAATACGCGCATCACCTGCATCGGTAAGTGCTACAACAACCCACATTTTTGTATTTTCAGGGCGCTCTATATTGCGATTCATAAACATGTTATCAATTTCCTCGGCTTTTTCTTTGTTGGTAAAATAAGATTCTAAGCCTGCAGTCAAATCGATGTAATCATACTCGCTCATATATTTATCTTTTACGATTACTTTTAGATAAGGTACACCACCTTGTGGGGGTTTTTGCCAAAGTCCTGCGGGCGAGTAAAATTCGTTTTTATCAGCTTTGAGTTCGAGGTAGAGCTTATCGCCAAAGTCGAGGTTATGCTCAAGGGTTTTGATGTCGTTGGGTAGCTCATTGAGTGAAAGCGTACTGAATTCATAGTTGAGTATGCTATATTGCCCACGAAAATAATCTCTTGGATCGCGGGGTTCTATCAAAAAATTTACTTCTTTGCCGTGCAAGAGTGGGTGTAGGTTTTTGACAAACATGCCCATAAGTACAAGGCATTGCAAACCTATGGCAAGCCAAAGCAGTTGTTTGTTTTTCAAAATTTGAACATTCATATTCTCACTATTCAATGGTATGTGGTGTGTATTGCATAGCAAACGTAAAAAGCAATCAAAAAGATACAATTTGCTTATAATCTTATCAAAATCGCATCAAATGCTTTATCGTATTTGCATTTTCAGTACTGCTAAGCCGCTCGAGAAGGCGCAATGCAACGCCTATTGCGGTCGAAGGACCTTGCGAAGTGATAATATGACCAGTCTCTATGATCGCATTTGTATGGCAGACCTCCGCGCCTAAAAGTTGGAGCTGCTCGAGCCGTTTGCCTTTGCTTAGGTTGTAGGTGGTGGCTTTTTTATTTTTCAAAATACCCGCTTTGCCTAAAGGCAATGCACCCACACAGATGCTTGCAATAGGTTTTTGAACGCGATCAAAAGCCCGTATAAGCTCGAGAAATCGCTCATCGTAAGCATCTTTATAAAATCCAAACTCTTCGAAGCCGCCTGGGATAGCCAAAGCATCAAAATCAGAAACTCGAACCTGGCCCCAAGCTAAGTCTGTTTTGAGCTTAAAGTTCCAAGCCCCCCGTACTTCCGAAGTAAGGGCGGTATAGCGCAAACCCACGGGGATAAGCCCCTCAGCCCTACTCCAGCCCATTACATCTGTAAAAGCACTTGCTTCATACTCCTCAAAACCGTTAGCTAACAATAATAAAACTTGTTTCATAAAATAAAAATCCTAATTTTGTAGTTCTGACTACACACTGGAGTTATGCAAAAATGTGTAGTCGTATGACAATGTTCATGACACCTAACTTATCATTGCCTTATGTTTAGATTTTCAAAAATAGTTTTTTTTCGCTTTTTTATATTATTTGGGCTTGCTTTTTTTTTATTTTGTGAGAAAAGTGAAGCACAGCCTCGCCGTAAGGTTAGCAATTGGCATCACAACTTTGGACTTTCTGTCGGTGGTGGTAATAACCAATTGGCTGCATCGCTCAAGTGGTTTCATTTGTATGGTGTAGATAGCGAGCAACGGTTTCGTATAGGATATGGCTTCCGTCTCAATTTTACGGGCGGTGGGGATATACCCTTTTATTCAGCACCTTATGAATTGCGCAAAGATAAAGCAACAACTGATACGCTCGAACTCAAAGAACCACAACTTATTTCCCTCAATATAGGACTTTATATGACGTATAGCATTACAGAACGCTGGCTTTTAGGTTTTAATATGGATTTGGCCGGCGCTGGATTTGGGGCTGAAAGCCCTGGTATTTTATATTCCGAGCAAATCCCACAACCTGAGGGGTTACTTATTGCAGAAAATAAACCGCAATATGGCAATCTTTTCCGAGGCTGGCGCGATGACTTGGGTGCGCTCAATACCGAAGTCTATGTAGGCTACCAGCTTTCGCCAAACTGGCAAATAAGAGGCGGAATAGCCCGATATAAATGGGAGTTCAGAACGCCAATAGCTTTTGTAAGAGATAACGAACGCTACCGCAGCGCAGCTATTTTAGGATTTATAGGCGTAATATGGCAGCCTTTTGAAGCCTTTATACGATGCCCTAAGCAGAAAAAAGTAAAAATAAAAAAACTCAAAGAAGGGGAGTTTTGAGAATACGGACTTATAGGATTTGCTAAAAACAAATTTTAAATTTATATTTGACTTTATTTGGGTGTAAGTCAAGTTGGGAAAACGACTTAGATAATTTCAGCAATAACATTTCTTTAAGAAATATCATTGCTGGGCACATTTAGCAAAGTTGTCGTACACCCCTTTATTTAGATTTGGATTCTAAACACTAACAACAAAACACAATTAAAAATGAAAAATCAATGGATTGCATTTTTATGCTGTATAGCATTTTTAGCCGCCGCATGCAGCGCAGAAGATAAAAAAGAAGAAACCGCAGATACTTCAACAACGGATAGCCTTAGCGAAGAAGAGGCTTGGCCCACACCCTCGCCTCAGGAAGACAGCCGCCCTACACAAGTAAGAATGGACATTGCCATGGAGGCAATGGAAGACCGATGGACGGCAATAGAAAATGCAGAAAATGCTAAAATTGAACAATTAGAAGTCATTATCAAAGATGTACCCTATATCGAAGGCTTCAAAAATACAACCCTATTAGACCGCATTGACCGCAAAAAGAAGGAACTACAAAAAGCTAGATTCAACCGAGAAACCATAGCCCAAGCTAAGGTCATGGACGCTTATGATAAACTCCTCGAAGAAATTGAAGCCCATCTGAAAGAATTATCAGAAACAACAGTAGATATAGAGCGTTTCCCTACTGTGCACAAAGCCTTGCAAGACTTTTTGCAATCTGCTAACCAAGATGCAATTTTAAGACGCGATTATCAAGAAGCCGTCCAAGCTTACAACAAAATTATTGCAGAAGAAAAAGAGGAGTTAAACCGACTTGGTGAGTCTTATAGCAATTTAAAGCCTAAAGTCGTTTTTAATTATTCCGATGATATAGCAATGTAAATTATGCTACTGGTTATCAATTTATTAGCTTGCACCAACCTCTGAATTGAAAGCGTTAAATATTAGAAATAACATTGCACTGAAAAATGTTATTTCTAATATTTTACCAAACAACTACAGCTTCGTAGCGCCTTACTGTAGAAGTTCTGCATAAAGATATGAGTTAATGCTATCTTTTGAGGTGTTTATGACTGTTTTTTCGTAATGTACGAAGAGCTGTTTGCCTTTGTAGGAATCAGGATTTTGGGTAATCATAGCCCACATTTGATCTTTTTCCATAGGGGCGAGCATAGCAAAGGCTTCTATATGCCCTTCATTATTTTTGATGCGAAGTATAGGTGTTTTGCCTTCTGTATATATATCTACGAACTCACCCTGGGCATGCCAATGTAGTATATCCTCTTCCATACCCTCTGGATTAGGCGTAAGAAGCTCGACTTCTATGCTGTCTTCGCTATTTATGGTATCGTAAGTTATATCTTTTTCTGTAGTGTCTTGTTTTGCTTCTTTGCTTTCTTGACTGGGGCTACAAGACACAAAAAACAAGGAAAGGCAACCCAAGAATATGAATAAAAAGCGAATAGGAAATAGTAGAAAGCAGTAGGTCATACTTTTGGAGGGGGATTATTGATTCTCTAATTTGCTAAAAGTTATGGTTTTTCTACACTTTATACGGAAATATG
Organism: Bernardetiaceae bacterium; assembly: GCA_020832465.1. Classification (GTDB taxonomy): domain Bacteria; phylum Bacteroidota; class Bacteroidia; order Cytophagales; family Bernardetiaceae; genus JAFIER01. The sequence continues at coordinate 31,735 of JAFIER010000132.1, forward strand.
CTTCGAGTAAAACCCAAGAGTTTAATCATGGGAGTTAAAAAGCCGTATGCTAAGCCCATTTTTCCATAGCTTTGGGGATTGCAAACCCTACCACGCTATGGAAAAATGTATAGTGAGTGGTATGAAAAGTTATTAAACAATAGGCTCTCTATCCAAATAACCGTCCCAGCGTACAGGTTGTAGCCAAGTTACTTCGGTTATAAACAGCGAGAAACCTTCAACTTTATTTTCGCTATTGTGTAGCGGGTTGAGTTCTATCAGATAGTAAATATCCTCAAAACTACTATCTTTGATATTTCTTACAATAGAATAAGCCTCTCCTGCAAGGGCGCGTTCGTAATAAGGTTTCCACTCTTCTACATGCTCTGGCAGTAGGTTTTTGAGTAGGTTATCGCCCTCTTCGAGTGGTTTTTTGATAATGCGTTCGAACATTCTACTATAAGCCTGATTAATGACTCGTATGTTAAAGTCAGCGTCAGCAGCAAGTACAAAGTGCTGATTTTCATCAATAACTTGTCTGAACTTGTAGTTTTTGCTTTGTAACTCTTGATGTACACGTTGCATTTCTTCTTGTGTAGTGGCGAGCTCTTCCATATTTTGTCGCATTTCTTCTTCTTGCGCACGCATTTGCTCTGCAAATATTTGCGACTCTTCGAGCAGTCCTTTGGTGCGTGAGTTAGAACGGGTTGCCGAGAGGGTCATGGCAATACTTTCTGATATGCGTTCTACAAACTCAATTTGATAAGATGCAAAGCGATTAAAAGAAGCAATTTCTATGGCGCCATAGACCTCTTCGTTCACAATAAGTGGCACAATAAGCAAAGTATCAGGCAGTGCATCGCCTAAGCCTGAGGTGATTTGTAAATAACCTTGTGGTACTTCTGTCAGATAAATCGTACCTCGCTCGAGCAGTGCCTGCCCTATAAGCCCCTGCCCCCAGGCGAGCGTATTTTCTATGTATTTTTGTTTGTTGTACGCATAAGCAGAGCGCAATTTCAAAACCGTTTCGTTATTCTCATCTTCTATCAAAAATATTCCACCTTGGTTCGCTGATATATAACGTACTAAGTTGGCAATAACTTTATAGGTAAGTTTATCTACATCATTAGAATGCTTGCGCAAAACTTCACTAAACTTGGCAAGACCTTCGTTTGCCCAATTTCGTTTGTAGTCTTCTTCTGCATTTCGTTTTAAGTTATCTCGCATTTCTAAGAGGGCAAAACCCAGTTTATCGCGTTCGCTACGCACTTCAAAGGGAGTAGCGTAGTTGCCATTGCCTACTTCTGCGGCAAACTCTGTAATTTTTTCTAAACTTTGCGCTAAGCTATAAAGCGACTCATGGAGCTTACCAATCTCATCATTATTGCGAGACATATTAAGATTAACAGGCTCGCCCGCACTGAGTTGTTTTAAAATGCGACGTGTTTCTTTGAGCGGGTCCACGGCGATACGCACAATAACTGCATAACCAGCAAAAAGTAATATCAAATTAAAGGCAATAAGTATAGCCACACGAATCAGGCTATTGCGGTAGTTATAGCTTTGAATTTCGATATGACCATTAGCCAAACCTTGCGAGAGGCGTAATAAGCTACTGCTATGCCTTGTGATATAATTGATATGCACGACAATAGCAGGATTGATAAGATTAAAAAGTTGTAACTCTTTGGCTTTATAAGTGGCGGTGCCTTGTGTACTTTGAGATGAAGAAGGTGGAAGAGAAAATAAATCATCTTCTGGTAGTTGCAAGCCTATATCGGCAGGTTCAAAAAGATTGTCTTGCTTTTCGTAGTAGCTAAACACACTATCTATATGAAGTTTATTGAGTGTAATCTCATCAAAACGCTTATCAAACTCTTTCCAAATACGTTTCATATCATAAAACTGGGACGCAAGCTCGGGCGCAATAGGAGATATATCTACACGATTCCAAAGGCGACTTTCATAAGAACCGCCTTTTTCTAACAAATCCAAAGATTCGTTTACCCTATCTATTTGATACTGCATATCGGTAAGATCGGTTGCTCGGCCCTCAAGGCTATTGCGCAAATAGAAAATACTGCGTTGCATTGCCAATGTAATATCTTGAGATAAATTGACTTTTACACGGTCTTCGCGCAAAGCAAAACTCATCAATACTAAAAGTATGACATTGATAAGTGTAATCAATCCTAAAAAAGAGAGAAAAATACCTATTCGTGCCTTGATGGTTAGGTTCTCGAGATATAATCGTTTTTTCCAGTTCATTATGATAAAGCCTATGTGTTTCGTGGATGCTCGCTATAGCAGAGGCAAAATATTGTGGTTCGCTTTATACCGCAAAAATCTTACTTTTATATACCAAATAACATAAAAATTTTACGCATTCCAAAGGCTAAGATAGAAATTTCTGTAAAAATAACAAAGTATTTGGGTATAATTACGACAAACAGCCTTTTTTTATCTGTAAAAATCATAATACTATACATTTTTCCATAGCCTAGATGGAGTTGGCAAACCCCACGCTATGGAAAAATAGACTTAGCAGTAGTAACATTTCTCAAATAAATGTTATTACTATCAGGCCAATGTATAGCAGTAGCGCAAAAATAAAACTTTGCTACAACAAACTATTTCTGTTTCTCAAGGCTTATCGTTCATAATATCGAAGTTTTTAATTATCTTTGTAACTTGAATTGCTACCCTTGTTAGCATTGTGAACAAAAAATAGCTTGTTTTTTAGCAAAATATATATATATTCGGATAACGAAGCATTTTAAATATGGAAGAACAAACAAATGGCAAAAGCCCTGACAACAATATCCCTGAGGTTACACAAGTCTCGGGGCTTTACGAAAATTGGTTTTTAGATTATGCTTCTTACGTAATTTTGGAGCGTGCCGTACCTGGTATAAGAGATGGATTGAAGCCCGTACAGCGCAGAATTTTACACGCAATGTTTGAAATGCACGACGGACGCTACCATAAAGTTGCTAATATTATCGGACAGACCATGCAGTATCACCCCCATGGCGATGCTTCCATAGGTGATGCCTTAGTAAATTTAGGGCAGAAGGATTTACTCATCGATACCCAAGGCAACTGGGGAGATAGCCGTACAGGCGATAGCGCCGCCGCCGCACGTTATATAGAAGCGCGCCTTTCAAAATTTGCCTTAGATGTGCTGTTCAATCCTCAAACTACAGAGTGGCAACGCTCTTATGATGGTAGAAAGCGAGAACCTGTGCAGCTACCCGTAAAGTTTCCAATGCTACTGGCACAAGGCGTAGAGGGAATTGCCGTCGGACTTTCTACGAAAATTATGCCTCATAATTTTAACGAGCTTATAGATGCCTCCATCGATGCGCTCAAAGGAAAGGCTACAAAAGTATATCCCGATTTCCCCAGTGGAGGATTTGCAGACTTTTCGCAATACGAGGGAGGAAAGCGAGGTGGCAAAATTAAAGTCCGCGCACGCATTGAGCAAATGGACAAAAAAACACTCATTATTCGTGAAATTCCTTATTTTACGACCACGGACAATCTTATAGACTCTATTCTGAAAGCCAATGATGCTGGGAAAATCAAAATCAAACAAGTAACGGATAATACCGCCGAGCATATCGAAATATTGATAGAACTCGCTGCGGGCATTTCCCCAGATGTTACCATTAGCGCGCTTTATGCCTTTACGGATTGCGAAATGTCGGTATCGCCCAACGCATGTGTTATTGTTGAAGATAAACCGCTTTTTCTTTCTGTTGACGAAATTTTAAAAATTTCTACCGAAAACACCAAAGAACTACTCAAAAAAGAGCTCGAAATCAAACAAAAAGAACTCCAAGAAAAAATATTTTTTGCTTCGCTCGAGCGGCTTTTTATCGAAAAAGGTATATACAAACGAATCGAAGACTGCGAAACTTGGGAAGCCGTTTTGAAAACCATAGAAGACGGACTCAAGCCCTATGCCCATACTTTTTATCGTGAAATAACAAGAGATGACATCTTGAGGCTTACCGAAATCAAAATCAAGCGTATCTCAAAATACGATACAGCCAAAGCCGATGACCTACTGCTTCAAACACAAAAAAACCTCGAAGAAGTTGAACATCACCTCGAGAACCTCAGGGACTATGCCATTGCCTATTTCAAAGAATTAAAAAATAAATACGGCGCAGATAGACAGCGAAAAACACAAATTACTTCTTTTGATAGCATTGAAGCTACGGCCGTAGCTGCTAATAATGCCAAATTGTATGTCAATAAAGCCGAAGGATTTATCGGATACGGACTCAAAAAAGAAGAGTTTGTCTGTGAGTGTTCTGATATTGACGACGTTATTATTTTCAGAGAAGATGGAACAATGAAGGTCGTCAAAATTGCTGATAAAATATTCGTCGGTAAGGATATTATACACGTAGCCGTATTTCAAAAGGGCGATGAACGTATGGTATATAATATGGCATACCTCGACGGCAAAAGCGGGCGCGCTTTTGTCAAACGCTTTCAAGTGCTTGCCGTTACCCGGGATAGAGAGTATAATTTGGCTACCGACCACAAACTTTCCAAAGTTTTGTATTTCTCTGCCAATCCCAACGGCGAAGCAGAAGTTATAAACGTCCTTCTGAGCAATAGCTCCAAAGCGCGCATCAAAAACTACGACTATAATTTTGCCGATTTAGAAATCAAGGGACGAACAGCCAAAGGCAATATTCTGAGTAAGTATGCCATCAGACGCATCAAACTCGCACAAGAGGGCGAATCCACACTGGGTGGTCTCGATATTTGGTACGACCCCGCCGCCGGTACGCTCAATAAAGACAAAATTGGACAGTATTTAGGTAATTTTGAGCACGAAGATAGCATCTTAGTTTTTTATAAAGACGGCTCTTATGAGCAGAATGGTTTTGCTCTTACTAACCGCTACGAGTTTGATAAGGTATTGCATATCGAAAAATTTGATGCCGATAAAGTTGTGGCAGCAGTGCATTATGAAGGACAAAATAAAGCCTACTACCTCAAAAGATTTAAAATAGAGACTGCTACCATCGATAAAAGATTTTCTTTTGTTAGCAATAATAAGCAGTCTAAGCTACTGGCAGTTACGACCGCTAACGATTCACAGATAGAAGTCTATTACAAATTAGGTGCAAAAAAACAAAAAATTGCATACCCCACAGATAAAATAGAGGAAGTCAAAGGTTGGAAAGCTCTCGGCAGAAAGCTCGAAGAACCTAAAATTTGGGACGCTAAATTTATTCTACCAGAAAAAACGAAGCCAGAAGAAATCCAAATTAAAGGTAGTGAAGAGAAGGCACTTTTTTAGCACTCAAAAAACTATAAAATAACATACTACATAGACATTATTCACTAGCCAGCAATAACATTTCTCAAAGAAATGTTATTGCTGATGCTTGTTTTTAATCCTTACACCGATACCGAAGCCTTAATATGCGGGTGTGGATCGTAACCTTCGATGCGAAAATCAGTGTAAGAAAAAGCAAAAATATCTTTAATCTCTGGATTGAGATGCAACTTAGGAAGTGCGCGTGGCGTGCGTGCGAGTTGGAGGTTGGCCTGCTCAAAATGATTTTGATACAAATGCGTATCGCCCGTGCTGATAATCAGTTCGCCTACATCTAAATCGCAAACCTGCGCAATCATGTGGGTCAGCAAGGCATAAGAAGCGATGTTGAACGGCAAACCCAAAAAAACATCAGCACTGCGCTGCGTCATCATACAAGAGAGACGCCCCTCAGCCACATAAAACTGAAATAGCAAATGGCAAGGCGGAAGCGCCATCTCACCGAGTTCGCCCACATTCCATGCCGATACAATTAAGCGGCGAGAGTGAGGCGTAGCTTTTAAATCTCGAATCAAATTGCTTATCTGGTCGGTCGTCTCGCCTTTAGCATTGCGCCAGCTACGCCATTGCACACCATAGACCCTACCGAGTTCGCCAGCTTCATCTGCCCATTCGTCCCAAATCCGCACTTTATTGGCTTTTAGATAGGCAATATTACTCTCCCCACGCAAAAACCAAAGCAACTCGTAAGCCACAGACTTAAAATGAATTTTTTTTGTTGTAAGTAGGGGAAAGCCCTCTTGCAAATCAAAACGCATTTGATGACCAAAAAGACTGCGTGTGCCCGTCCCTGTGCGGTCAGATTTATCTATCCCCTCTTCGAGGATTTTTTTCAATAATTTTTGGTATATTTCCATTTCAAAAGTGTATTGGGTGCAACTCTAGCTTAGCCTTTAGGCCTTAGCTATTGATTTTCAAAATTACAAATAAAATTTATTTTCTATGAAACTTTCTACTGTATTCTTGCTTATTGTCTTATCTTTTGCTTGTGCGGCTTGTGCTATGTTTGGTAGCTACTACGACCGCCACGATGTACTTTACAAAGATATGCCAAGTAAGCTCAAAACAGACTGTCAGACTGCCAAAGATACGGCTTATTTTCATTTGGCTACGGATAAAGCCACTTGGCAAAATGAATTTATATCTGAATCCGTGCCTAACTTTGAGAAATCAAATATCATTAGTTGGATACATTGCGGACGCTACCAGCCACAATTTGTTACCGAAAAAGTCATTTATACCAATAAAGAACTTTTCTGGTTTGTCAAAACTCAAGCTCAATACGAGGCAAAGCCCACTACACGTAGCCAAAGTATTGCCATTCCGATACTTGAAGATTGTAAAAATATTGTCTTTATTGAAAATGGAAAAACCGTAGGCTCTATAGTACTTCTCGCCGAGCCAGACACGGAAGCCCCAGCAGTTATCAAAAAGTAAAACGAATTCTCGAAAGACATAAGCAAATTCTAAAAACTGTAATTTGAGCTACTACTTAGCCACGCTTTTTGCGTTATTTGTGAGCATAATTTTATGTTTAGTAACACCAAAACTATAAGTACGATGAAATTTCTCACAAGTATTATTACCCTTTTTATTATTTGTATCATGATAACCACAAATGGCTTTGCACAAAATGCAGCCCAAATCCTGACAAGTACGCCTTGGCGATATGATGCTGAAAAGCTCAAAGAATCTTTTCAAGCCCAATTCGGAAACATGAGCGAAAGCAACATGAGTGCCGAGCAGCGCGCTGCCAAAGAACAGGCAGAAAATCAAGTGAATGTAATGAAAGACCTCCGCCTGCACTTCGGCGCAAACAATCAATTGGCTATCAAATACTACGGTAGCGAGCAAGGCGTAATGCAATGGAACGTCAGCGGTAACACACTTATCATGAGCCAACAAGGAGAGTCGCAATCTTTTGATATTCTCAAAATATCGGCCAACGAATTGCATATCAGAGAAAAGCAAACAGGAGAAGAATCTTTCCTACTTGCCGAAGGCTACAACCGCCCCTCGGCTAATGCAGGCAGTCCTCAAAAAGGAGGTGATTATAAAGTCAAGATGATTAACCACATGGCTTACGAAGGACAGCCCGCAGGAGATGTAGTGGTTGCCTATCAAGGCTCAAAACTCATTATTAAATTAGCCAACAATACGACAATTTGCGAGTGCGAAGTAGAATCAAACAACAAAGAAGGTTACGAAACAGGCACTTGCGAAGGCGAAATTTTTAACCTCGAGAAAGGTCTTTATATCAAAGACAAAGCAGGCAATATCATCATCGGCTCTGCTAACCGAAGCACCACCAGATTCAAAAGAATTGCACTCTTTTCGGTAGATGAAAATACGCTTGATAAGCATAATGGAAGCGAAGCCTTCAAGAAAATGATTAAAACCCTCGCCGGCTGGCACGGGGTCAGCGAGTAAAACCCTGTCCTGAATGACAGCGATAGTGTAAATTTAAAACAAATAACATTTCTGAGAGAAATGTTATTTGTTTTAACGGCACTATACAAAAAAAACACGTTTTTATTAAAGACTATCACGTTTGTTTTTCTACATCATTTATAAGTGTTTGGTGAAGACACCAAACACGCGGTAGCAACTTCAGAACTAACAGTTCTCTGAGAACTGTTAGTTCTAATATATATTTTGAACACCGTCCTTTACAAAACAATGCAAATTCTCAAAATAGTTAGTTTTATTTTTGTGCTTGCATGGCTTGCAGCCTGCTCTCCTGCTACCAAGCAGGAGCAGGCATCGCTTGAGCCACAAGCCGATACCATAGAGAGCAATCAAAACCTGACAACAGAAGAAAATCCGTCAGATACGCAAACCGAAAAACGCATTGCCGAAGCTCCTGCTTTTAAAGAGGGGGCAGCCTCGCCCGCCAACCACGATATGAGCTTTTCAACGCATTCAGATTATTATTACTGCTTTTGCAAAAATGGTAATATAGTGCGTGATGTAGAAGGCTTTTTGTCTTTTGGCTCTTGGGAAGATGTGTCTGACGAGTTGGTCTTGAAATACAAGCAGGTTCTTGTAAAAAAAGGCAGAGGTACGTATGACAACCTCGGCGGGGCAGACGCACCCGACTGGGCATATTACGACGAGCATTATTACGAATTAGAAAAACAAAAGCAGGACCCAAGTCAGATGGAAGGCTTCGTAAAAAGTGCAATGGCAGACGAAGATATGATTTTGAAGCCCATTGATAGGAATACTTGGCTGAACTACTGCGCCGAGTCATTTAAACTCGTCGGAAAGTATCCCGCTACGTCTTATGTGGAGTTAAATCAAGCTCTTGTCAAGAATCTCGACAAAAAAGCACTAACCGAAATGCGCAACGAAATTTATGCGCGCCATGGTTTGGTTTTTTCCGATAAGGAAACCCAAGATTATTTTGCTTCCAAAGATTGGTACAAACCTCAATACGACGTAGTAGAAAATCTTCTCTCGCCGATAGAAAAATTTAATATCGAGTTTATTGAAAAGCTACTATAGACCTTAGAACTAACAGTTTCCGAAAAACTGTTAGTTCTGAACTTATGCCTGCGTAAATATGAATTGTACCCGCACTATTAGTTATAGCATCACACAAACAACCTTTATGCAAAATATCAAATTTTTTATTTTGTCTTTGCTGTTCGGCTGCATGGCTTTGAGCGCGGAGGCATCAGACCTGAGTGGGCTGTATTACGCACCCGAGACCAAGCACGCTATCTATGTAGATTGGGATTTGGCGGGTAGGCACGCCAAAGCGGTATATATGTCGGAGCAGGGCAGACCCTATAAGCGTTTCGAGATTATGACGCAAGACACGAAAAGCCATAGCAATTATGCGTTTAGCTACTACATTCAAATTTGGGAAACCTCAAATCCCAATATAAGTTACGAGCTCAACTTCGGTATAGAGGTCATCGGCGACGAGCCGCTGCTTTATATGAATTTCAAGCGAAGCCAAGAGCGGATAAGATTGGCGCGCTTGGGCGACTCCTATAAAGTGCCTTTCCCTGACAAAAATACGCTTAATTACAGCCTTACAGAGGCATTTTCGAATATAAATTGGTGGTATTTCGACCCCGAAGACGGGCAGGTTCACGCTGATGTAAAAATTACGGCTATGGTCGATGCGTACGACCCCTCTCATTTAAACTTCACACTCGAGGATAGCGAAATGACGGTGGGTGTGCAGTGTGCCATTAATAGCAATATGCTCATCAAGATTGATATGCCGGGTTATGAAAACTTCGGCGCACGCGGCGATATCGAGCTCGGCAATGATGTGCAGTGGCAGATTCATTGTTACGCCCCCTCGGGAGAGCTATTATTTATTTTGATGCAAAGTATGTAATTTGGTTGTACGTCAAGTTGGCTAATCGGCTTAGGTAGTTTCAGCACCCACAATTTTTAAAAAACTGTAGCCCGAGGCTCCAGCTTCGGAAGTCTATAACGAAACTGGAGCTTCTTTACAACAAGCGCACAAATATTAAATATCTGCAATAAAAGCAATGTTATTGCTGGGCTACTTGAGGAAAGTTGTCGTACACCTTGTAATTTTGAGTCTGAGTTAGCATCTAATAGCATGATTGCCAGAAATTTTATGTATAACTCCTAAACGAGCCTTAGTGGCCTCTTTTGTCAATGATTTTTATGATTAGAACCATATTCACTATACATTTTTCTATAGTTTAGGATTGGCAAACTCCAGGTTATGGAAAAAAAATCTAATGATTTCTAATCGCATAAGCTAAATAATAAATCCTTTTTTGTAACTTTGCGAGATTGATTACAAAATTCTAAAAAAGTTATGCGCATTCATAAAGAAGGGCATCAGATGCTTATTATTCTTGGTGTTGTACTAAGCTCGCTTAATGTAGGCGTTTTTTTTGCTACGGACAGTACAAATCTAATCTTTGGAATAAGTTTGAGCTTGAGTCTTATTATTTTTTTACTTGTTCTTCAGTTTTTCCGTCACCCTAAAGTTCATATTACGGCTACTCCCTATGAAGTGCTTGCACCTGCTGAGGGTAAGGTTGTTGTGATTGAAGAGACGGAAGAGACGGAGTATTTCAACGATAGACGCATTCAAATATCTATTTTTATGTCTCCTATCAATGTACATGTCAATCGCAATCCTATTGCTGGTGTAGTCAAGTACGTAAAATACCATGCGGGCAAGTATCTTGTAGCTTGGCATCCTAAATCGAGCACGGAAAACGAACGCACTACAATTGTTGTTCGCAATGAAGAAGGTGTAGAAATTTTGATGCGACAGATTGCAGGTGCATTAGCGCGACGCATTAAATGGTATGTCGCCGAGCAGGATAGCGTGCAGCAGGGCAAAGAGTTTGGATTTATTAAATTTGGTTCAAGGGTTGATGTGTTTTTGCCTATCGGTACGGATATTAAAGTAGCTATTGGAGACCGTACCCAAGGCGGGAAAACAGTATTAGCTGAGCTAAAATCTTAATTTTTTAGCTCAATAAATACAAATTGGCAATATGCTTGCTATTCAAAAAGTAAGTTAAAACGGGCTTTTATACTCTTTTTTGCTAAAATTTCATTTTTTTTTTAAGCAAAAATAATAAAACGGCTAAAAGCAAGTTAATAGGTAAGACAGTCGTATCTGTCTAAAATTATTTTACGAAAATAAAATTTGTATTTTCTTTTTTAACGTAAAGAAACACATACATTTATTGATTTATACTCTATCAAGAAATTAAACCTAAGCGTTTACTATGTCTAAATCTTGTCTTCACAATAAACTGATGCTCATTTTGCTCTTAAGTGCAGCAGCATCTATACTTCAAAGCTGCGGAGGCGGCAAAGCCTTAGAAGGGCAACTCACTGGCGTACAAGGACGTGAAGGCTGGCGACAAGAAATACCCTATGGCATGATTGTCGTACCCGCCGGAACTTTTCATATGGGTCAAGCCGATGAAAATATCGTTAATTCTAAAATCAATATGAACCGTCAAATTACAATCGGCGGATTTTATATGGACGAAACAGAAATTACGAACAACGAGTACCGCCAATTTATCGAAGAAGCCGAAAACCTTGATTCTATCGTGATGGACCCCACAGTCCGACCGCCAGTTTTTGAGCCTATGGACGAAAATACAATACAAAATAAACTTTATCCAGATACCATGGTATGGATGAGCGATTTTGCACACCATTATGGCGACCCACTCGTTGATGATTATTATGCGCACCCCGCTTATGATGATTATCCCGTAGTTGGTATCAATTGGATGCAAGCACAAGTATTTTGTTTCTGGCGTACTGAATATTGGAACGAAGCACGTGAAGGACAAGGAAAATTCCCTATGCCTAAGTTTAGATTGCCATCAGAAGCTGAATGGGAATATGCCGCAAGAGGCGGACGAGATATGGCTAAGTATCCTTGGGGCGGTCCTTACGCACGTAATGCAAAAGGTTGTGCATTAGCTAACTTTAAGCCCGGAAGAGGTAACTACTTTGATGACGGTTTCCAATATACAAACCCCGTAGGTGCTTATTTCCCTAACGATTACGGATTGTATGATATGGCAGGTAATGTTTCTGAATGGTGTAATGACGCTTTTTACGCAGCAAGTGTACCTGAAATCTGGGACTTGAACCCTACTTATATAAACCCTAACGAACCTCGTAAAATCATTAGAGGTGGCTCTTGGAAAGATGTAGCCTATTTGATTGAAACAGGTACAAGAGATTTTGAATACCAAGACTCAGCCCGTGCATTTATAGGATTCAGATGTGTAATGACATACCTCGGACGCTCTTCAGGTATGGAGTTCTAAGAAAGAATCTAATAGTATATACCTATAAAAACCTTGCGCATCATTAGTTTTGATGAGCAAGGTTTTTTTGATATGTAATTTTTCAATGAAGCTGTTTAAAAAACCATGTTAAAATAAAATTATAGCTCTTACTTCAACCACTCCCAGCCCCTCCTAATCTTAGGAGGGGAGCTCACTAAGCGGTGGTTGAAAAATGTCTTACAAAAACACACAAGCAGATGTACACCTGTAGCTATTGTAAAAGCTAATTTTTTGAGTTTTAAGAAATATTTTTAAACAGTCTTATCGTAGTAAGATGAGCGATATATAAATAGCCAAAAGACTTAGACTTATGCAACTTATCCTAAAAAAATACAGTCTTTATAACAAATTGCTACAAAAAATGCTTACTTTTAGGTTATAAGCAGATTTTATCAAAGAAATATCAGTGCTTGCCCTATGCAAATAGCGTAAAAGCACTACTTACCTCGTATTCAAACACCGTTATTATGATGATAAAATATACACTCCGACTCCTTGTTTTTTCTTTTTTAGCCATAATACTACTCACAGAGCGAGCAGAAGCTACGCACGTTGTGGGTGGTGAACTCGAGTTTGTTGATTTGGGTGGTAATAGGTATCGTGTGGGCTTGATAAAATACTTTGATGCTATAGATGGCGAGCTCGGCGCAATCAATGCTAATAACATCATCGGTATTTTTCGTAAATCCGATAATGCACAGGTTGCACGTGTTACTGTATCGCTCAGAGATGATAGAATCGTACCTTATAGCCAGCCCGAGTGTGCAACTGGAAATTTTTTAGTAAGGAGGCTTTATTACAATGCCGATATCAATGTCAATCCTAATGATTATAGCGACCCCGGCGGTTATTATATGGTCTGGGAAAGATGTTGTAGAAATAATGCTATTGATAATATTACAAGTCCAGAACGAGCTGGTGCGACTTTCTACCTTGAGTTCCCTGCTATGGTACGCAACGGACAGCGATTTCGTAACTCATCGCCCTCACTTTTCCCGCCCGTAAGTGATTATGCTTGTATAAACAGACCTTTTACCTTTAATTTTAGCAGTACAGACCCCGATGGCGACCAACTGCGTTATAAAATGTCCGTACCGCTCAACGGATTTAGTACGTTTACAGACCCAAGACCTGAGCCAAGTCCAGGTCCTTATCCATTAGTAACTTTTGTGCCCGGCATTGGTGTAGCGAATATGATACCCGGTGCGCCCGACCTTTCTATAGATTCCGAAGGCATTCTGACGGTAACGCCTACGCAAACCGGGCTTTACGTTTTTGCTGTTACGGTAGAGGAGTTTCGGAACGGACAAAAAATAGGAGAGGTCAGGCGCGACTATCAACTTCTTGTCATCGACTGCCCCCCTGCCGACCCGCCTATTGCACGCTTTAAAGCTGCTAATGCTGATGATTTTTATATCGAGGGCGATACAATTCGCTTTGCAGCTAATGAAACACCAAAATGTGGAGACCTTTTTGTTTTCGATCCTAATCCGAATACTGTTATCGATGCAAAAGCTATTCCCCTCAATTTCGATGCCGCAGGCATTCTAAATAGAACAAGTGCAACGCTTCCTACAGGGGGGGAGGCTGTATTTCAAGCCTGCTTCCCCGAGTGCCCCTTGCCCTCGGGCGAGCCTTTTGTAGTGGATTTTATTGTCAATGACAACAGCTGTCCACAGCCCTTGTATGATACTTTGCGTGTTATTGTACTGGTAGAACTACCTGAAAACGAACCACCTACTATCGAAGCACTTTTAGATTTTGATGAAGATAGGGGTGTTTATATTTATCCTGACTCTGTGCCAGTAGGTACGGTCGTAGATTTTACGATGCGCTCTGACGACCCCAATGGAGACTTGCTCAATGTACGTTATAGGGGGGTAGGGTTTGATGCTACTGCTTTTGATATTGCATTTGCGCCTACGGAAGGCACACCTATTTTAGATTCAGAGTTTAGATGGCGCACACGCTGTACGGATTTGGACGATCCGAGCGAACCACAAGAATTTATTTTTGAGTTTATTGTTTCAGACCAAGGTGTTTGCGACCAAGAGCAACGCTTTGATACCGCTTATGTAGCTGTTGTGCTACTTCCAGACCCGAACCTTCCGCCTACTATCACGACAAGTTTGCCCTTTGACGAGGAGCGAGGTGAGTATTTTGATACGCTTGTGCTGGGCGAAACTTTAGTTTTTGATGTTATTGGAAATGACCCTAACAACGATAGCATTGCGATAAGCGGTGTAGGTGTAGGTTTTAACTTTGCAGATTATAATATGGAATTTACTAATGCAGGCGGCTTTCCGATACTTACCGTGCCGTTTCGTTGGGTTACGCCTTGCGATCTTGTTGATCAAATTCCATTAGGAGAGCCTATTTATCTCAATTTTACGGTACGGGATTTTAATCCTTGCGATAACTCCCTTTCAGAAACAGTAAGGGTGCGCCTTCTCGTGCTTCCGCCTGATCCTAATAACCAACCACCAGAGGCTTATACAGATTTGCCTTTTGATGAGGGCGAGCAAGTATATGTAGATACGGTGCGTGTAGGTTTTGTATCTGAGTTTACGGTTTTTGCTGATGATGTAGATGGGGATAGTCTCTCACTCCTCGCTTTTGGCGTAGGTTTCAATCTTACGGACTTAGGTATGGAGTTTGAGGACGTATCTGGCTTTCCGATTTTGCAATCGCCGTTCCGCTGGCAGACATTTTGTGAGTTTTTGGATAATCCGACGCGCGGTGGCAGTCAAGATTTTTTGATTGACTTTGTGGCTCGTGATTATAAATCCTGTCAAAATTCGCTTCTCGATACAATTAGGGTAAAAATAGTACTGCTCTACGAACCTACGGAGAATCGCCCCCCTACCGTAGTCGCTGATTTGCCTTTTAATACGGCAGAATCTTGGTACGAAACGGAGGCAGAACCCGATGCACTCCTGCGATTTAGAGTAATTGGCAACGACCCCGACCTCGACCCTATAGAGCTTAGTGCGCAAGGTGTGGGTTTTGAATTAGAGGATTTGGGTATGATTTTCCCTACTTTGGTAGGGTTGCCCGCACAAACCGGTTTTTTTGAATGGAGACCTACTTGTGAAATGCTCGGCAGAAATAACAGAGATACGGTTTATTTTGTAGATTTTACTGTAAAGGATTTAGCAAACTGTGCTGATCCACTTTCAGCAACGATTCGTGTGCGTATAGATTTACGTGCAAATCCTGGCAATACACCTCCTACCTTAGAGGCTGACTTAACCTTTGATAGCGAGCGCAATGCTTATGTAACTACGGTAAAAGTTTTCGAGACGCTGGAGTTTCGCTTGCGCGGTGATGATGCAGACCTCGACCGTATTTTTATCGATGGTCAGGGCATTGATTTTGATTTTGAAGAGGTAGGTGCAGAGTTCGAAGCCGTAGAGGGCTTGCCTATTTTAGAAACTGATTTTCGCTGGTCGCCTCCTTGCGATTTGTTGGGTGGGGCTTTTAGCCGGGAGTTTTTGGCAGAATTTTATATTGCCGATGAAGCCAATTGTGGGCGCACCGAAGGGCAGCGCATTCGAGTTTTTATCAATGTAGAAGACAATGAAACTATTGATGACTTTACACCTGATAACGTCTTTACTCCTAACGGAGACGGAAAAAATGATACATTTAGCCTGCCCAATCTACCCGCGGATAACTGCTCGGCACAGTTTATGAAAATTGAAATTTTTAATCGCTGGGGTACAAAGGTATTTCAAAGCACTGACCGAAATTTTGCTTGGGACGGTGGGGACTTCCCCGCAGGCAGTTACTACTACCTGATAGAATTTACAGGTGGAGAGACATACAAAAACTGGGTAATGCTTGTGCGTGCTCGCAATTAGCATTTTTGAGACCTCCTTAAAACCTACAAAAAGTAGGTATTAAATGAAAAGTGATCATCTTTATTGGCAACCTTGCACTAATAGTTCTTCAAGGACTGTTAGTGCTCAATTTTAAACTTACTTATGCAAAAATATTTTTTTAGTGGCCTTAAACTTTTGAGTTTGCTCTCTTTGCTACTTGTTGTAGCTACTGGATGTCGCAAGTCAAATGCTACCCAAAGCAGTAAATTAGCTGAGAAATACGGCATTGAAAATGTAGATTTCAATTACCTGACGAGCAAATCGCGTTTAGTATATCAAGATGAGAATCAAAATCTGAAAAGTGGAATTGATGTGCGCATGCAAAAGGATAGTACAATATGGCTATCAGCACGCCCCATGCTGGGCATAGAAGCCATGCGTATGCTTGTGCGGCGAGATTCTATTTTTATGATTGATAAAATCAATAAAACCTATTCTGCTATGAATTTTGAGCAGCTTAGTGCACGTGCGGGTGCAAACCTAAATTTTGACCGTTTACAAGCCATTTTATTGGGCAATATGCCTATATGGGACGAAGCAACTGGTATAATACGGGAAACTGAGGGTGAAAATTTTGTACTCAAAACACAAGAAAATGATTGGGAGGTCTTAATGCGTGTAAGCCGTAGTCATCGCAAATTATCATTTTTGGAAATTATGTTGCCCAATACACCTAATTTTATGCGTGTAAATTATGCTAATTTTGTTGATGTTGATAAATATAAAATTCCGCACGAAATCGAGACAGATATATCGTTTTTACAAAAGGGTGCAGTAAGCACTGCGCGTTTTGAAATTGAGCACAAAAAAATTACACTTACTAACGAGCAACTGACTTTTCCTTTTTCTATTCCAAGTGGCTATAAAGAAAGGGTTTTTTGAAAATTAAAAGCTAGCTCATGCCTGTAGCATAGGTTTTAGCCTTAATACTGTGAGTGCTGAAACTATCTAAGGTAATGTATCAACCTGACGTACACCCACCCTTATCCAGTGAGCAACAACATTTTTCAAAGAGATATTATTGCTAAGTTCATTTTTCTATAGCGTGGGGGTTGCAAACCCCACGCTATAGAAATAATGTATAGTGGTATGAAATTGGCTGAAAAAATCAGTAGCTCAATGCGCCTGCATATTCTAATATAAAGTATTTTACAGCGGCGCGAATCGCACTTTTGTGTGAATTGTCATTGGGGTCTTCTTTTCTCAGAAGGCTATCGCTGGCGTGTCCGTGCTGTGAGTTTCTATATTTTTCCATTTGTCCTTTGCTTATTGGTGTTTCTATGAGTGAGCTTCGCTCTGGCGCTACAACTCTCAAATAATCACTTTTGCTCGGAATCCACATATAAGACTTTCGCTTTGCACCATAGACATCTATGACATACTCCTGTCCTTCCTTCCTTTCCAAAGAAATTGTAGATTTATAGGCGAGGTTAGATTGATTATTTTTTACTGATTTGATTTCGAGTTCGAACTCGTCTGTATCTCCTTTTCTGATGACTTCATATTTGTATAGTGTGCCGTGTCGGTTTACATTTCCTGCAAACCAGTTATTGCTATTTCTTTTATATTCAAAAAACATATCGTAGCCTTCTGGCTGTAACCAAGCCGCAGCCCCTCTTAGCTGTTCTTCGAGGTGGTTTATTTGCCTTTTAGTTGGGTTTGTGCCATAAATATCCCTGATAGTTTTTTGCTTTACAAGTCTGGCGAGCCTGCTGCGGTGTGTGGGCGAGAGGCTACTATTAGATTGGACACGCCCTAAGGCTTGCCTTCCTTCATAAAAGGATTTAAAAGTTTGTTCATCAAGTCGTTGTTTTTCATATTCTATTTGCAAATCAGCTGCACTTAAAGCCAGCATTTCCATACGCTCTTCGATAGGTCCGTTGAGGTATGATTGGCGCACTCTGCTATATATTTGTTCGCGTTCCATGGCTTGCTTGAAGGAATAAAGTTCTGAGGCATCATTGACTTTACTAAATACTTGCGGTACTTTATTTAGGATTTCTTCTTGCGCACGGCTGACATTTTCTTCTCTAATCAAACGCTCATTTTCAGATTCTTTGAGCCAGTAATAAAGTTTGGTGAGCGGCTGTATATCGCCTTGAAAGGCTTGCTTATACTCGGCAATAGCTACGGGGAAGTCGCCCCATTCTTTATGCTCTTGCCAAAGTCCGGCCATGCCTTCTATAGTTTTTAATTGATTTTCGATATACTGCAATTTATCCATATCTGCTTTTGCAAAAGCATATACTTCTGTATCGGCTTCTGCGGGTAGCAGTTCGCCTATTTTGCGCAAAGCAAAAACTACTTCTCGTCCCTGCTTTTTAGGGAGCAATAAATACTCGAGTTTGAATTTTTGTTCACTGCTCAAATCGTCCTTATCTCTAAATAGGGCTACTATCAGCTCGGCTTTATCTGCTTTGGTAATTGCATCACGGTGATTGTTATGCACTTGCGAAAAGTGTAAATATTCAGCTGCTGCTAATGCACTTCCTTCTTGTGCAAAATTGCGCATATCGCTTAAGAAATTAGGTGAGATATGCTCATCTCTACGTCCTACTTCTTTGCTATCACGGCTACGTATATACTGCCATTTGGCGTGTAAATAACGTGCATCTGCATTTCCTTTAGCAATTGCTTCGTTCAGTATTTGGGTAGCCTCGTCATAGTCTATTTCAAACTCAAGTAGTAAACGTGCAAGTTTTACCTGCTCTGCTGCGCTGCCACCTCTATAGTTTTGGTAATAGATAGGCAGGTTTTGTAAGTGAATATCTTCTTTATGAAAATATCTTTTAGCAAGTAGGGATTTATTTTGCACTTTTTGTAAATATTGCGCTGCTTTGTCTCTGTTTTGTGAGATACCATAGCCACCTATCCAATAGAGTTTGAACGCAGTCATAGCAAAATCATCAGATAAAGAAGCCTCTGCTGTTTCGCTTGCTTTTTTGAGCCATTTTTCTGCACTTTTAAAATCTCTTTGAGAAGGAGAAGTAAAAAAATATCCTTGATTAACCTGTGCGAGTAGTAGCATAGACGCAAAATCACCTTTTTTGGCTTTTTTTGTCTCTGCTTTATAAGGCTTTAAATCGGGTTTGCCGCGTTGAGAAGAGCAAGCTACCACGCAAAAAAGCAATACTAACAAAAAGAAATGATGTAAGCGATTCATTGTTAAATTATTTAGTTTTTAGGATTCAATTTTTAATGCCATTAGGATTTAATTAAACATTACCACGTTTAAGAATAAGAGCTAAAAATTCTGCCAGAGCTGTTAGTTCTAATTCTTACAACTGCCTTTCAAATAGCGTAGTAAAACAAACGTACTAATGTTCATTGTTTCTACCGCAATTTTCTTGCATTTTTAGTAGTTTGTAGTGTTTTTTTTAATAAAAAAAGGACTAATTTGCAAAATTGCTAATTTTTATTTTGATTTGTACTCCGAACTTTTATAAAATTTGCTACCCAAAGCAAGTAGCATGATACTTCAAAACAAACTATTTATTACTGATGCGCCCTTTTTTTATACTTTTGTATCTTTGGATTACCCTCGGCTGTACCTTAAATATACAAGCACAGCAAGAGACACACGAATATATAGCATTTTTTGATAAAGAAAATAATAATGTAGCGGAAGATCACTCTTTAGTGTACTTTTATCGCATTTTCGAATCTGATGACCCTAAAAATCTAACGCTTAATGGCAGAGTTGTGGATTATTATGTCAAAGATAAGCAAATCAAAATGAGTGGTTATTACTATCTTAATCAAAAACATGGCAAATTTATCTTTTTTTATGAAAATGGACAAATTGAGCAGACAGGTTTCTACCATCAAAATAAAAAAAATGGCAAATGGGTAAGTTTTTATCCTAACGGAAAACCTAAATCTACCATAGACTATAGCGACAATAGATGTAGTCTGATTAGTTTTTATGATTTGCAAGGAAATAAACTTTTAGACAACGGTTCGGGCGCATGGCTACTTGATTTTGAAGATCAATATGGCAATCAGCTACGCTTACGTGCTAATTTTATTAACGGAAAGCGAACAGGGCGATGGCTGTATTATAATCAAAACGAAAAACCGCTTATAGAAGAAAACTACAAAGCTGATGTCTTTATAGCGGGCAAAGACTTGCGAGAGGAAGTTGATAATTCTGAATTAAAAACCGAAACGCCTTATCAATACGAGAGCAAACTCGTAGCCCTTAATCGTATTGATAATTTTATGATGAGAAAAAGACTCAATCAAGAAGAATTATTCGTATATAGAGGCAAAGATAACAAAAGTCTGGAAGCTTATAATGCAAGCCGAACTTTTGAGCCTGCACGCCCAAGTAGCGGTATGCAAGTACTTGAAAATTATATTCGTGCTGAACTAAAATACCCACGCCAAGC
Organism: Bernardetiaceae bacterium; assembly: GCA_020832465.1. GTDB lineage: Bacteria > Bacteroidota > Bacteroidia > Cytophagales > Bernardetiaceae > JAFIER01. The sequence continues at coordinate 52,187 of JAFIER010000132.1, forward strand.
TCGTAAGAAAGGAATAACAGGCAAAGTCGAGCTATTGCTTATTATAGAAGAAAATGGGTATATGAGCGATGTTATTGTGAGTAAAAGTTTGGAAGAGCATTGCGACAGAGAAGCAGTGAGAGTACTCTCTGCTTTTAATGACAAGTGGATACCTGCAAAGCAAGATAACATGGCGACCAGTTCTGAACTCAAAATAAATGTTTATTTTGGCAATCAAAAATAAAGATTATCACGTTTAGTTGGGGGTGCACGACAACTTTGCTAAATTAGCCCAGAAATAACATTTGTTTAAGAAATGTTATTTCTGAAACGATCTAAGCCGATTTATCAACTTGACGTACACTCTTAGTTGGTTAAGGAGATAAGCTCTAATTAAATTTATTTATATTTATGTACAAACAGTTCACTCATTTTTTACGCCTTACTCGTTTTTCCTTGCTTTTTGCAATGTGTTTATCCGTAGGGCATCTTGTAGCTCAAAACGACGAAATGCTATTATCTACACTCGATAGTAGTAAGGTTATTAAGCGCAATAAGGAGCTACAATCGTCTGGTTTTAAGCTATCTAACCCTGCACGTATGGGATTGCTCTCTGCCGCAGTGCCGGGGCTTGGGCAATACTACAATGAAAATTTGTGGTTGCTTAAAGTGCCTATTATTTATGGCATGGGGGCTGGTATGGCTGCCCTTACTATCGTTAATCACAATAGTTATAGAAGATTTAGGGCAGCTCATTGGTATCGCAACGACGATAATCGCTTTACGACTTCCGAACCTTTTTTTAATGGACGCACCGACGACCAGATTATTCGGCAGCGAGATAGATACAGACGGGATAGAAATTTTTATGCCATTATGTTGGGCATTGTCTATTTGCTCAACGTCGGTGAAGCCGCTACTGCTGCTAAAGCTAATGAAATCAAGGTAAACAAGGATTTATCGCTCCGTATTAGTCCGAGTTGCGAACCTGTAGCTTATACACAATACGCGGCTTTGGGTTTTTCGTTTCGCTTAGGTGCAAAAACAAGTAAGTAGAGAAGTTAAAAATTTAGCACTAAGCGTTTTCAAAAAATTATTGGTGCTAAATTCCCGTTGCTTCTATGACTTTGCGCACGCTTCCATATTTTTTGAGCAATTGCATGGCGAGTTCTTTTTCGATGTGTAGCTCTTCTATCAAAAATCTTGTACCACGTTCAAAAAGTTTTTGATTATTGAGTTGCATATCTACCATTTTATTGCCTTTAACTTTGCCAAGTTGAATCATTGCTGTCGTAGAAATCATATTGAGCAACATTTTTTGTGCCGTCCCAGCTTTCATACGTGTACTACCTGTTACAAATTCTGACCCTACAATAACCTCTATGGGATACTCCACCGCAGCGGCTAAACTTGTATCGGGATTGCAAGTGATGCAGGCAGTAAGTAATCCCTTTTCACGGGCAGCGACAACACCGCCCAATACATAGGGTGTGCGTCCCGAGGCGGCAATACCTATTACTGTATCCTCAGGCATAGGGCGATAGGCAGCTAAGTCGCGCCAAGCCCCTTCTAAGCAATCTTCTGCAAATTCTACTGCTTTGCGAATAGCAGTATCGCCACCAGCAATCAAACCGATTACCCTATCGTGGCTTACACCAAAAGTAGGCGGGCATTCAGAGGCATCTAAAATACCCAAACGACCGCTCGTCCCCGCCCCTATATAAAACAAACGCCCTCCTATACGCATACGAGGCACTAATTGGTTGATGAAAGCCTCTACAGCGGGTAGGCAAGCAGCTACGGCAGCACTGACTTTTTGGTCTTCTTTGTTGATATTATGGAGTAGCTCGCTTACCGACATTTTTTCTAAGTCGTTATAGAGCGACTCTGATTCTGTTATTGGCATAATCGTTAAAAAATGAGTTGATGTTCAATATTACAATAAAAAATATGCTTTCGTTTACAAAGACTTTTTATCTTTGCAAAGAAAACGATTATAACAAGCTCAAAACTAAATTGTATGAATAACAAGAACCGCCTTCCTTTCAAATCGCCTGATGACTTTTTGCACAAGCTTAATTTGATATTTTATACCGCGATTGCCATTCCTTTGCTTATTTTTTTGTGGACGTGGCGTATGTATAATGTCGATGAGCGACCTACGCTATTCCAAATTGATAACCACTGGTTGGGCATTTGGGTTTTGATAGTGGTCTTACTTTTAGCTTATGCTCAGTTTTATTATCAAAAGCATATAAAAGATGCAAAATCTATTGAGGCACTAAGTAGCAAGCTATTACACTATTGGCGCGTGAGTTTGTGGCGCTACGGATTCGCTGCTTTATCTGCTCTGTTTGCGGTTGTTGGTTTTTTGCTTTTTAATCAAAAATATTTTTCTTGGATTTTGATGGTTACAATTTTATATTTTTCTCAAATTCGTCCGACTTTACACAGCGTGGCTCGCTCGGTTTATCTTGATGCAAATGCACAAAAAAAATTATTAGAAGAGACCAAAAGCGAGTTTTGAATACAGAAAATAGAAATAACATTTCTCAAAGAAATGTTATTTCTATGCTTTTATTCCTTGCTTACGATATCGCAGATGGTTTAGAGTCCAGCTGGGGCATGTCCATCGAGCATGCTTACCGTTACTCTGATTCGTTTGAGGTTTATAGCATTTCTGATGCCTGTTAATGCTTCTTCTTTACGAAACTTGAGCTGTTCCATTTGCTTTCTAACTTTTGCAGGGTCATTAGAAAGATTTTTGTTGAGCACGTCTTCTTCCAAAATTTTGAGTGTGCCTCTGCTATTCTCTTCCAGCATGCTCAGGTACTGCTCGTAGAGGTATTCAAATTGCTTGTACAAGTAAATAAGTTCACTTGTGGATTTATTAGCTTCTGAAATTTGCGGATTGCTACGTAGCAAGCGTCCGTAGTCAATAGTATTTCCTCTTTTATTTTGTTGTTCGAGGTTTTGCAAATATTGCTGTATGCTGGATTTGTTGTAGCTCAGGAATACGGTTTGCAAATATCCCCCTGTTTTGTCTTGTGGTTGTCTTTCGGGGATTTTGATATTAAGTGCATTGGTTTGAAATTGCACGAAGTTATTTACACGGTTATGCAAGCTATTGCTTTGCAGTTGGTAGTTTTCAAGGCTACTTGAAAACTGCGTGTTTAAACGGTTGAGTTTGATATAATAAATGGTGTATTTATCCAACTCTTGTTTAAAATTACCTACATCTTCGGGCGAGATTCTTCTATCATTGACGCTCACCGATGAGATAAAGCTCACGAGTGAAGAGCCTACGCTAATAATGGGCGTAGCAGAGGTAACAACGCTAAGGAGAGGATCTTGTAAAATACGATTAGCCACTTCCATAATACGACTTCCTTGTCTTGAGTTGCTTGTTGTTTTAGTAAGGATTTCACGAACTTTTTCGTGGTATGAAAATCCCATACTTTCATCAGCGGGGTTATTGAGGCTTGCAAGCAGGTTGCGATAGCTTTCTATCTGGACTATGGCATAAAGCGTATTGAGCTCTCCGTTGATTTGCTCAAGTAGTTCTGCTATATGAATAAGATTCATACGGATAATCTTATAACGCGCCTCGTCGGTAAGTTCTACTCTTTTGGTCACATCTCTTATAATGGCATCATTGCGATCTACGGCTTCTTTATAGCTTACAAGCAGGGACTCTATGTCCTCTATGCGTTTATTACGCTCCTCGAGCATGCGATTGAGCTCATTGATTCGCGTGCTATCCTGCTCGTTTTGCCGTTGCAAGACTTTGAGTTTTTCTTGGTCTTTTTTGAGTTCTTTTACCATTTGGTAAAGCTCCTTTACGGAGACTGAGTCTGCATTTTGTTGCGCCATAGCCATAGGCATGGCTATGCCAAAAGATAGGCAGAGCGCAAAAATATACATTGTGATATGCTTAAATTGCTTCATTTTATTAGAACGATACATGGATACAAAGTTGTTTTTGAAAATAAAATACTAAACTAACAGAAATTTCTAACACATGCGCAAATTTTGTGCTTAAATCTATCAGAAATCTAACAAATCTAATTATTAGGTTATATCGCTTATTTTGAAGCGTCTAAACAGTCATAAATCAAAGGGTATCAGAAAATAATAAGCCCAAACTTTACAGATATTTTGTAAAGATTGGGCTTTTCTTTTGGTGTATTGTGCGCTTATGTAAGAGTCAGTTAGGCACAATTGAGGTTAGGCTTCTCCTACAGTACCGCCAAAATTCATAGGAAAAGAAGGCGTATCGCCTTGTAATTTGATTTTGCCAAAAGCGTTTTCGTATCTTTCTACATTTTCTTTGAGGGCATAAAGGAGGCGTTTGGCGTGGTCGGGTGTGAGTATAACTCGAGATTTAACCTTTGCCTTGGGCGAACCTGGTACGATGCGCACAAAGTCTAACACAAACTCACTTCCAGAGTGTGCAATCAAGGCTAAATTGGCGTACTCGCCGTCAGCGATTTCTTCGCTTAGCTCGATGTTGATACTTGGGTTTTTCTTTTCTTCACTCATAATTACTGCAATTAAAAAACTATTTACATAGTTTTTGATTTTGTTAAAATTGTATTTTAGCTTTAAAGAACACAAAATTGCAAAAAAATACACCCATTTCATAATTTTTAGGCTAATAACTTTTGTTGTTTTTCTAATCATTGCGGTCTTATAATTTTATTAAAGTCTCGAGGCCATGTAGCAATCTACAGATTTTCAGGATTAGAATAATTTTAAATTATACAAATTCAAGAAAAAACCGCAAAAATTTTGATAAATTGAACTTTTTTGATAAATTGCACTTTATAACTATGTGATAAGGGTCAGATTATACAATCATAAAAAAGTGAAATAGCAACTGACCTTTATTGCATAGTCAGCACAAAATCCTTTGTTTATATGTGATAGCGTGCATTTTGAGCAATTTTTTCTGTATCCAACGTGCAAATTTGCACACTTAATATTGACTTTTATTTTTTATTTAACTACCCACAAATCAATTTTTATATGAACGAATACGATAAAATTATCGAAGCCCTTGAAGTTGACTTTATAGAAGGTGAGCACTTTGGTGTGATTTATCCTGTAAAGCTCGATAACCAACAAGGATTAGAAAACGTCATCTATCTTTTACACAAAGGTAGCTTGGTCTTTGGAGATAAGCGCAACCGCACTGAGCTCAAGCCGGGCGAGTTGCTTTTTGTACCGGCTTCTAAAGGTTCAATTATCGCTATGGGCGCAGCAGCAGAGGCTAAAAAGCCTGTAAAGCAAGACCATTTTAACTCCCATCAAGAGGAGTACCTTGAGCCTATGCAAGAAGATGTAGAATATGAAACATCTTTTACAAGAATTACGATTAGCGCAAAAGTCTTCGAATCCGTAGATTTCTTTAGTGCTTTGGATATTTCTACATTTAGCATTAGCAAAGGGGAAGACATTATCAAAGTCATTGATTCGCTACTACACGAGTCATACCTCGAGCTACCAGGCCGCAAGCGTATGTTAGGGCAATATGCTGATCAATTGATTATCAGCTTAGTGCGTTATATGTTAGCAGAACGTATTTTTGTAGAAAAATTAGCTACTAACAGTACCTATTTCAGAGACCCAAGGCTTATCCATGTTTTCAATTATATACGTGAAAACATCGATGCAGACCTCTCGAATAAAGTACTTGCAAAAATTGCCAATGTATCAGAGGATTATGTAGGGCAGTATTTCAAAATGCTTACAGGTATCAATCCACAAGATTATATCGAGTACCAACGCATGGAAAAAGCCGTCGATTTGCTACGCTATTCAAGAAAAAGCATACGCAATATCGGAAACGAGATTGGTTACAAAGATACGGCTTATTTCTGTCGTCGTTTTAAAATGATGTTTGGTATCCCCGCAGGTAAAATGCGTAAGCGCGAAAGGTTACTACACCCATTAGAAGAAGATACAGAGAAGGAAGTAAAACCAAAAGGTAAGAGAGGGCGTAAAAGACGCACTGCCTACGAACTCATGGAACGGCAACGATAAGCATTCTGCTTTTAGTACCTAAAAACTCCTTAGCACGCACAAGTTTGTATGAACACTGTGGGCTAAGGAGTTTTTGTTTTTGAGCTTTGAATATTTATGGTAGCTTTTTACTGCGCTTCCATTTCTTTTTTATATTCTTTGAAAGCCCTATAAATAGCCGATGCAATGTGAGAACGCCCCCAGCTGACATTGAGGTATTTCTCCTCGTTTTCATTAGAGAGAAAACCAACTTCTATGAGCACACTCGGTACTGTGGTTTTCCAGAGTACAAGAAACCCACTTTGCTTGACCCCCCTGCTATTGCGCTTTGCACGATTTTTAAATTGCCATTCAATTTTTTCTGCCAAAGAAAGGCTTTTTGAAATATTATAATTTTGTGTATTAGCAAATTTGATATAAGACACGGCGCTCTCGGGGTCAAAATTATAGCGTTTTTTGTAATCTGCTTCTTGCTTAATGACGGAGTTTTCGCGAATAGCGACATCGAGATTGTCTTGGCTACGGTGCATTCCCAGTACATAAGTTTCAGTACCCGTAACCTCTTTGTTTTTAGAAGCATTGGCATGGATAGAAATAAATAAATCTGCTTTGCGATTTCTATCATTCTTAAAAGGGTGATTAGCAATATCTGCACGCTCATCGAGGGGGAGAAATATGTCTGTTTTGCGTGTATAAACAACCTCTACACCAGGAATATTCTCTTCTATGAGTTTGCCAAGTTCTAATGCAATGGCTAAAACAACGTCTTTTTCTTGGCTATGCTTACCGAGCGTACCGGGGTCTTTGCCACCATGCCCTGCATCTATAACAACAACTTTAATTTTGTTGGCTTCACGAGGGTCGTCTCGCATGCGTAAGCCCGTTGAAAAACAAAAGAGTAGCAAAATAATCGCTACCGCACTGCATTTAATCTGTATATTTCGCTTCATTTTTTTATTTACTATGATAAAAACCTTAGGAATTTAAGTGAGGAATGTGTAAGCATAAGCCTGCTTATTTATAAGTGGCATGAGTTTTTAGGCAAAAATCATACACAAAAACCTCAAGGCGTAAGCAAACTCCTATAAATCACGTCTTCAATAAGCACACGGGTACGCATTTGCCCAAGTTTCGGATTCTCACGTGTGGGATATACCCTATTACTGAGAAAAATATACAATAAGCCCTGCGCTGGGTCTGCCCATACACGTGTACCCGTAAAGCCATAATGTCCAAAACTTTCCTTAGAAGCATATATAGAACTCACACCATCAGGGCTATACACCAATAAAGGCTTATCAAAACCTAAAGCCCTACGGTTAGAATCCGCACAAAATTGGCATTTTGTGTATTCATCTATTACATCAGCGCGGATATACGTCTTACCGCCATAGCTACCTTTTTGTAAGTACATTTGAAAGAGCTTGGCTAAGTCGTTGGCAGAGGAAAAAAGTCCGGCGTTGGAAGACACTCCACCTAAAAGTGCCGCAGCTTCATCATGTACATAGCCGTGAATTTGCGCTTTTCGGAAGGTAGCATCGTACTCCGTCGGGACAATTTTATGCATAGCAAGCTGTTTGTTTTTATAGGGATTAAAACCGCTTCTTTGCATACCTAAAGGTTCATAAAATTCTTTTTGCAAATAGCTTTCCATATCCCGCTTTGTCATTTCTTTAATCATTTCGGGGAAAAGCAAAAAAGCAAGCCCACTATAGACATACTTTTTGTCTTTTGATAGTTTGGATTTGAGAATGCGACGCAGGATTTCTTTTTCATAAAAATCTTTATGTACGAAAAGGGAGGGGCTAACGGCTACATTAAAATCGGGAGAGGCTTGAGTGGCGAACCATTCAGGCGAAAGCCGCTTTCCCGCTTTCTGGTAGTGATAAGGAAAATAGGCAATATAAGGAATCAAACCCGCTTGATGCGATAAGATATCGCGCAAGCGCAGCTCGGATTTATCGCTTTGCCGTACCGAGGGCAAATAACTACCCCAGGTGCTATCGGGCGAAAATTTGCCCTCAGATTGTAGTTGCATAAGCAGGGGCAGGGCAGTACTGACTTTGCTTATCGATGCCAAATCATATACATCATCGAGCTTTACTTTTTGTTTTTTGTTATAGGTATGATGACCAAATGCTTTGTGATACACAACAGTGCCATGACGCGCAATAAGCAACTGCGCACCAGGCATAGCTGCCGAATCTAAGGCTTTTTGAACGATAGCGTCAATTTTTTGTAAAGAATCGCTACGCATGCCTACCTCTTCTGGAATTCCGTATCCAAGTCTTGTTTTGGCAGTACGCCAGCCTGTGTGCTCGTCAAAAATGCCGATTTTATCGTCTAATTCACCTACAAACTCACGCCCTCCCATAATCATTTGCGCTACTAAATTTTGCTGCAAAGTATCTGAGTTGGGTACATAAATGACTGTTTGAGTATCCTGCCAGAAGCTATCTGGCGCATAGTTTATGGCATTTTGACCGAAGAAAACCCAGATTACAGATTGCCCGCTTGCCCATTTTTGTAGGTTACTAAACCATGAAGTTGCCGGCTCTGCCTGCGCATCAATTGCAACTATCCAAGTATGTGAGCTGGGTAGCTCATTGAGAAACTGAACTGCTTTAGCCGAGTCTTGTGTTGCATTTTGATATAGAGAAGTGGTAAGCGAAGTATAAAGTGAAAAACTCTGCTCGAGCGAAGTGAGCGGTCGGTTTGCAATTTGTAGCAAGCTCAGGGTTTCTGACAAAGAGGTAATCGGTATGGCTTGTGCGTCATTGCGCAGGAGTACCAAACTTTTTGCAACCAAGCGTCGGCGTTCGAGTTCGTTTTGGGGTTCGCCCCAGCCGAGCCAGCTCGTACAGGAGCTTAATGCAAGCCCAAACAAAATTGCTATCCATAAAAATGAATAAATTGCACGCAAATTGGGCAATATAAGATGGTAGGACATTGCCATGAAAATCAGGGGTGAGTTAAATGTAGTGAATAATCCTAACTTTGCCAAAGCCTAGAGGGGTTTGCCAAAGTTAGGATATATTATTTTGATAAAGCCTATGTTTGCTTAGGATTGTAAATGGGCAATATAAAACTTTTGAGTGGTGTATGTTTTAGTCTTTCGCAAAGAATTCCTCTTGCAGTAGAGTAAGTCTGCTCGTGTATGAGAAGCTCTAAGGCTTTGCTCATATTCACTTTTCCGTCGCCGATATTTTCGGCTAATTCTGCTAAATTTTCAACTTTAAAAACAAAAATAAAGGCAAAGTTTGCAATGGCTTCTTGTGGATTTGCGCCTTCGCTATCGCTTTGTAAGCTAATAAAAAACTCGGTTTTGACGGATTTTTGTTCAAAATTTAGTGCCAAGCCTATGCTATTTTTCATCAAATGCTTTTTGATTTTTGTAGCATCAAATGGCGACGTGGGGTTATTGACTTCTGCGCGTGAGAGCTGGACGGTAAAAATAGAAATTTTACTCAGGTCAAGGGCTTGTTCTTTTATCATGATAATAAAGGTTATGAGTGATGTTTAGCTTTCGCAAAGTTTGGAACTTTATTGAAGGTAAGCAATCAATAGGTTTAAAGCACAAAACTAATATATTGCTATGATATTGCGCTTATTTGTAAGCGATTTTATGATAAAATAGGCGTTAGAAATCATATTTCTTTGAGAAATGTT
>JAFIER010000142.1 GCA_020832465.1 Bernardetiaceae bacterium
TCAATTTCTACCTATGCCGCTTTTGCGAATAATCCTATGATTTTTACGGATCATTTGGGGGATACGCTAAGGCTTCTTGGTCCTATTTCAGAGGTGGTACTTGAATATCTGAGACAAGGACTTGGCATAGACAATCAAGAAGATTCTCCGTTCTTTGTTGATGAGCTTAATGTAGTTCAAATCAATTATGATGTTTATGATAATTTATCAGACGAACAGCAGGACATAGCTTCTAATGTAAGAGAGGTTATTGAAAGTGCTGAAATAGATTTTAGGTTTTCTATAAGGAAAGGTAGCACGGTTATTCTTAACGAAAAAGGAAAACTAAAAACTATTGATGACATGGGAGGAGCAGCTACAATTAGTTCGCCCTCATTACCTAACCTTGTGAAAATTTACTTAGGAAATGAAAAACTTAAAAGAAAAGACCAGCCTAAAAATACATCTAACCAAGTACTGCCCGCACCGCATTTTTTACGTTTCTATCATGAAGTAGGTGGGCACGCATATTATCGCTATATCAAAAAGTCAGAAAAGCAAGCTGGACTTTCTGTAGTTTATGAAAATAAAATCAGAAAATTTCTTGATAAAAAACTTGATAATAAAAAATATGACAAACGTGATTTTGATATAAAACACATGAATCCTGAGTATTAAAAATATAATATATTTGACAATGAGAAAAGTGAAATTTTATACCAATCCTTATAAGTTACTGTTGTTTATCTTTCTATATATTGGCTTTATTTTAAGGCTATTTGCACAACAAGAAGCAAGTACTACCGAAGTAATAAATAGAATTGATAATAATTACTATGAAATGTCAATAACAAACAACACAGATACGGTTATTTGTGTATTAACTTCTATGTTTATTGATAACTTTAGCGACACCTTATCTTTAGGGGTATATCATAGCACTAATAGGTATAGCAAAGAAAATAATAGTACTTTCATATATTCTCTGATACATTTAATAGAAGATAACAATATTTCTCACGCACCTTTTCATGCAGAATGTATTATGCCTAAACAAACAGTAAAAATTATTTTTTCAATAGAAAAGATAAGAAAAAAACAAATAATGTTATTGTACTATTTTAAAAATAAAAAATTTTCTTATTCAAAATTTCAAAAAGAAATTCAAAATTCACGCTGGCATAATAAATATAATATAAATAGTAAAGAAATACTTTTTTAAAATAAATCTACATTGCACTAAACTAATAATAGGCTACACCCTCACCCTCGGCGAAAAAATCTACGAACTCTCGAACCATTTAGGCAATGTGTTGGTTACGCTCACAGATAATATCGAGCAGGAGGCTCGCTTAGTCTCGGCAACGGATTACTACCCCTTTGGTATGGCAATCCACTCGCGCAGCTGGCAGAGTGAGGGGTATAGGTTTGGGTTTAAAACCCAAGAAAAAACGCCCGAAATTGCTCCCGATACTTATACCGCTGAGTTATGGCAGTATGATAGCAGGGTGGCGAGGAGGTGGAATGTGGATCCCGTCGATAAACCTTGGGAATCGTCGTATGCGGCTTTTGCTAATAATCCGATTTGGTTTGTGGATATTGATGGACAAGATACGCTTGTTATGCACTTAGAGCGAAATTGGGAGGAGGAGCGAGTTATTTTATATAATGTAACATTTTCTATTGTTCGAAACGGCGAAGAGCGAGCAGTAGATACGAAATATAAAATTTCGTTAGCGCAAAACCCTGACCCAGTCAAGTCTTATAAAGGACATAATAGGCTTTATTATACAACTCCTGATGCACCGAGTCGCAGGTTTAAGCCTATATATGATAAAATGTCTAGACATCAAGACTGGGAAAATACTATTAGATTTTATGGCGATTTGCGAAATGAAGACGGCTCTCCAAAAGGTGTATTTATACATAAAGGGGGAAATTTACTATACGGATGGTCTTATGGTTGCTTAATTCCAATAAAAACTGAAAGGTTAGATTATCATGTAAACCGTGAAAGTCCAGCAGATGTTGATAGCAGTATAGATGTACTTTATTACATCAGAAACCTCTATGACACACATAAAGAAAATTCAATACTTCCCTTTGAGTTTCATGCAATTACAAATAGTAGGTTTGAAGAACTATCGCTACCTCAAATCCCTGAGACTACAATCATACCCCCAAGATTGCAAGAGCTTGATGCTTTATGGGTTAAACCTCCTGTGCTCAAACCCTTTGATAAGTCTAATCAAAGACCATTTTTTCAAGATTTTTTATTTGAATAAATTACTCAAAAAATATTATGAATCTTAGCCTTATTTATTCTATATCAAAGTTAAACTTCTGTATTTTTTTTATGTTGCTTTTTACTGCTTGTAGCCAAACTAAGCCCATAGAGATACAAGGAATTGATTTATCAAACAAAATTGACACTTTTCATAGCAGTGATATCTACCCCGAGTTATTTAAGCTACTCGATTACAACAACAATAAAGACTCTTGTATTGAAAGTTTTGGACTTATTCAAATTTCTAAAGAGAAGGTCATTCGTTACATTGCGCCTGCTATAGGAAGTGTTTGCATAGAAAAAGCAACTAAAAACTATTTAATGGTCACTATTAAGACTGGAGTTGATTCAGGTAATAACCAACATGCTGTAGATATTCACTTTTTCAACTATTATAAATACTCAGATAGTGTTTATATAGAATATATAAATAAAGTTGATGACACGCTAATAGGAGACTGCTACATGGATCAACTCTATGCCGCCTCGACAGAAGATGAAATTTTTCTAATTTCGCTATGCTTGATAGAAAAATATGCTTATAAGTCTTTTAATGACAGAAGCTACATTGATTCTTTGCATATTATAGGAGATACTTGTCAATATTTAGACCC
>JAFIER010000153.1 GCA_020832465.1 Bernardetiaceae bacterium
TTCACTCGGACTCATGCCTGTTTTTGCTTTAAACAGCTTACTAAAATGCTGGGGATAGTCAAAACCCAAAGTATAGGCGATTTCACTTACTGATAATTTGGAGTTGAGTAATGAGGTCTTTGCTTTTTCTATTACAAAAAGATGGATATGCTCCAAGAGACTTTTTCCTGTTTCTGCTTTGAGTAAGTCGCTTAAATATTTTCCCGACATATTCATTGCTTCGCCACAAATATTCACAGTGGGAATACCTGCTTCGATTTGTTGGTTTTGGTTGAAATAAGACTTCAAAAAACGTTCAAATTTACTGATGTAGTCTTTGCTTTGGTTGGTTCGTGTAGCAAACTGACGGTCGTAATATCGAAGTCCGTATTTCAAAATGGTTTCTATGTTATGGATGATAAGTTCTTGGCTGTATTTGTCGATATTTTGATGAATTTCTTGCTCAATTTTTAGGACACATTCCGTAAGGTTATTTTTCTCTTTATCAGAGAGGTGCAAAGCTTCGTAACTTTCGTAGTCAAAGAAATGGTAATCTGTAATAGTATTGGCTAAGGTAGATTTTCGAATCAAATTGGGGTGAAAAAAGATAGACCAACCACCTAAATCAGGCTCAATGTTTTCATTGGAAGACACTACCTGACCTGGAGCCACACATACGAGCGTTCCTTCTTCAAAATCATACGCATTGCGACCGTATTTGAATACACCTTTGATGTTTTCTTTCAATGAAATAAAGTACAAATCGCTATTAAATCGGGTGTCGCCAAAATTCAAATTCATCGTACTGCTATGCCTTATCACCGAAATTAAAGGATGTACGGGTCTTTCCAGGGCTAATAAGCTGTGCAGTTGTGAAATAGATTTTATATGAATTATATCGCTCATTGTAGTTGTTGTAAAATTTGTTCATAATAAATAGCCGCTCGTTCTTTTGAAAAATAATCAATAACGATGAGTGCCCAACCAAAGACAGACAAAGCAATGCCTATGGCGTGAATTGTAGGGTTTCTAGTCCATACAAATCCAATGAGTGTAATCAAAAAGAAAACAGCACTCACACCCAATGATATGGGATACAAAATTTGAAATTCTTCTACCCGTTTTTTTTCGTCCAAAAGAAATTGGACGCTATCACTTTCATAAGCTTGCTGAAACGCTACTGGACGTTTTCCGTTAGAATTGATCATAGCAATACCCATCAAAATAAACAATACACCCAAAACTAAGCTTGGTAGCACAAGTGATTTCGCATTCGGAGTAGTCCCATACTTCCAAAACAAAAAAGTAAGGACTATAGTTGCCAAACCGCCAATAGCGATGCACATTCCTTCAAATTGTTCTCCTTTTGCCCAGGCGATACTGTGTTCTAATATGTTCATAATCTTAGTATTTGATTTTTGTTAGTGATTCAGAAATATCCCATAGTTTTTTAGCCATTGTTTTATCTAACGAACGCGCATTAGATTTTACAACTATAGGGCTACCGTGCATTTCAAAAAAACGCGAAGGTCCATAATAATCGCCTGATTGTGCTTTTTCATCAAAAGCCGCGCGAAGGGTGGGTAGTACACCTTGGTCGGTTCCTTGAGAAAACAAAGGATTGAGCATTCGCATATACCAAGAGTGTTTTTGTAAATCTGTGCGTGTCCAACCTGGGTGAGCAGCTGTTACTTTAATATCTTTGTTTTTAGCTTTTAGCTTTTCAGCTAAATGATAAGCAAAGTAGAGATTTGCTAACTTACTGTCGGCATAGGCTTGACTCGAGTTATACTTTCGCTTTTCCCAATTTATATCATCAAAATTGATATTACCTACTCTATGTCCAAGGCTTGATGTAGCTACAATGCGAGCGTTTTTAGTTTGTTCTAAAAGTGGCATTAAAAGACCTGTCAGTGCAAAATGTCCCAAATGGTTGGTGCCCATTTGAATTTCAAAGTCATCTTTAGTTTTGTCATAGGGGCAGGCCATAATGCCTGCATTATTTATTAAAACATCTAAATGTTTGTAGCTTGATAAAACGTCTTTTGCAAAGCATTTTACAGACTCTAAACTACTCAAATCCATAGCTTTAATATCAATTTTTGCTTGAAGTGTTGTGTTTTTTATCTCTTGTGCTACGACTTTGCCTTTCTTTGTATTTCTAACTGCCATTATAACTGTAGCGTTTTTTTGAGCCAATACTTTTGTGGCTTCTTTACCCAGACCGCTTGTTGCTCCTGTTATGATAACTACCTTTCCTTTTAAGTCAGGAATTTGGTCTGCGTTCCAATTTGATTTTGACATAATTATTGAATTTGTGATTTACATTTTTTAATTTGATGCAAAATTAGGGTTTGGTAACGCTTTAAATGTATTGATTTTGGAGGAAGTTAAATACATTTCGCAGATTTGTTTGGTAAGATTATAAGTGGTACGTTTGGTAAGGAGACAAAGAGTTTGAAGCAGTGCCCTTTTCGCTATTGGTTAGGCACTATCCCAAGTGTCTTTAAGCCTGCATTCAACAAAATCTGGTTGGCCTTTGCTAATGCAAGCTGTTATTTTTGCTCTAATGGCTTTCATTTTAATGTTTTATAAATTTCCATACTACTGGACATTCTCCATATAGAAATAACATTTCTTTGAGAAATGTTATTTCTATATGGACTAAAAGACACCAAACACGGCGAGAATTTTATTTGGGTTATTTTATATGGAGAATCCAAATGAGAATCTTCATAGGTTTTATTTTTTGCATAAAATTTAATCATTCAAACAAAAAATCAATATCGACGTAATAGTTTTCTGGATTATTGGGGTCTATGATTACATCGAGCATGCGGTCTGCTGGGAGCATAGGTGTGGGGTCTCTGAGCAGCGGCTCGCTTCTAAAACTATATGCCGTAGCTTCTGGATTAGCTTTCCATTCGCAATAAATGACAAAAGCGGCTTTGTTTTCTCGTTTTTTTTGAGGGTCTTTAGCTACGGATTTTATTTGTGCTCTGATTCTTTTTCCATTTTTAAAAAGTTGTTGCGTACGCACTTTTTTATAGATTTCTAAGGTTGCAAATGCGATAGCCAGTAGCCCCATCAATATACCTGTAATGTTCATAAATACAATTTCAAATCCTTCGTTTCGGATAATATGTGTATCATCAGGATTTATAAGATCATAATAAAGTTCTAAAATTTCACCTACTTCGTATTCTTTAAAAGCTGAAAATTCATTTTTAGCGTGTACAAAAACTTTTTGGCTATCTAAGGTTACAAATCCAATAACGGGATAGAAATCGCCCTTTTCATTGGTTCTTAACTGGATTACTCGCCCTAATGTTCGCTCATATTTTGCTTTCCAAATCTGTTTTTCATTCTGCCAATGGTTTGCCATAGCAAGACATATCATAGCTATGAGCATGAGCAGTCCGATAAAAATCCAAGAAAAATAGGGTCTAAGTTTTGATAGCATTACGATGTATATAAGTTTTGCACTAAACTTTGTCAAAATTTAAAAACAAATAGCCTAAGGGCTGTTATATTTTAAGCCTGCATAAGCATTTTTGCACCTTGTGCTGCTATGTGGCTACCGAGTGCTATGCCCATGCCCGAGAGCCTTACAGCAATTAGCACACGCTCGCTTGTCATTTCTAACAAAAACTTTTTATTTTCGCCAAAAGCCATAATACCTACCCATTGCATATCGATTTCAAATGCTTGTTTGGGCATTATCCAAGTTTGGAGTTTTTGCTTTAAGTCGTTTATGATTTTGTCATTGAGTTGCATAGCAGTAGTACGCTCAGCCTCAAAATCCACATTTCGCCCACCACCGAGCAGTATTCTATCCTGATAATTTCTGAAGTAATAAAATCCTTCGTCCATGTGAAAAGTACCTTTAATGGGTAAATTAGGAATGGGCTTAGTGATAAGCACCTGTCCACGCCCCGGCTCTACATCGAGCTTCGGAAGCATCTCGTGTGTGAATCCGTTGGTACAAATAGCTATTTTAGTAGCACTAAGGGCTATTTTTTGATGCAAACTCTCCGTTTCTATCCAGACTTTATTCCCATTTTGTTGAAAAGTGCTAACTTTTGTGCCTGTGCGTATTTCTACACCTTTTTTCATGACATATAGTGTGAGTGCTTGCATCATTGCCCCCGTATCGATTTGGGCTTCATAGGGATTGAGCACTAATCTTTTGATTTTATCAGGGTTAAATCCAAAGTTTTTAATTTGCGGTGTAGCATCGTTAAAAACAGGTTTTTTGAAGTAAGGGGCGAGCAAATCATTGAGCTGCTGACGGTGTGCCATGAGTGGCTCTTCTTTTTCGCTTATAAGTTCGTAACCACCATGCTTTTCGTATCCTATGGCGCAATCGCCAAGCCTTTTTCTCAATTTTTTTAACCCTTCGTATCTGGCATTTACAAGCGTAATGACTTCATTTTCAGTCATTTTCTGTAAGTCAGACCATAGTTCACTTAGGCTACCAAAGCACGCAAATCCTGCATTTTTAGTGCTTGCTCCTGATGGAAAAATTCCTTGTTCTAAAATAAGCACCCGCAACTTAGGCTGTGCTTCTAAGAGCGAAGCGGCAAGCGAAAGCCCTGTAATACCGCTACCTACAATGATATAATCGTAGTGCTGAAAGCTATTTTTTTCCCAAAAACTAAGCATAATAAGCTAATAATTAAGGTTTTAGATATTAGTAGTTAGTGTGCAAAAGCAAGCACACTTGTTAGCTACGGATTTCAAATTCATACAAATATAAGCATTCTTTGTTTGATTCAAAATCTAAAAAATACGAAAATAAAACATTTAATTACTTATTGCGTTGTATTTTTGATATTTTTTTGCAATCTTTGTAAGTGTGAAGCAATTCATACAGTTGCAATTTTTGCAAATCAATATACTAAACTTCTGTTTAATAGGCTTAGCCTAACAAACTTAATTTTTAATACCAAATAACTAACAATCGAGAATCATGTCAAAAATAATAGAAGCAACTTCTGATAATTTTGAATCCCTTATTGCATCAGATAAGCCCGTAGTCGTAGATTTCTGGGCAGAGTGGTGCGGTCCTTGCCAAATGATGATGCCTATTGTAGATGAGATAGCCAAAGAATATGAAGGCAAAGCAACGATATGCAAAGTCAATGTAGATGATCAAGCCGAACTTTCTACTAAATTCGGTATTCGTAGTATTCCTACCATTATGTTTTTCAAAAATGGAGAGATGAAAGAAAAAATTACAGGCGCTGCCAATAAAAAGGTGCTTACAGAGCGCATTGATGCTTTGAGCTAAAAAACTTTTGTTCAAAAAAAAGAGGTTTTTCTAAACTTTATACAGAAATATGCTCTCCCACAAATAAATTTGTGGGCTTTATCGATTAAAATCCACGATTTTAATCGTGAGAGTTAAATATCCGTATAAAATCGCAGTAGAACCAAAAATGATTAAAAGGCTATTCTATTTTTTCTGAATAGCCTTTTTTTTGTCTATATGCGCTAAGGTGAGTAGCCAAACTTGAAATGTTATTTTTGAAAAATTGAGGCGGGCGTTTTAAAAGCCATGAAACACTTTTTACACAATCCCAATGAATTGTTTGTCGGTTTGCTAATCTAATTGAAAGGGATAGCTTTCTAGTAGTACCTGATTGCCATGGCGCAGTGCAAAGCTATAGTTTCCACTTGGGAGTTTACTCCAATTGATTTCTTTTTGATAATTTTGTAGGCGTACTCTTTCTAAATCTCGCTCTTCTCCATCTTTGAAAAGTACTAAGGTAAGGGCTGCATGTGGGCTAAGTTCTTGCTTAAAAATACTTTCATACTTGATAGGGTTTACCGATAAGCTAATTTTGAGTTCATTGACTTTACTTGCTTTATGGCTACTATTCGTGCTGAGCAAAACTTCCATACCTTTCCATTGATATGAGCATTTTATCATAGCCATAGCCTGCGTGGCGATAAGCTCTTCATAACGCTCTATGCGTTTATTGAGCGAATCGGTTAGGTATTCGTACTTTGCAAGCTTGCTTAAAAGCTGTTCAGTAAGATTGCCTAATGAATCTTGCACTTGTATGACTCTTTTTTCGGCTTTGAGTAGTTGTTGCTCAGTTTCGCTGAGCGAAATTTTGAGTTTATTGATTTGGGTTTTTAAACGGTAATTTTCAGCAGATTCTGAATCTATAGAAGCGACCATTTCTTTGTACACTTCGTGAAGCGAATCATAACGCACGACTATCATATCCTTAGAACGCAATTCGGCATTTACCTTTTTTTGATAGTCAGAAAAACGACGATCAAAATCGGCAAGCAAACTTTTTTGCTCCTCGATGACCTCATCTTTACGTATCTCCTCGATGCTTACGCGCGATTCCTCAGATTTTGATGCACTCGAGTCGCAACCATATAAGCTAAACAAAACAAAAAAAGGCAAAATAAATGTATAAATTAAACGCATTATGTAGGCTATTTGTAGTAAATGACTGTGTTTATTGGATAAAGTAAAAAAATAAAGCACTTAGAAAAAGAATATCAATGCTTAAACTTGATTAAAAAAAATCAATTTTTTAGTTTATATCATAATAATATTGCAACTTTATTGCCAAGTAAACGTTAAATTTGCTATTGAAATGTAAAACACTTATTAACCCCACAAAAAACACGATGAAACGTACAAAAAATACGATGTATGCCTTATGCCTATGTTTAGTGCTTATGCTCACTGCTACAATAGATACAGCTGTAGCGCAAGGTGTAAATACTTCTATTGGATTGAAAGCAGGAGTTAATGCTGCACAGCTCAGCCAGGAGAACCGCCCAAATAACGCAGGTTCGCGCATCGGTGCAAATGTTGGTGCAGTACTCAACTACAGTGTTATCGATCACTTTGGCATCACAGGCGAGCTTGTCTATAGCATGAGAGGAGAATCTTACGATAACTCCAACAACGATATCAAACTCGATTATGTAGAAATTGCTATTCTACCCTCTTATTATTTCTTTTTATCTGATAATTTTGTGCCTAAAGTATTTGTAGGTGGCTCTTATAACCATTTGTTAAGCGCAAAATTGGGCGATGCAGATGCAAGTACTACCTATAATGAAGCTGATATTAACCTCATTTTAGGTGCAGGAGCACATTTGCGCTTAGGTAATGGCAGGTGGTTTGTCTTTGATTTGAGATATAACTTCGGGCTTTCAGATATTACCGTAGCACCTAATACAGTGCGAAATGGTGTCTTTTCAATCAACTTAGGTGTTACCTTCCCATTGGGCACATATTAGAAAATACAGCGTTTGGTAAGATGTATTTGTAAATATTTTTTAAGCCAAGTCATACTACTATACATTTTTCTATAGCATGGGGTTTGCAAACCCCACGCTATGGAAAAATGGGCTTAGAAATAACATTTCTCAAAGAAATGTTATTTCTATATGGAGAATGTCCAGTAGTATGAAGCCAAGTCATTATTTAGCATATCCGTAAGAACGAATGCGTTGAATAATGATTTGGTTTTTTTTGTGCGTTTTCTAAGCCATATTAATAACAAAAGACTAAAATAAGGAAAAGAGTTTGAAACTTAATTCAGGCGATAAAGCGTTAAAAAAATTAAGAAAAAGGGCTGGTTTTTAATAAAAAAGGCTTAGTTTTAAGGTATGTTCTGGTTTTTATTCTATTACACTGTACTTAAAAATCTAAAAACACATGAAGTATTTAGCTACACTCATCATTTTCGTTTGTATTGTGTTTAATGCCCTTGGTCAGAGTAACTATAAAGAGGCCTTACAAATGGGCGACCGTTCTTTTGAGCAAGGTCAGTACAAAAAAGCTATCAATCTGTATTTTGCCGCAGAGGCTTTTGAACCTTCGCAGAACAAAACAGTCAAAGATAAAATCAATAAAGTTTTTGATAAGATAGAGGCACTTAGGGCAGAAGCTGAGCAATCCAAAAAACAAGCACAAATAGCCCAAAATGACACTGAAAAACAACGTCAATTAGCCGAACAAAACCTTTATAAAGCACAAAAGCTAATCGATGCTTTTTATTTTTATGAAGATCGTTTTGCCCTTACAACAAGTAATAGTTACAGCTATTATTTTATCGATAAGAATGGAGACGAAATGCGACATTTAGGAAAATGGGAAACAGCAAGTATCTTTGATACTGAAAAAGGTTTTGCAAAAGTTTCTAACCTGGGTGTAAACTATCTGTTAGATACATTAGGAAATACCTATGAAACCGCTACTTCTATTGATCAAATCAATCCAAGAGTAAAGGCATTAAGATTACAAGGTGGTGGGCTTAAAGTATTTCCTGAAGAAATATTCGATTATGAGCAATTAGAAATTTTAATTATTGGTGAGGTAAATACAGGTTCAAAAAATCAATTTACCCAGATTCCCCCTGAAATTGCTAAACTTAAGAACCTCAAATATCTAATTATAGAAGAAGGAGCTCTACAGCAAATCCCCAAAGAAATAGGAAAACTTACAGAACTAAAAGGCTTGTATCTCAATAGTAATCAAATCTCTAAAATGCCTAAATCTATAACCCAGCTTAATAAACTTCAAACTCTCATGTTATCCAATAATAGATTTACTCATTTCCCACAAGAAATAATAGGGCTCAAAAATAGCTTGCTAAAATTAGATTTAAGCCTCAATAATCTTACTGAAATACCTAATGATATTCGTACACTCGAGCATTTGAAATCTTTATACCTATTGTATAATCCTAATCTACCATTTAAAGCTATTGATGAGTTGGAGGAAGTGCTACCCACTTGTGAAGTGTATTCAGACCTCAATTACTATGATATGGGGTTTCAAGCCCTTGATAACAAAGACTATACACTTGCATTGCATAGTTTTAAAAAAGCAATAAGGACTGATAGCACCACTATTGAAGGCTATTTTAATGCTGGACGAGTCGCACTACTTTTAGACAAACCTGATACAGCACTTTTCTACCTACTACAGGGAAAGCAAAGAAGTATATTTTTCCGTCATGATATACATCATGAACTCATAAAAACTTACGAAAAACTTAAAGATTACGAAAATGAGTACAAAACAGCTAAAGCATTGATCAATGTAGAAAGCAATAACTATATCACTTGGCTATATTTTACGCGAGCAGCTTTAACAGTAGGGCAAACCCAAGAGGCTATCGAACAACTCGAAAAAAATATAACACTTTACACCGATTTACACATACTAAAACTTTTGCTTGCTACGGCTTATACCGTAAACAATCAATGGGATAAAGCTGAAAATATATACAAAAAATATGACTATAAGCAAATCAAGGACACAAATGAGTCTGTGGGAGTGTTTATGAACAAGTTGATAGATACACTTGAAGACAGACAAATAAAACATCAAGATTTTGAAAAAGTAAGAAAACTTTTTACTCAATAACAACTCGAATCGTCGTTTAATACCCTGCGATTAAGACTACCTGAATCATAAGGTTAAGCAGGCAAAATTTGGAAAAATCCTTAGATAATTTCAGCACTAAAAGTTTTGCGAAAACTGTAGTCCGAGGCTCCTGCTTTGGACGTGCTTTACAATGAATCTGGAGCTTTATTACTACAGGTTCACAAATGTTAAGTATTTGTTAATCAGATTATTACACATTTTTTCATAGCGTTGGGGTTTGTAAGCCCCATACTATGGAAAAATGGGCTTAGAAATAATACTTGCTCAAAGAAATGTTATTTTTCAACATACTGATAGGCATACTGTTAGTTATGAAATTGCGTAAATCCAGTTAAAAATTGTCGGTGTCGTCTTGCTTTAAATCAGCTATTATGGCTTGGCATACTTGCTTTAAAAGTATTGGTTTGCAGGCTAATAGTAGTCCTTTTCTACCAGCATTAAAATAAATTTTATCAGTCTTTTCGAATGCTTTTTTGTCTATAAAAGTAGGGTAAGCATTTTTCATCGCTAAGGGCGAGCATCCGCCACGCATATAGCCTGTATATTTTTGTAAGTCTATTGAGGGTAGTAGTGCTATTTTTTTTACGCCATAGCTTGCAGCTAATTTTTTAGTAGATAGCGTATCTTCACCTGATATCATGGCTACGACAATACTTTTATCTGTTGTTATACAAACTAAGGTTTTGTATATCAAGTGTAATGGCAGATGATTATCTTCGGCAATTTTAGTAACATCTAAATCTTCCTTTTCATACGTATAAGGAATGACATCATAATGAATACCGTTTTTTGCAAGCGTCCGCATGGCATGAGTTTTAGCGTACTTCATAAATACAAGTTAAATGTAAGACTGTTGTTTTTTTAGCAGTGTAGCGTGGTTTTAAATTTTAACACAAAAGTAAAACTAAATTTGCCGTTTTATCGTAAAAAACGTAAAAATAGATTGCAAAAATAAAAAAAATGGTTACTTATCTAAGGTTATAGGGTACTAAGTATTACAACTGTAGCAAAACGTATTTTGATGTAGTTGTACAGTCAAAAGCTAAATTTTTTCTATGCTTGATTCGTTTTGCAAGTATCAAACACAATTTTTACATAAAACTTAATGTTAGAAATGTTGCGCTTATTTTTGATTTTGAATTTGATATGGCTTTTTACGGCTTGCGATTTTCATAATGCGGGGATAGAAGAGCCACTATTCCCTTGTGCGCCGAGCAGTCAGTATGCACGTTATCTTCCAGAGCAGCAGGGTACTGTTAAGCGTGTGGAGCTTTGGTTGCCAGAGCGTGCCGATGCTACGCCTGAGGAAGTGCAAAATGGAAGTGTAGCTATGCTAAGAGAGGAGTTTTGGTTTATCATAGCCGATGATGATAGAATTGAGCCTCTGTTGCCTTGTAATTTACCTGTGGAGTTTCAAGAGCATAATTTATGGATTATTTTTAGTGGGCACGCACTTAAAGCTGAGAGCAACCCTACTATGCTTTTAGGCATCGAGGCTTTTTCTATTGAATTTATAGAAGAAGATGTTAGTGATGACGATGATGATTGGTAGTGAATAGTTGCTTGTAATCAGTATTTTACAGCTTTAAATTTAGATTTTTTATTTGTAATTATTCCCGTAGATATTTATGCGTACATTATTTTTTGTTATAGCAATAATATGGCTTTATAGCGCAGGCGCACCGCTTATTATGGGGCAATCTTGGGCATACCGTCCAGACCCTGCTTTTTCAGACTTTCCAACTTTTCAGCTGCGTTTATCCTCGGGTCCGAGTTATGCGCTTGGTGGTTTTGCATCTATAGATGAGTCGCCACGCAGTGGATTTGCTGGCTCGGGTTTGCATCACGATTTTGCATTGGGTTTTTATCCTTTTCGTAAGGCTGCTAATCAGAAGCGTACTGTGCACTGCGTAGGACCGATTTTCGGTTATAGTTTTGGTAATAACTCTTTTAACCAAACTCCTCTCAATAATATTTTTCATTCACTCTATGATACGCCTGATGCGTTGGCTACAACTTGGCAGAATCATCGCAGTGCTTGGCAAAGGCATCATTTTAATATGGGGGTGAGTTATATATACTTGGTAGCACAGCGTCTTATGGTAGGCGTAGATGCTTCTTTTGGTGCAATTGTTTTGCGAATGCCAGCTTATCATATAGATAATGGCAATTATGTGCCAGAGGGATGGGCGCATTTTTTTTCAGAACAACGAGCATCTCCTTTTGGTAATAACTTGGGAATGGCAGGTAGTTATTCTTTGAGTATTAGCTATTTAGTCTCGGATTATATTGGAATAAGAACGGGCGGGCAATTTATGCATGGTAGTGTTATGCACGAATCTGAGGTATATGATACGTGGCTGACAGGCAATGGTTTAGCGATTGCACGCAGGTTAGAGAGTCAAAGGCAACCTATACGTTTGTTTAATTTGCAATTAGGGGTATTTCTCAATGTGGGTAGTTTTTGGGGTAAGATAAATAGGGAATACTACGACGATTATGATTAAGAAAATTTTCATAGCTATTATTCCATAAGTAGTACCAAAATATTGTGAAATAGGCATCAAACTTGTATCTTTGTTTTAAAATCTTTTGTTTTCTGTTCATTTATTATTCAATCCTACTTACGCTCATTCAATAATGCCTAAATACAAAGCTGTGTATAAAGATAATTTGGGTGAGATGCCTATGATTGTCGATAACGACTATGAGTTACTTACTTTTACGCTTGCTGGATTGCAATTTCAAGGTAAAGAATTTTCAGATATGGTGCTTATCAACAGAGCACACTGCCTGCCAGAGCAAATCAAGCGATTTACTTTTATCGAAACACCTATTTATCACGGTATAAATCCGACCCAGCATACACTTTGTGATTGTGTCTTCGAGGTGTTTATTCCACAAACACTTATAGAACTGCCCAGTATGAAAAGTACAAATGTTAAGCTCAAACTCGAGTATGCTTTAGGCAAACCAAGACCCAAACCTGCAATTAGCATTGAGTATGAACGCATTAAATTGAGTATCATGCTTGATGGCAAAGAAATTGATGCTGTTGCTGACGGCGTAGATACTGCCTTTGAATTGCTATCATCAAAAATTGCAGATAAATATAAATTTAAAAATTGCTATGGCTGTATGTATTCAGATTATAGTCCTTACGGAAATGGTAGTTTTGGTGCAATGCAATGCTTTGTCAAACAAAAAAAAGCATATCTCAACATAAAAACAAAGAATGATTATTTCGATAACCTCACTACGGATTTTGAAATTGTGCAAGAAATTTATAAATGCCGAAAATATAAAATCAGAACGAAAGGGGTCGGTTATAGAGGATAGTCGCATGCACGACAACTTTGCTAAGCATCAAGCACTAACAGTTTTCATAGTTGAGGTAGCAGAAGTTTAATAAATCAAGCGTATTTAGCACTAACAGTTCTCCGAGAACTGTTAGTGCTAATTATCTGCTAAAATAATAAAAAAGCACTCGTGCTTAAATCGTAGGCAAATTTAATTTTTTATTTTTTGATGAAACTTACACGCATAGCACCCACACCTTCTGGATTTTTACATCTGGGCAATGCTTATTCATTTTTATTGACCTATTTGATAGCTCAAAAAACGGGTGCAAAAATCTTACTTCGCATCGATGATTTAGATAAAGCACGCAAACGACCCGAGTATGTAGAAGATATTTTCAAAAGCCTTGAATGGCTTGGAATTACTTACGAAAAAGGCGCGCAATCAGTCGAGGATTTTGAACAAAATTACACCCAACATAAGCGTTTGGACTTATACGAGCAAGCCTTGGAAAATCTTGTACAACAAGAAAAAATATACGCCTGTTACTGCTCGCGCAAGCAAATTACAAAGCGAAGCCCGTTGCTTTACGATCGTTTCTGCCTCAAACGTGCACTATCACTCGATACCGAAAAAGCTGCTTGGCGCATCAAAAACAAAGATATTGTTGTTAGTTTTGAAGACCAAAGATTGGGTAATATCGAGTACGCATTACATGAAAAAATGCCCGATTTTGTGCTCCGTCGAAAAGACAAATTCCCTGCTTATCAGCTCGCTTCGCTCGTCGATGACCTGCATTTTGGTGTAGATACTATAGTCAGGGGCAGTGATTTAATAAGCTCTACGGCGGCGCAGGTTTTTCTCGCCTCACAGATTCAACCTGCCGCTTCTTTTGTTGAAAATAAGTTTTATCATCACCCTCTGCTCCGCAACCGATATGATACAAAACTATCCAAATCTAAGGGCGATATTTCATTGCGTTTTTATAGAAAAGAGGGGCGATGCCCGCTCTTTATTTACAAAGCTATCGCCCAAAGTATGGGGTGGAATGCCAATTTAGTGCGCAATTTAGCAGACTTAACCACGCTTGCTAAAACCGAAAAATGGAATTGGAAAGAGCCATTATTACAAGATTTTGATGCTTTGGTTTAAGTTACTGTAAGCATATTTTCTATGTCCTTGTTCGATACTTTTCAACACAAATCCTTGTTTTTCAGGGTTTAAAGGTTTATCAATTTTTTCGCTGTGCAATAATTCATACTGCTCAAAGGAAATGGCTTGGCGCAAATCAAGTGTTTCATTGAGTTTGTAATGCTGTGCCTTCTCCTGCCAATGGGCTTGTAGCTCACCGACAAATACCTTAGCTTTTGAGCCACTTCCGTAGGCTATAAAAGCCACTTCTGTATGAGCAGATAGCGGATTTTCTGTTGCCATTTCAGCCTCCAACATACTTACAAACGAAAGAAAAATAGAAGCTGTATATACATTGCCTACTCTTGAAGAGAGTTGCTGACCCGCCTCAATTTTTTCTCGGCAAAACTGGCGATAGGCTTCAGATTTGCTTACTTCTTTCAAAAAGTTTTTGTCTGAAAGCTGCCCTTTATCTTTGATATTCAATACAAATTTAGCGTAAAGCTCGGTAGCTATGCGCTTGCCGTGGAAGGCGTAAGGTAAGTGAAAAATAAGGCGTTTCCAATTTGCTATAGGCTGCGCTTGTGGGTTTTGCTTTGCCCAATGTACTAAGGCTTCCCCGATACGGTTTTGATAACAATCATTAGAAAACTGTCCATCAAAAACAGGTGTTTCTGAAAAAAAACGGACTACACCCTGCGCAAGTATGGTTTTGAGTTTATTATCCTCTGCCTGATTTTTAAGGGCTAAATTTTGCCCTGTGAGTTGGCTTAACATTCCCATAAATTCGTCTTGGGAATAGCTCCTTCGGGGTTTGAAAAAATCGTGCACACTTTCAGTTGCTGTTCCCCATTCGCTATCGAGTGCAAGGAGTGAAGGATTTTGTTTGATAAGCAAAGCTACTGCGCCCGCACCTTGCGTATATTCACCACTTGAGGCGAGGTCGTATTTAGCAAAATCGCTACATACAACAATACCTATACGCTCTTTGCGCCGTGCGACCCAGTCTAACGTATTTTGTAGCGCATCTACTCCTCCTATGCATGCAAAAGTAATATCCGTAACATCGCAATGTTGCCAGGCCTGTGAGCCATAAGTTTCGTTATAATATCCTTGCAACATCTCGAGGATATAGCTTGCCGTGGGCTTTGCGCCGTCGAGTGCACTTTCGGTGCCAAGATAGATTCGCCCTATATCGGCGGGTTTTAGATTATTCTTTTGCATTAAGCTTAGCACGGCATTGGCAGCCATAGTGGCGGCATCTTCATCGGTATCGGGCAGTGCCATTTGGCGAAGCCCAAGCCCTTGAGAAAGCTTGGCATATTCGAGGCCTCGTTGGTTTGCCAAGGCTTCAATATCTAAATAAAGGCTCGGCACATACACACTTATATCCTCGATGCCTACTTTGCAAATACTTGTCATAAATTTTGGTGGTATAGTTTGGAGGTTTGCAAAAATAATAATTTTGCGTAAAAACTATAAGCAAAATCGTAAAAAAGAAACGATTGTTTTAAAATAAAGCAAATTTATGGCATATACTTACCCGCTATGACTAATTTTTAAAGTTTTTATATAAGCACAAATGATGACATTGGCTAATTTTTTGCGCTATTCATATATCATATAGATAAATTTTAATAAGTAACGTGAAAAACGTCTTTTTTGCATAAAAAAAGCGATGTATTCGGCAATTGGCAAAATTATTCGTACCTTTGATATTAAATTCATGTTACATCTTATTTAGAAGCAACAGATGCTTAGCCAAATGTTTGTTTTCATTTTTATTTGAATATGGTCTTTTGGTAATGGCGTTGCTTTTATTTTATAAAATTCCTGTGTAAATCACAATTTTAACTGCATAATTCCTTGATAATGCAAGAAATAGGACTCAAATCGAAAAAAAACGGACTCGAATCCTTAGGGATTAAGAATGCCGAAAAAGTGTATTGGAATCTAACCGCCGCAGAGCTGGTAGAGCACAGCATTCAAAACGGGCAAGGCGTACTGACAGACGAGGGCGCACTTATGTGCGATACTGGAAAGTTTACAGGACGCTCACCCAAAGATCGCTTTATTGTTAAAGACGATATCACCAAAGACAGCGTATGGTGGGGAGACATCAATATTCCCTTTGCGCCCGAAAAGTTTGATGCGCTTTACGATAAAATGATTCAAAGTCTTGAGGGCAAAACAATCTACGCACGAGACGCTTATGCTGGTGCAGATTCTAATTATAGGTTGAACCTCAGAGTAATTAACACCACACCTTGGGCAAATCTTTTTTGTCACCATCTTTTTTTAAGACCCTCCGCAAACGAAATCAATACACACGAACCGCAGTTTACGATTATTCAAAATCCTGACTTTTTTGCCGAACCAGAAACTGACGGCACAAGACAGAGTAACTTTGCTATAATCAATTTTACAAAGCGCATCGTGCTTATCGGCGGAACTGCCTACACAGGCGAAATGAAAAAAAGTATATTTTCTATCCTCAATTTTATCCTCCCACATCAGCGCAATGTACTCTCTATGCACTGTAGTGCTAATATTGGAATAGAGGAAAAAGATACAGCTATTTTCTTCGGGCTTTCAGGTACTGGAAAAACAACCCTCTCGGCAGACCCCAACCGCCCCCTTATCGGAGACGACGAACACGGCTGGACAGAAGAAGGCGTATTCAATTTTGAGGGCGGATGTTATGCTAAAGTCATTGACCTCTCGAAAGAAAAAGAACCACAAATTTGGGACGCTATTAAATTCGGTACACTCTTAGAAAATACACGTTTTCACGAAGGTACGCGACAAGTAGATTACAAAAATAAACAAGTTACAGAAAATACAAGAGCGGCTTACCCTATTCATTATATTGATAATGCCGTCGAGCCTTCAAAAGGGGGTACACCCACTAATGTCTTCTTCCTTACTTGTGATGCCTATGGCGTATTGCCTCCCATATCGAAGCTAAATCCTTCGCAGGCTATGTATCATTTTATTTCTGGATATACAGCAAAAGTAGCTGGTACAGAAGCGGGTATCACAGAGCCTGTAACTGCTTTTTCCGCTTGCTTTGGCGCACCTTTCCTACCGCTACACCCCACGAAATATGCACAAATGCTGGGTGAAAAAATGGAAAAACACAACGTCAAACTTTGGCTTATCAACACAGGCTGGACAGGAGGAGCTTACGGCGTAGGTTCGCGCATGAAATTGCCTTATACACGTGCCATGATTACAGCAGCATTAGCATCTGAATTGGATAATGTAAATTATGAAGAGCACCCCATATTTGGCGTAGCTATGCCCACTTCTTGTCCTAATGTGCCTACTGAAATCCTTAACCCAAGAAATACTTGGAAAGACAAAGAAGCTTATGATGCACAAGCCAACAAACTCGCCAACGCCTTTAATAAAAACTTTGAAAAATTTGAAGACTTCGCCACAGAGGCTATCCTCTCAGGCGCACCTGTAGCTACCGTGAATCAAGAATAAAAATCCAAAAGCACTAATAACTCGGTCAGAACCATTAGTGCTTTTAAATTGATAACAACACCCCTCCCCAATCATATTTCACAGTGAAATATGATTGGGGAGGGGTGTTTTGCTTAATACCCGCCTTTGTATTTTCTGATGACCCATTCTACGGTTGCCATTGTGATAATTAAAAGTAACAGATAGGGTAGGCGAACGATTTCTGATAGCTCTTCGCTACTATGCAAAATCTTTTGGGGTTGCAAAGCGAGCAGTTGATTTTGCATGCTTTCCCAATTTTCAATTTTTTGAAAATTACCGCGATTGCGCTCTGAAAGGCGGCGTAGCAGGGCAAAGTCTGCGGTAGTTTTTGTAGCTTCTATTTGAAGAGACTCTACTGTAAACTCTCCTTGTGAAACTTGGTTTTTGCCATCGAGCGTAGTAGAGGCTTTATAGCGATACGCACCCTGCGAAAGCCCCGATACTTGATAGCGACTTGCTGCAGAGCTGTGTAAGTAATTGTAATTATACTTTTTGCCTTGCTCATCAATAATCTCGAGGCTTATATTTTGCCCAAAAATAGGTTCATAAATGTCGTTATAGACTTCCGTCTGAAAGGTTACAGGCTCTGTATCGCTATAGCTACTGGCAGTGGTATTGACTCTAAACCTGCGTTTATCATCTTTACTTGCAAGAAATTGAATCATTTTAGAAAAGAGCACGTCGTAAGTTTCTTGGTCTTCATGGTCTGCGTATTCGTTCAAACGCCATCTCCAAGTATTTTCGGCAAAGACAAAACCGACTTTATTTTCGTTATGCGTACCCATAGCGAGTAGGGGTTTGCGTGTCTGAATCGTGCCTACACGTTGAAAAACAGCCGTTTCAATACCTGCCGAGAGTGTGTATTCGCCGAAAGGAACTTCTACGGGTGGGTAGCCAGTGATGCGAGCTTTGTAGTCAGATTTGAGTGTAAATTTATTAAAATCAGGATTTATAGCAGCGGTTACTTTATCGCTTTGGTTGCCCGAGGTTTGAATGCGCATACCTAAGTTTGCTTCATTGAGCGCAGTGAGGTCGGTATTTGCGCCGATGATATAAAGGGCAGATTTGTTTTTTTTGCGGACTTTTTCCCATATACTTTTCCATTTTCCTACTTTATCAGGCATTTGATGAAAAATAACTAAGTCGTATGTTGCATCTTCTTTCAAAGCAAAAAGATTAGGAATATGCAAGTCGACTTCATAGTTTTCATTTTTATTGATAGCTTTACGCAAAGCCTTGATGTCGGGGTGGGCGGTTTGTGCGCAAATAAGGATTTTTTCTTTATTATCCAAAACTTCGATATATACGTGTTTTTCGTTGTTTGCAGTTGTAAACTCGCCTTCGAGGGGGCGGCTTCTTATGATATAGTGTTGCATGCCTTTTTTCTCGGCAGTCATCAAAAACTCTACGGATTTTAAATCTGCTTCTTGCTCAAATCGGAGGGTTTGGGTTTCTAATATTTTGCCACTTTTTGATATACTTACTTCAACATCTTGCCCTACGAATCCTGTATTTGTCAGCTCGGCAAGAATAGGAAATCTGTTGCCTAAGTAAGCAATTTTATTGTGAAATACGCTTTTGAGTGCAATATCTTTCTGTGGAATGGTATCGCCTATGCCTATGGTATAAATAGGCTGACGATAGAGATTCATATCAGGGGCTGTTCCTTTGTTATAAATTCCATCAGAAACAAACAAAGTAAATGCTAAATTTTGATTTTCAAATTCAGCATCAATATCTTTGAGCAATGCACTAATATTGGTTTCTGGATAGTCAAAACTAATAGAATCTAGCTTGTTATTGGATAAGGTATTTGATAAAGTGCGCAAACTTACTTGATAGCCTTTTTCATTAAGGGCTTGCTGTAAGGAAGCGACATTTGTTTTGAGTTTTTGCAGTTTTTCGCTACCACTTACAAGCTCAAGCGACTGTGAGTCGTCAATAGCTATGATGGCTGTTGGTGCTTCGCTTTGCGTGCTTAGCTGTTTGATAGCAATGCCCAAAAGCAATAGACATATTAAAAATACTATCGTAAAACGCAAAGCTGCAAGCGCACGATTGAGTTTTTTGCCCCAAGGGGCTTTTTTGCTATATAGCAAAAAGGCATAAAGTGCGGCTACTGCAAGGCAGAGCAACAGATAAGCGGGTGAGTAGTCAGTGGTAAATTGCGCTAAAAGGATAAGAAGCATAGCATTTTTTTGAATATAAAGTATAATGCAAATCTAATAAAAATATCGCATTATCTCGAGTATTTGGCTTTCGAAATTGCGGTTTATGTGTATTTTGTGTTCCTAAAAAAACTTAATTACTTTTTTCTTTGAGCAAAAGCGTTCAATTTTGAATAAAGAATGCAAACATTCTATGTAGATTGAAGGTTTAGAAATTCTTGATAAAACATTTTCATAACATTCAAAAACATACCATGAAACATTTAAACTACTTTTTTATTGCTTTTGTAGCTTGTATGCTATTGCCATTTGTGGCATCTGCGCAGCTTAACCTTCCATTGCCAAGCCCGAGTGCAAGTGTAATACAAACCGTAGGGCTTACTGCTGTAGAGGTGCATTACAGCTCGCCGGCTATGCGTGGGCGCACGGTATTTGGCGATTTAGTGCCTTATAACGAAGTTTGGCGTACGGGTGCAAATAAGGCGACTTTGATTAGATTTTCAGAGCCTGTAATGATTAACGATACGGAAGTTCCAAGTGGGAATTACGCACTTTTTAGCATTCCTGGTGAAGAGAAATGGACTATTATTCTGAACAAAGAAACAGAGCAATGGGGTACAAGTGCTTATAAAGCAAGCGAGGACCTACTTCGCCTTGAAGTTGCACCCAAAAAATTATCTGATATGTACGAACGCTTACGCTTTGATGTTGAGCCTATTGACGATGAAATAGGGCATATTGTGATGCGCTGGGCTGATGTAGAGGTTCGCTTTCCTTTCAAAACGAACCCCGTCGAGCAAGCAGTAGCCAGTATCAATACGGCTATGAATCAAGCATCAGGTCTTTGGTATGATTATGCACGTGCGGCGGAGTATTTTGTTACGCATGGGCAGAGCCCAGACAAAGCTTATGAGTGGGTTAATCGTTCTCTTGATTTGCGCGAGCATTTTTATGGATATTGGGTAAAAGCACAAGTAATGGGTGCAAAAAATAATCCATTAGGTGCGGTAGAGCAAGCTAAAATGGCGAAAACACTCGGTGAGAAAGATGGCGGTGCTTTTTATAAATCACGCCAAGCTAATATCGAAGAAGCTATAGAAAATTGGACAAAGCAAAGTGCAGGTTTGAAAAACAATATCAAAAAGAAAAAATAGTGTATTTTTTCATAATCAGACTCCATAGTTCTGAAAAACTACGGGGTCTGATTTTTTTAGCCATAAAATATAAGATTTACTTAGCGTACAAATACCCATTCTTTTTCAGTGGAGTATTCCTTTGAAAATTGATACCTATCCATATCAAAGGCTTTCAAGTCTTCAGGATTTGTAATGTTATTTGTGGCGGCAAACTTTACCATCTGCCCCCTTGCTTTTTTGGCATATACAGCAATAATCTTGGGTTTTCCGTCTTTTATTTCCTTAAACTGTGGGGTTATAAGCTTTACTTTGCCAATAGTTTTTTTCGGAATTGCTTTAAAATACTCTTGTGAAGCCAAATTGATAATCCAAGGCTGTGCTTGTGCATCTATATCAGCAAGAAGTAAATTAGCAATTTTGACATCCCAAAACTTGTAAAGATCTGCATGCTCTCCGACTATAATAGGCGTTTTCATCTCTAAGCGGTAGGGCTGAATCAAGTCTAAAGGACGTAGCAATCCGTAAAGTCCTGAAATAATACGCAAATGATTCTGCAAATAATCATAATCTTTTGATTGTAAAGATTGAGCATCTAACCCATCATAGACGTCGCCTTGAAAAGCAAAAACTGCTTGTTTTGCATTAATTCTCGTAAACGGAAATTCAAAACTTTGAAATCGTTCAAAATTAAGTATAGCAAGTTTCTCACTAATTTTCATAAGTGAGGCTATTTTATCGGGCGACTGTTTGGACAGTACCTGAGTAAGTGTTTTGACCTCCGCACTAAAGCGTAAATCTGTATATTGCTCGATAGGAGCAGGGGTTTCAAAATCTTGAGTTTTTGAAGGCGAGAGTAAAAAAATCATGTTTTTATTGATTTAAGTGTTACTCATACTAAAACGATAAGCTTTACAAAATGTTCATGGCTACTTCTCATTCATATCGTCGTTATTTTGCTGTTTTTGTTTTGCTTCTTCTTCCCAAGTTTTGCGCACTTGTTGCACAAAATCTATTTCGACCTCTAAAATGCCAGCAATTATCTCGTTACTAAAAGAACCCATTTTTAGCATATTTCGAATAGCAATATGCAAACCTTGAATTCTTTCTTGTTCAATCCGGTTCTTTTCTTGTTCACTTCTTAGCTTCTCTTCGGCACGTCCCTGTTCAATGCCTTGTTCAATGCCTTGTTCAATGCCCTGTTCAATGCCTTTTTCAATGCCTTGTTCAATGCCTTTTGCAATCAGTTCTTCTTTGAATGCCCCAGCGATATATTCTTCGAGTGTCATATCCTTTCTTAGATTTAAAATGTGAGATGTTTGGTTTTCGAATTCTTGTTCGTCTTCGGTTTTCGAGAATTTGACATAAAATCGTATGAATAATAAGAGATTTCTTATGATGCTTGAGTCGTAGTTTGCAGCTTTCAATCTGCGCACTAAATCAATTCTCCAAGAGTAGTTTGTTTCACCCTCTTTTTGAAGTGATTTTAGTGTTGTGAGCATCACCATACTAAACGGATTTTCGGGCTTATCGAGTTCCTTTTCGTTATAATCTAAAACCTTAAAAGTGCGGTATTTATATTTGAGTTCAATACCCTGATATTCGTATTGATAAGTATCGGGTTCATAGCCTTTTATAGCATCGGTATAAATTACAAAAGAAGTAAGGTCGGGCTTACTAAAACGGTCTCTAATACGATAAAACATAGTAAACATTCGTTCTGGAAAGTATTTGTCTTCATATCCTTGTACTTCTACGTGCACCAATATCCAATGTGCTTCCCCATTTTGTAGAAAAAACTTAATGAGTTTGTCGGAACGCCGTTTTTTTGTATCAGAGAGCGGATAGATTTCGTCGAGTTCTTTATCCAAAAACTCAGGTTTTTTATTGAAATCAATATCAGCGGCAAGCTCTTCATAAAAATAGTACATAAAGGGCTCAAAAAGCGAGGTTATAATTCCCTTCCAGAGCGCATCTTTTGATAATATTATAGCCATAGCTTTATCAATAGTTTACTAATCTTGTATTGATGATATATCAAGCTCATAAGCAAAAGAACTAACGATTTGAGGTAAACCGTTAGTTCTTTGTTTTGATTTACTTAGCCGCTTCAAGGGCTTTTTTCATCGTTTGTCCGATTTCTGCGGGAGATTGGACTACGTGCAATCCACACTCTTCCATTATTTTCATTTTGGCTTCAGCAGTATCTTCTGCGCCGCCGATGATTGCACCTGCGTGTCCCATTCGACGACCTTTAGGAGCG
Organism: Bernardetiaceae bacterium; assembly: GCA_020832465.1. Classification (GTDB taxonomy): domain Bacteria; phylum Bacteroidota; class Bacteroidia; order Cytophagales; family Bernardetiaceae; genus JAFIER01. Next base: position 22,924 of record JAFIER010000153.1, read on the forward strand.
GTCTGACCAGCGATAAATCCTACAACGGGTTTTGTACCGTTTTCTTTAATCCATTGTGCGGCTTCACTTTCCATGCTACCACCAATTTCACCAATCATAATAATACCTTCAGTATGTGCATCTTCCATCAAAAGTTGCACAGCTTCTTTGGTTGTGGTACCGATAACGGGGTCTCCACCAATACCGATACAAGTAGATTGTCCGAGACCAGCTTTGGTAATTTGATCAACGGCTTCGTAAGTTAATGTGCCTGAGCGTGAAATAATTCCGATAGTGCCTTTTTTGTGAATAAAACCAGGCATGATTCCAACCTTTGCTTCACCTGGTGTGATAATACCAGGACAGTTTGGGCCGATAAGACGGCAGTTTTCTTGTCGTTGTACAAAGGTTTTGGCTTTAATCATATCCTGTGTAGGAATACCTTCTGTAATAGCGACAATCACTTTTATGCCAGCATCAGCAGCTTCCATAATGGCATCAGCGGCAAAAGCAGGGGGAACGAATATTACAGATACATCAGCACCTGTTTCATTTACAGCTTGGGCTACAGTATCAAAAACAGGCAGGTTCAGGTGCTTTGTGCCACCTTTACCCGGCGTTACGCCACCAACAACGGGTGTGCCATATTCTATCATTTGCTCAGCATGAAAAGAGCCTTCTTTGCCCGTGAAACCTTGTACAATAACTTTAGAGTCTTTGTTTACTAATACGCTCATAGGGATATTTTGGAATTGAGGTTAAGAATTTTGAAAAGTCTTGTGCATCAAAATATAAATTTTTGCGATAAAATCCATATTTTTTTGTTTTTCTTACAAAACATGGCTAATTTAACAAAAGCATTTAGAAATAGCAAACCTATTCGATATTTTTTTTGTTACTAATTTATATGACAAAGCGAATAGACTATTTTTTTTACATTTACACTTTAACTTAAAACACTGGTAATTATGATTTTAGAACTGATTTCTATGGGTTATTTAGGGTTTATATTTTCTACAATCGGAAGTATATTCTCTTTGATTTGGTTTTTGCTCACTATTTATGGGCTATATACCTTGTGGACATCGCCATCGACAGCCATGATAGGAAAAATTGGCTGGACTTTAGTTATGCTATTTGCCCCGTATATTGGCGTTGCAGCTTACTATATTTTTGGAAGAAGCTGATAATATGCTTATGCCCGCCCTAAAAATACTAAACATTTTTAGGGCTTTTTTTGTGCAAAAAGCCAAGCATACATAGCTTCTAAACTGTAGGCATACTCCCAAGCATTATGATAAACATCAGGCAGTTCGCTATAAAAAAATTGCTTTGCACCTGCTTTTTCTAATGCTTTTGCCATATCACGAGAACGATTTACATTCACTACCCTATCGAGCGCACCGTGAAATATCCAAATGGGTAAATGTGTGATTTGCCCCGCCGTCTTTAAATCGGCACCCCCACAAACTGCTACAGCCGCTGCAAATTTTTTAGGATAACGAGCTATCAAATCCCAAGTCGCAAAGCCTCCCATAGAAAGCCCTGTTACATAGATGCGACTCTCGTCGATTGGTAATACTTCTATTAAACTATCTAAAATAGCTAATGCTGTGCAAAGGGCCGCAGAAGGTTCACTCGGAATTTGATGTGATGATGCCGTCCAGTCCGTATCGACCCATTTTGTGTCCTTAGCGCACTGTGGCGCAAGCACAAAACAATTGTATTGTGATTTGGGAATTTTGTTACCAAAGTGTGTAAGGTGTAACTCGTTATCACTACCCCGTGAGCCTGCACCATGAAAAAATAATACTAAGGGGTAGGTCTCACCCACTTCTATCTCGACGGGTTGATATAGACGATAAGGCATATTATTGTGATGATGCGCACTGTATTCTGAAAATCGTGTTTGCGCAACAACATTTTGATTACTGATAAAAAATAGCAAAACAAGCAAAAAATAAGCAAAGAAACGATTATGCATGATCATAGAAATTAGATTTAAAATAAAAAACTGATTGCAAAGGCTGATAGCTGCATTAGCAATAACATTTTTTTGAGAAAAAGTAGTGCCAAAGTTTTTTATACCGATTTAATATCTATGTGCTATGTATGGGAGAGAGTTATACTCCACTTTGATTTTATTTTGCTTTACAAACACAAAAAATAACCAACCCCCGAAGATTGTTTGGAGTAAGAGCAGGTTTTTGAGCTAAATATCTAAGCAATAGTTTAAAAAACTGAGTTTTGCATTATATTTGTTAAGTAAATCGGTATATTTCGTATTGACTTGATAGCATAACCTTATGCACCAAGACAACGGATTTCACCCTATTGGGGGGCTGTTATCAAATACTAACTACTTCGGTAGTTTTGAAATGCACTTTTTATTCAATTATATTTTACAATCAAAAAAAGTATTATGCAAGTATTTTTCAAACTCACTTTTACACTTTTATTTGCTTTGTGTTTTGTACAAACAAAGCTTGTAGCGCAACAAGATTTGGGGGCACGCGTAGCTGGTACATACGCTGGAAATCTGTCACTTCTTTTTTCACCAGACCCCGAAAATGCTGAAAGGGTGCCCGTCAATATGATTGTGGTAAGACGCAGTAATACCCAAGTTGCTATTCACGCAAATGCAACTTCCGAACCGCCACTTATCGTAAACTTAAGCAAAGGTGAAGATCCTATGGAAGGTTCGCCTCGTATTGATATAAACTTCAAAGACCAAGTGATTGAGGGCATAACTTATAGTCATTATCAAATGGAAATGGGACTTCAGCCTGCGTTTTCTATAGAAGGTGATCGCTTAGTTTTGCTCTTTACGATGTCTGAGGGTACAGATAAACAAACACTACAGTTTATTGGTAATAAGTAGGTTAAATGAGCTATTTGAATTTTGATATTAAAATTTTCTTTGGGCTTCTCATCTCTTTTATTTTAATGACAGTCATAGGTACGCTTACACACGAACTTGGGCATTATGCAGTAGCTAAAGTATTGGGTTATGAAGCTACTATCAATTATCAAAGTATGAGCTATAAAGACTCCGTTGGTGATGCCTATTGGATGGGAATGTACGAAAAATACAGTTATGAAATACAAAACGGTTTGGACTTCCCTGATAAAGCAGAATTTGAAAAAGTAATTGAAAAATACCAAAGAAATAGCTTTTGGATAACAATGGGCGGACCGCTACAAACTATGCTCACAGGCACTATAGGTTTGTTGCTCTTGCTTTTTTATAGAAAAAATATAATAAACAAAGAGCGAGTTACGCTAATAGGCTGGGTATTTATTTTTATGACTTTATTTTGGCTCAGACAAGCTGCCAATCTTTTTATGGCTATTTGGAGTTTTATACTAAATGGAGAGAATATGTCTTATAGCGGCGACGAGATGGAAATGACGTATTATCTGGAATGGAATGTCTGGAGCATTCAGCTCGCAACGGGCATTATTGCTTTGGGCGTACTGCTATTGGTATTAAAAATGCTACCCAAAAAGATTGTACTCACCTTTTTAGTAGCTGGACTTGTAGGCGGTATTGCAGGGTATTATTTATGGTTAATAAAATTCGGACCTATAATCATGCCATAAAATCGTTATCCATTATAAAAAAATCAAAACGGCAATCCAATATGCAAAGCCCCATCACGCCACTCAAGCGGATAGGTTTTAATATCTGGACACCTGCCCCCTGATTTTAAACTGCCATCTTTAAGTGAAAAACGATAAGCATGCAATGGGCAAACAATTTCATTATCTTCATTGATAAAGCCTCCTTGCAATGAAGCACCTGCATGTGGACAGGCATCTGCTACAGCAAAAAAACCGCTATCTGTATGCGCCAAGCAAATACGTAAATGTGCCGCACGCACAAGTGTTGTTTTACCCAAAGGGGTAGCTTTTATAGCCGCCTCACGGCTTTCAAAAATAGGATACCAATTCATATTAAATTAAATTTTTATAGATTTTTACAAAATAAAAGTGCAGAGCAGCTACCTATATATAGTTGCTTTCATACTACTGGACATTCTCCATATAGAAATAACATTTCTTTGAGAAATGTTATTTCTAAGCCCATTTTTCCATAGCGTGGGGTTTGCAAACCCCATGCTATAGAAAAATGTATAGTAGTATGAGTTGCTTTATTGTTTTAGATAATTGCCGCCCTAATAGTTTTTCAAAAACTATTAGGGCGGCTTACCTGTAGTAAAATTGCCGTACACTCATTAAAAACAAGCAATAAAATTAGAAATAACATCTTTTCAAAAAATGTTATTTCTATTTAGCATACTGAAAATTTACCTTAAAATATTCAAACTTCCTTTGAGTACATGACCACTTTCAGGAACGGCAATTACATAAAAATAAGCACCTTCTGGTAGTGGATTCCCATTAGAGCTAGTGCCGCGCCAGTTGTTTTGATAATTTTTTGCTTTGAAAACTAAGCTACCATAACTATTAAAAACAGATACTTCTGCATTCGGAAAAAGTACAATATTTTCAACCTCCCAAGTATCGTTATAATTATCACCATTCGGACTAAGCACCTTAGAAGGTATAATGCTATCCTCCTCGCGAACCGTTATCAATACAGAATCAGAGCTTTGACAACCACGCTCATCTGTAC
>JAFIER010000165.1 GCA_020832465.1 Bernardetiaceae bacterium
CATCGAGCTGAGGACAATATTTTTCATAAATATCTTCTAAGGCATCTTCTAAAATTTCACCATATTCATCGACAAATTCGTCTTCTATATCGTGAAGCTCTTCTTCTAGTTTATCGTAAGTAGGGTCGTTATAATCCATACCGTCTATGCGGTTTCGGAGTTTGACCATTTCTAAAACGAGTCTATTTAATTCGTTTGCGTAAGGCATATACTTTGTCTTTTCGGTTTAAGTCTTTGAAATTCATTTATGCAAAGAAACGTATTTTTATGCTAGATTCGAAACTTCGCTTTCAATTTTTTTTTAAATAGTCAATACAAGCCTAAACTAGACCTTCGGGGGGGGAGGCATTAAAAATCCCCATAGTTTACTTGCAAGCAGGGTAGCCCGAGCTCGAGTCTCCATAAATCGACGACTTGGTCTCTGTCGTCTAGTACAAATTCAATATGATATTTATCTTTGACGTGAGCATCAAAGAGTTCTTTTTTGATAATAGCATCTTTGCGCTGGTCACCTTCGGCACGCATATATAAATTGTCGTAGGGAATATCGTATTTGGCGAGCCAGCGTTTGGTTTCTTCTTTTGCAATAGCTTCTCGCCCTGAGAGCAGTATAATGTGAATGCCAAGTTTTTTGTAGTTTTTAATAATTTTGGCAATAGGCTCATTGAGCAAGTCACGCTCACAGGCTTTAAAATCAAAGGGGCTACGGTCATGCATGATAGATAGGGTGCCGTCGAGGTCGCAGATAATGGCAGCCGGTAGCTTTGGGTTTTGTGCTTGATAATGCGGTCCTCGTTTATTATCGAGTTTAAAGTGGCGATACATGCTCATGATTACTTTTCTGCCTACTTTTTTATCTCGTTTTTTATCTCGCTCGATGCACTCCTCTACGGGCGTATCGATTTCTTTGATTTCAATATCTACCTGCCTGTTTGTATCCTTACGAAACTTTTGAACCAAGTTTTGAATATGTAAAATATGTCGCTCGGCAAGATTTGTATCATCAATAATTACGTGCTTGCCCTCTTCGAGAGCGGCAAGCATAATCATATCACGACTGCGTTCGACAAACTGTTCATTGGCTTTGCTATGCTGTGCGTTATCTAACATAGCACGCAAATCGTCTTTATTGATGCGTTTGTATTTATTTTTGTCATTGTCTAAAAGAGTTTTGGCGTAGGTAGATTTTCCGCTACCGGGCAAACCCTTTAATATCAAAACTTTAAGCATATTTTGTATGTTTTATTTTTTTGGGAAATGCCTTTGACAAGGTTTTAAGTTTTGTCAGGCGTGGTATTTTCTTCTTGTGCAAAAGCCTTTTCAAATTTGGGTTTTATCATTTTCCAAATCGTATGGCTATAATCTTTTCCATCGAGCATTTGAAACATAATGGCGGGATAGGCGCAGGTTTGAAAGTAGAGTGCTGTCTCCTTTCGAGTTTCAAGTACTTTAAAATCCGCTTTAGCTTGCGCTTCTATGGTTTCATATTGTGCTTTTAGCTCTGTTTGCGTGCGCTTTACCCATGTGTAAAACTCATCTGGAACTTGGCTCAAAAATGGTGCTATATCTTCGCCAACGCTCATCATTTCCCATATCCTTGTAGATGATAAACCAGTGAGCACACGGTGTAGGCGTGTATAGGTCTCGAATTTAATCTTGAGTCTAAAGCCACTTTCAAAACGAATCACAAACCCCTCGCGATTTTCGGCATCTAAGCTGGCAAGGTATTTTAAATCCTGCGCATCAGCATATTTTTTTACGAGAGGAAAACCAATATTGGGAAGTTCGAGCTCTCTGCCTGTTTGTGTATCTACTACGGCTAAGAGGGTCAGCATCTCGAGATTGCCATAATCGACAACAATGCGATTTTCGGGATAGATAATTTCAAAAAGGTAGGTATAATCGGGGTTCAGATGTGCAATAGCATCAGCGTATTTTTGGTATAATATAGCTGTGCCACGCAGTGCTTGTTCACTTGTAAAGGAGCCTCTAGTAGCTATTTGGGGCTTCCCCTTGAGCCAATAGAGAATGCCAAGTGAACCGTCCATTTTTTCATAGACTTCAAAATTTTCATCGGGAATCTCGGCAACGGAGAGCTCTCCTAAGTTAAAAAATTTGGGAAAAGGACGAGCCAAAACTCGCCCTTCGGCATCGCAAATTAAGCCTCGAGCTTGCAGGGTTATAGGATTCCAAACTTTATCGTATTGCGTAGAAGCGGTATAGTTGTATATAAATATATCTGCTTCTTTGTGTTGCTGTACGCTAATATACTTCTGTTTGAGCATTTGCTCAAAGGCTACTTTGTCGATAGTCATAGATTATGAAACGAATCTGTTTTTTCAGGGTGTAAGATAAGTTTTATATTAGAATTTATATCCACTCACATCATTATCGTCATCTTCGTCTTCATCGAGGTCATCGGGAAGTCCAGAAAACATGCTGCTAAATAAATCTTTAAAAACTAAGCCATGAGAGAGAATATCCTTACTCAAAACAGAGTACTCAGCTAGCCCATGTAGCACAAATTCCATCATAAAATATTTATGTACTTCGCTCTCGATGTCCACTTTTTCTAAGACGATATGTAAAAGATCTGGCACACTATCAAGGGCGGCTCTGTAGTCAGCTTCACTTGCATCGTGTAAAATATCCACTTCATGCCCCTCTTCAAACCATTTGAGAATTTTTTTATATAGATTTCCCTTTGTTTTTTTCTTTTCCTTTTCAGGATCAGGGAAAATATCTATAAAAGATTTGCGAATAGATTTATTGATAAGGCTTTGCGCTACAATATTTGCCCCCTCTTGCTCGCCTTCATATACAAGCTCTACTTTGCCAGCGATAGCGGGTAGCACACCTACAAAATCGGCTATACGCACAGCTGTTTTAGCCTCGCCCTGGATAAGTGCACGACGCTCGGCAGCGCTGGCAAGGTTTTCATAAGCTGATATCGTAAGCCTTGCCGAGACACCGCTTTTCTCATCAATGTACTCACTTTTGCGGGCTTCAAAGGCTACTTGCTCTACCAAATCATGCGCTAAATCAAAAATCGTAATATTCTCTTTTTGCCAAGTGCTAAGGCGGACTTCTTGCAACGTAATTTTTTTGCTTATGGCAACTTCACGCGGATAATGCGTAATAATCTGACTACCAATGCGGTCTTTTAAGGGCGTTACGATGCTACCTCTGTTGGTATAATCCTCGGGGTTTGCAGTAAAAACAAACTGAATATCTAAGGGCAGACGCAACTTAAAACCACGAATTTGAATATCACCTTCTTGTAAAATATTGAAAAGTGCTACTTGAATGCGCGCTTGCAAATCTGGCAGTTCGTTAATGACAAAAATACCACGATGAGAACGGGGAATAAGTCCGAAATTGAGCACACGCTCGTCCGAATAGCTCAATTTCATATTCGCAGCTTTGATAGGATCTACATCTCCAATTAAATCCGCTACGGATACATCGGGTGTGGCTAATTTTTCGGTATAACGTTCGCTTCTATGCCACCAACTGATGGGCGTATCGTCGCCTTTTTCGGCAATGGTATCTATGCCATATTTTGAAATCGGACGAAAAGGATCGTCATTGATTTCTGAACCACTGATATAGGGCACATACTCATCTAAAAGTCCGACCATAAGCCTTGCAATACGGGTTTTGGCTTGACCCCGTAAGCCCAGCAGGTTAATGTTGTGCATAGACAAAATCGCACGTTGCACATCGGGAAGTACCGTCTCCTCGTAGCCATAAATGCCGGGAAAAGGCTCTTCTTTCTTTTTGAGCTTTTCGATAAGATTAGCGCGCAACTCTTGCTTGACACTTTGAGTAGCATAAGCTGCTTGTTTGAGACCGCCTAAGGTTGTTATCGCGAGAAGTTGTTCCGATTTTTGCATAATTTGCGTAAAATAAGTAGTAATTTCGGATAATGTTTCAGTAAAATTTTTGAATAATATATCCTACAAACGTTTTTGAAGCTATAAAGTTTTTTAATTTGTAGCCTTATAAGCGTGGCGCATTCTTATCAAAAATGCCTATCTTTGTTTTTATCAAAAATTAAATCCAAAAAAAATAAAATATCAAGATTATGTACACATTAACAAACCAAGTAGCCATTATCACGGGCGCAGCCCAAGGCATTGGAAAGGCTACGGCTTTGCTATTCCTCGAGGCAGGTGCAAAGGTAACTGTATGGGATAAAAAAGAAAATTTGGCGGAAGCCTTATTTGATTTACAAGAAAAATATGGAGACCAACTGAGCTGGCAAAATATAGACACAACAGAAGTCGAGAAAGTGCAGGCAGCCACGGCGGAGGTAGTGCGAAAGCACGGTCATATTGATATCCTGGTAAATAATGCAGGAATTTTGCGCGATGCTTCTTTTCTTAAAATGGAAGATGCTGACTGGCACGCTGTGATGAATGTCAATCTCAATGGGGTGTACAATTGCATAAAAGCAGTACTTCCTTATATGAAGGCTCAAAATTACGGACGAGTCCTCAATGCCTCTTCTATTGTCGGTATTTATGGTAACTTCGGGCAGAGCAATTATGCCGCTGCTAAAGCCGCAGTCATCGGTATGACTAAGAGTATATCACGTGAGGTAGGCAAATACGGTATTACGGTCAATGCCATCGCACCTGGATTTATACGCACGGATATGACCGATAGCATTCCCGAGAATTATCGCCAGCAAATGATTCAGAGCATATCGGTGAGGCGTGAGGGCAAGCCCGAAGATATTGCACAGGCTTATCTTTTTCTCGCTTCAGAGGCGGCTTCTTTTATCACGGGGACAGTGCTTTGTGTAGATGGCGGAATGACAATGTAAGGACGCTACTGTTGGAACGTGCCCTGCTGTTTGGGGGAGGAGGGGGACTGGGTAAAAAGTGCTTTGATTGTTTTTGATAAAAATACGAGGCTGTTTGCCGTTTTTTATTCACACAAATAAAACAAAGTTTTTCTCAAAATTTATGATTCTGACATTCTACAAAGCATTCAAAGAAATAAGTCAAAACACTTTTTACGCCTCTTCAGATTAAATCATAACTCAAACCTAAAAAATGACTTTTGAAGCGGTTTATATTTTGTATCCTTATCAGTTTGCTTGTGGGTGTGTATGAAGTGCGGGCGCAGTATTTTGAGCCTGATACCTGTAAAACTGTGGCTTTTGGTACAACTTTCTTTAGGCTTGACTCACTTACCATTATACCGATTAGCGTGCGTACGCCCCTTGCTGATGTGAGTCTGTTTTGGGAAAAAGATAGCCAACGTTTGCGCTTGGAGTGGTATGGCGAGGGCGCACCCCCAGATTCGCTTGAGTTTTGCTATACACGCCTGCCTTATGATTTGCAAAAAGAAGACTACATTCGCAGCCAAGCGGCTTACGACTCGGCATGGATAAACCGCGATTTAATAGCTGAGGGAGATTATTCTTTGGATATGCCCGTCTTTGAGCAGGAGCGAGAGCAGCTTTTTTCTTATGGTAATCTACAAAAAAGCGGTAGTTTTTCGCAGGGTATATCAGCGGGAAACGCACAAGATGTATTTGTAAACTCGGCTATTAATTTGCAACTTGAAGGCGAAATTGCCAAAGACCTCGAGCTTACCATGATTTTATCAGACCAGAATGTACCCTTTCAGCCCGAAGGTAATACACAGCAGTTACAAGACTTCGACCGCACGCTCATTCGCATAAAGCACCCTGCTTTGAGTCTTACGGCGGGTGATATTCAGTTTCGTCAAGACAATAAGTCGCATTTTTTGCGTTATTTTAAAAACGTCAGAGGTGTAGCCTTTGAGTCCTCTTGGGGAACGGCAGGCAATGAAAAAAACAAGGCGTTGAGTCGCATCGGCGTATCGGCTGCTAAGGGGCAGTTTCATAGCTATTTTTTGGAAGTGAGCGAGGGTGTGCAAGGTCCGTATCAAATTACGGGACCGGGCAACGAGCGTTTTATCATTATTCAAGCGGGTTCTGAAAATATTTTTCTTGATGGAAGGAAGCTAAGTCGGGGTTTTAATAATGATTATGTCATCAATTATAATACTGCCGAGATTACGTTTAATACGAATACGGTAATTACACAGTTTAGTAGGGTGCGTGTAGAGTTTGAGTTTAGTGTCCAACATTACAACCGTTCGATTTTGCAGGCAGCGCATAAGCAGCAGTTTGGGCGTTTGGAGTTGCGTTTGGAGGCGTATAGGGAAGCGGATAATCGCAATCAACCAACTTCTTTTAGTTTGGATAATGATTTGAGGGAGGCTTTGAGTGAGGTTGGCGATAATGCCCAGCTTGCCGTTACGGAAAGTGTGCAACCTGTTGAGAGTTTTAGCCCAGACCAAATTCTTTACACCCGCGCCGATACGGTTATTTTTGGTGAGCTGCGCAGTTTTTTTAGGCGTGCAACGGCAGCTGACGAGGAGTTTTTTAATGTAACATTTACTGATGTAGGCGTAGGGCAGGGTGAATATTTGCAGAGTAATGAAGCTATCAACGGGCGTGTATTTGAGTTTGTGGGGTTTGGCAGGGGGCGTTTTATGCCTGTGCGTCAGATTCCACTTCCCAATCGCCGTGAAATGATAGAAGCGGGGCTTTCATTTGCAATAAATAAAAATCAATATATATTTATTGATGCAGCGGTTTCTAATGAAGATAAAAATCTTTTTTCGGATTTGGATAGTGATGATAATCAGGGGCAGGCTTTGCGTATAGGTTATAGAATGAATGAACAGCCTACATTTTTGGAAGGTTACAAGCTCAATATATTTACAGATTTTGAATATAATAGTTTGTTTTTTAGACCCATAGATCGTTTTCGCTCTGTAGAGTTTGAGCGAGACTGGTCGCTCGAGGAGCGCAATATTCGAGCTGCTCAAGACCAATTTTTTAATATCGGTACAAGCCTTGAGAGGGATAGCCGTAATCGTATGAGTTATGCACTCTCGAGGCGTGTGCGTGAAGATGCTATACGAGGCGTGCAGCACCGTGCGGAGGTCATAAAAAGTTTAGGGTTTTTACAAACAAGCGTAGATTTTTTCCTGCTCGATGCCGATAAATCGGACAGTCGCTCGGATTGGGTTAGAATTTTTGCTGATGTGCATGCTAAAAACAAGTATCTCAAACCGGGTTATACTTTTGGCTTAGATCAAAACAGCATTACAAGAGGAGATAGCGTCATTGCCAGTGCGATGCACTTTGCAGAGCATAAATTCTACCTTCATAACAGCGATAGTTTGTCGCAAAATTTTAAGTTGGAATATACAGTGCGCGAAGACAAGCTGCCTCGTGATAGCCGCTTAGAGACCTTTGTCAATACGCAAGCTTTAAGGGCTGAATCTCAATTTCAATTATTTGAAAACCAACTTATTACGCTCAATACTACTTACCGCATTCTCGACTACGGCGACTCCGCACGCTCTAATAACCTCATGGGGCGATTAGATTGGCGAGGCACAATGCTCGATGAGCATATACAGACAGAACTTGTTTATAATACAGCCACGGGTACTGAGCCGAGCCGTGAGTATGTTTTTATAAGGGTAGATAATGGGCAGGGCACCCATACTTGGCGTGATGACAATGGCAATGGCGTGCAAGAACTCAACGAGTTTTATGAGGCTGTGAATCCTGATGAGCGTAATTATTTGAAAATATTCAGACCCACGGGAGAGTATATCAATGCTTATTCGCAAGATTTTATTACGAAGCTCAATATTATTTCTCCACGTGCTTGGCGGGGGCAGAAGTCTTGGCGCAATTGGCTTAGCCGTCTTTCAGGTGTTTTTTCGTGGCGTAGTAGCAGGCGTGTGAATAATGAGGATTTTAATAGCCGTTTTAATCCTTTTTATAATGACATTGCAGATGATGTATTGCTTGGAGCGCAGCGTGCTTTGCGAAGTTCGTTGTTTTTTAATCGTTCAAATCCACAATTTGGTTTGGAGTTCTCCATATTAGAATCTGGACAGAGAAATTTACTGACTAATGGTTTTGAAAGTCGTAATAGAAGTAACTATCAGTTGCTTTCACGTAATACTTTGGGTAAAAATTGGGCTTTGAAGTTGCAAGTACAAGACGGCAATAATGCCTCCTCTTCTGATTTTTTGGATAATCGTAATTTTGACATCAAAGAGCGTGCTTTGCGCCCAGAGTTGGCATGGCAGCCGAGTACCAATTTGAGGGTCTCTTTGGCGTATCGTTACCAATCAAAGAAAAATCAAGCGCAAAATAATGAAAATGAAGCCCTTACGGGAAATGAAATCTCGGGTGAGCTACGTTGGGCAAAAGGCAGTAATCGCTTAATCAATACTAAAATGAGGTATGTAAGATTTGATTTTGAAGGGGCTGCCAACTCGCCCATAGGTTATGAAATGCTTGAGGCTTTGCGTCCAGGAACTAATTTTACATGGGAGGCAAATATTCAACAGAGGCTTGGTAATGGCTTAAGGCTCACTATGACTTATCAAGGACGAGGAGCCGAAGATTCGCCTACTATTCATACCGGAAGTATGCAAGTTACGGCACTTTTTTAAAAGTGAATACACAAATAACTAACAGCCATGCAAGAACTGTTAGCTATTTGTGCTATGCCTTAAAAAGTATTTTTATTTTTGGTTGAGATACCGCTCACGGCATTCTTTATAGACTTTAACCGCTACGACTTCGTCCTCCCAGCCTTCTACGGATACTTTTTTCTTTTCTAAGTCTTTATATACGGAAAAGAAATGCTCAATTTCGCGACGTAAATGCGGATTTACCTCCTCGAGCTTATAAATGCTATTCCAAATAGGGTCAGAAACTGGTACGCATAAAACTTTGGCATCAGGACCTTTCTCATCTGTCATATTAAAAACACCAATAGGGCGCACCTCGATTAAGCAACCAGGGAAAGTAGGTTCTGTAACGAGTACGAGTACATCAAGCGCATCGCCATCAAGGGCTAATGTATCAGGTACAAATCCATAATCACTTGGATAGTGCATAGAAGAAAAAATCATACGGTCGTAGCGCACCATATTTTTTTCTTTGTCAAACTCGTATTTGTTACGGCTACCTTTAGGAATCTCGACAATCACGTCGAATGTAAAATCTTTTGCTGACATGGTATATGTTTGTAAGTTGTGTAAATAAATAAGATTTTGTCAAATTCTCAAGCGAAATGCGCTTTTTTAGAATTTATTTGTAATATTACATCAAAATATCTAAATTATCAAATATATTGCGCTTTTAATTGCAAAAAATACCGAATTTAAGCATACAATTTCATGAATTTTTAGGATTCCCCAGAGGGCAGTAGGTTGTAAAAAGCCTCCGCTTCGACGGCTTTTCCGTAGGTAAGTCTAAAATCAAAATTATCTAAATTTTCGATACGTAGCATTTCATTTCTATCTTGATTGAAATATATCCAAACTTTCACATTAGCGGGCTGCGTGTTTTTATCTGAAACCAAAAACTTGCTCCCACGCAAAGCATGCTCACGCCAATAGGTTTGATTTTCGTAAGTAATCGAAGAAGGAGGTAAATCTTGACTTAGTTGCCTTTCCACATCGGGAAGTGTGCGTGTGAGGATTTTGTCATGCTCTTCAAAAATGCGTAATTCCCAGCCTTTTTTGATGATATAAAAAGTTTCTACTTCTTTTTGATTTGTAGCTTGAATTTGCCTATGGCTTTCTGCATGTTGCCAATCATATTGCACCTCTCGTATTACTTTCCACGTATATATACCTTTAGAGTAAATATAATTGTGGTGCAAATCATATACATTTAAGGTAGAAAAATCTTTGTTTTTTTGAATACGTGGTTTCTCCTTTGCTTCTGCTTGCAATATGCTTGCACTTCTTCTGTTGAAAGCTTCTCCTATTACGGCTTTGTCCTCGATATGATAAAAATCTTCTATCATCAACTCAATTTCGCGAAAGCTATCCAAGCTATCGAGCTCCTCGGCAACAAAAAGTTTTACTTGCTGGCCATCCCTAAGTAGCGCATGAAGTCTGTAATTATTAGGAATTAGTTTACCGTTTCTTCGTATTTGATAATCATAAGATTTGATAAAAAGTTGTTCGATGAGTTTTGCATTGATAGATTTTGTGGCTATCCAAGGAAGAGGCTTAAAATAAATGCTTATTTGCTCTCGTGTAACATGCACGTATGTAGTATTCAGCAAACCGCAAAGCCAATGGTATCCCAAACCGATGCTGACAGCAAAAAAAGGAGTCATACCTAACCAAAAATTAGAATTAGATCCTCTATTCTCGGCAGGAACTAAAAAAAACATAAGAGCCCAAAAAGCTATAGAGGCGTTCAATGAAAAGAATAGCCCTTTATAACGACTACCCGACCATCTACGACTAATAAGTAGTTCATTGGGCGTTTTTTGAATATTAAAAAATTGCATTTGATTTAATTGTGTGTAACCATGTTTTAAGCTCGTTTGTAATACGTATATTTGAGTCTTGGGGTTACAATATAGTAATTTTTTTGAGATAAAACAGGCAGCTTCTCCTGTAGACATTAGTAATCAAAGACTTAGAAAAAATAAGCAATTTATAGTAGCCTTGTTTTTCCTTGCTTTTTGATTTTGATGAGTATGAGCTACCCTTAAAATACTTGCCCAAGATTTGTTTTTTTCGTAAATAGTGCGTGTTATCGCCATTACGTGTACAAAAACTTTGCTAAATTAGCTCTGAAACTACCTAAGTCGATTTACCAACCAGACATATACCCCTATTTTGAAATTTAGTGCTTATTAGTTACATTTGTGCTTTTGTGAAGCGTAGTGCTTTTAAACCCTGCCTTTGCCAAGCCTTGTTCGTGAGCAATCCTATAAACAAAATATCGTATGAATCCAAAACAACTTGTAAAAATCAGTAACATAATTGGAATTATAGCAATTGTGCTACTCATATATTGGACTTTCTCTTTCATTCTAATCGAAGTCTTCGGACTGAAAGTATTTCGGCAAAATATGACCGAGTCTTTTTACTTTAGTGTTTTTGGTATTTTAGCACTAATGGCAGGGGCACTAATGATTAATATTATGTTCAACTTGACAAGAATTGCCGAAAAACACAACGCTGACTTAAACGCAACAGCTAAATCAAAAAAAATAATTTATTCGCTTATTTTTCTGTTTCCCTTAATTGCAATTGTTCTCTTTGGCGGGGACTATCTTACTAGCAAGAAAAAAGAAAATATGCTTATCAGCTCAGCCAAGTATATAATTGAGAACAATACCGAAAAAAGCGAAAAACTACTTGACTACAAATTTGATGAAAAATATATAAATCAAACAAGTGATATTTTGCAATTATTTTCCAAAACTGACCAGCATTTCCCAAGTGTAGAAGTAATTACAAAAGATAGCATTGATAATTCGCCTGTATTCTTAGGATTTAGTGCTCACTATTATAAAACACAGAACGACACTATACCCCCTCAAAAGAAAAACTTTATGCTTAAAACAACACAACCAGAACGTGAATATCTAAACCAATTTTTTAACGGACAAACAAATGAAACAAGATATTCTTCATACAATGGAAAATACGAACTTTTTTACCCTTATGTTAAAGGCGATAAACGAATTATTTTATACTTTTCAGAACGACAACGTTATGGGAAAATCGGAAGTTAATATAGGAAATACGATTGCCAACAGTGTTTGCTCAAAAGTAGCAGTTCAGTAGTTAAATCAGGCTTTGTGCATTTATCAAAGCCTTAAAACTTCTTAATTGATTGTGTTGTAGTTGTTTTTTCT
>JAFIER010000183.1 GCA_020832465.1 Bernardetiaceae bacterium
GAAATATTCAAGAAATATTTGAGTTTGGGCTCTTTGATAACTTTGGAATTTCTTACGAGAATCCTAAAGGTGAGCCCTACAACGAAACACGGACAGACTGTGACTTGGTAGAGAATCTAAGTAATACATTTGAAAATCTTGTTATTCATGAAGTTATTAAGCCGATAATACGAGTCAAACAAGATGGCGCAACCAGAATAGTTCAGCGTGCAAAAGTTGTTGTAAAATCAGAATATGATATTGAACAAGAAAGCTCTAAATCACAAAAAAAACAAGTTATTGGAAATATCTCTTTGCCTATTTCAAATATAGATAAAGAAAAACATCTCAAAAAATTCATTCAATCTCAACTAAAACTTAGCTGTAGTAATATTGATGCTAAGAAAATAGTAAAGCAACTTTCAAGAAAAAAACATTCATAAACCTTTAAATAGTTTCTTAAAATGGAAAACATGATAAATTTCGGAATTGATTTAGGAACTACAAACTCTGTAATTACCAAATTTGACAAAGGTAAGGTAGAAGTTCTTAAAGACACTTTATATTGGCAAGATACTATGCCTTCTGCCGTTGCATTTAAAAAAAGTGAAATATTGGTAGGAAAACAGGCAAAAGCAAGAGCAGGTACTGATGACTATTTCACTACTTTTAAACGTAAAATGGGCACTACAGAAAGCTTTAAAGTAAAAGCCTTAAACCAAAGTGTTACACCTATTGAGCTGTCCGCTTATGTTTTGAAAGAACTTAAGCGTTCTGTAACCAACAATGAGAATATAGATGCTGCAATTATAACTATACCCGCATCATTTGATACTATTCAGTCTAATGCGACTAAAGAAGCGGGGTTTCAAGCTGGTTTTAAGCAGGTGGTTTTATTAGCAGAGCCAGTAGCTGCTAGTATGGCTTATGCAAATAAAGATAAAAACTTAAAAGATGGTCAGTGGTTAGTCTATGATTTAGGTGGTGGTACTTTTGACGTGGCTTTAATAAAAATACAGGAAGGTGATATGAAAGTTATCGATCACGAGGGCGACAACTTTTTAGGTGGTGCAGACTTTGATTATTTGATAGTAGAGAAAATAATTGTTCCATTTCTCGAAGATAAGTATGGCTTAGGAGATTTATGGTCTGAGCTTAGTGGAGAAAAAAGAAAAAAAGATTTAGCTATTTTGGTTGACAAGGCAGAAGAAGTAAAGAAAATACTATCAGCACGAACATCAGCACGACTTGAAATTTCAGAACGTGATAGAATAGAAGATAATGATGGCGACTTTATAGACGAGGAAATTGAAATTACGCGTTCTGACTTTGAAGCTATTATTAAGCAATATATTGAAAGCACAGCAGAAATGATTAATCGTATTGTTACACGAAATAAGCTAATGAAAACAGATATACAGTTTATTTTGATGATAGGAGGATCTACTTACATTCCATACGTGCGCCAAAGGATTGAGGAGATTTTACAAATTCCCATTAATTGTGAAATAGACCCAACGACTGCTGTTGGCATTGGAGCAGCTTATTTTGCGGGCACAAAAAAGAAAGACTTTTCTAAACAAGACGCAGAAAACACGCCTAAAACGAGAATACAGGTTAAAACTAATTATCCTGCCTCAAGCAAAGATAAAGAAATCTTATTTTCTGCAAAATTTGAAGGAGATATAAAAGGACTTACGTATCAAATCATAAGAGACGATGGTGGATACAGTAGTGGAACAAAGCCTCTTCAAACTATTATAAATGCAGAACTCCCATTATTAGAGGATGTATTTAATACCTTTACTTTAAGAGTCTATGACGAAAAAGGGAATGAAGTTATAACAGATATGGGTACTATTGGTATAAATAGTGGAATAAGTGTTGGAGGTAGCGGTAATTTTCTTGCTCATGATATTTGCTTAGAAACTTATAGTAATCAAATACAACAGAGTGTGTCTTTGTTAGTTTTTGAGAAAAATTCAACACTACCGTTACGAAAAAAAATATCGAATGAAATTACAAGAACTATTATTAAAGGGAGTAACGATAGCTTGCGAATTAATATTTTAGAGGGAAGCCAAGAATTTTCTCCCTCCGCAAACAAAACAATAGGTTACTTTGAAATTACAGGTAAAATGTTGTCTCGCGATATTATCAAAGGATCGGATATCGATATTCTTATTGAAATGTCAGAAAGTCGAGACTTAACCGTCTCCACCTATGTTACAATGTCAGATCAAGAGTTTAAAGAAGTATTTAATCCTAAGGTAAGACACCTCCCTGTTAAGCAATTAGTAGCTGAAGTTAATAACTTAAATATTCGCATCGCAAATGAATTACAAGAGGCAACCGAAGAAGAAGCCTACGAAACGGCAACTCTGCTTAAAGATATTGAGAGGCAGGCTGCAAATATTCAAAAACAAGCCATACAAATAAGTGCTGACGATACAACGGACAAGAAGTATCAGTTAGAAGATCAGAAGCAAAAGCTAACACAGCAGTTTGAGAAAGCTACCAAAGGTAAAATGCTACGAAAAGCAAAAACAGAATACTCAGAAATAAAAAAATCTTGCATTGAGCTAACCTCTAAAGCGGGAAGCTCCTATGATAATAAAATTTTAATGGATATTATTGAGCAAGAAAGTACTTTCTTGAACTCTGAGATACCCACTAAAATCTTAGAGCGTAGAAATGAACTTATTGCCTTAATGTTCACTATCTTAGATAAAGATCCTAACTTCCATATTGAAAGATTTAGACGACTTTTAGAGGAAGGAAGTAGAATGCACCCCTTTGAACAAGCAGAAGCCTTCTTTAGTGCAGGGAAAATGGCTATTGATAATAATGATTGGGCAAAGCTTAAACAAATCAATAATTCATTAATAGGTTTGCTACCTGACGAGGATAAAAATAATTATAGTGACCCAGGATTTGGACAAAAGAATTAATTATGAAACCAATAGAATTTAAAAAAATCCTTTTTAAAGGAGCATTTACTGTTGCAGCATGCGATGGTGATATCGACGAAACAGAAATTGCTGCATTGAAAGAGATGATGCAACACTCGCTTTACTTTGAAGGCTTGGATTATGATGTTGAAATCCATAATGCTTTTAGGGATATCAAAACAAATGGTGAAAAAGCTGTACAAGGCTTTTTTGCAAGTCTACAAAATATGACTCTTACAGAGTTACAAGAATTTCAATTATTAGAAGTTCTAATAAAGTTAATCGAAGCTGATGGTCACATAGCAGAAAATGAATTGCATTTTTTATACAATGTAAAAATTAGCCTAAAGCATGTTACTGAAGCAAAAATAGTTAGTAAACTACCTAAAAGTCTAAATTTACTACTCCAAACATCTCAATTCGCAAATTATAGTTTAAATCTTGACACTGAGAGTATTAAGTTGTCTGATTTAAATAAATAGTCGTCTAAATATTGACAAATCTTTAAATCATGTAGTGAAGGATTGTTTGAGATTTCCAAACACAAAAAAAGAGACAGCACCTTTCAAAGATGCTGTCTCTTTTTTGATATAAAAGGATTACAATAGACTATCTTGCTGTACCCCAAAAATCTTCTATATCATCGCAATGATAATGTTTTTGTTTTTCGGGTTTAGCTTTTTGTGTGGGTTTGCCTTTAATTTTTTCTTTGAGCATTTTGCTGATAAGCCTGTTTCGCTCTTCAGCGATTTGCTTGCGCAATTCCTTATCTTTTTCTATATCAAAATACAAAATCCCCTCTACGAAAGTTTTTTCAGCATGCGAATATACTGACAAAGGGTCGCCAGACCAGAGCACAACATCTGCATCTTTTCCAACCTTAATACTACCCGTGCGGTCGTCCATCTTAAGCATTTTTGCAGGATTGAGCGTTACCATTTTGAGAGCCTCCTCTGCTGGAACGCCTCCATATTTCATAATTTTAGCCGCTTCCTGATTGAGCCTTCTTCCCATTTCAGCATCATCAGAATTGATAGCTGTCAGTACGCCAGCACGGTGCATCATAGAGGCATTATACGGAATAGCATCAATAACTTCGTATTTATACGCCCACCAATCGGCAAAAGTAGAGCCTCCTGCGCCGTGCTCTGCCATAATATCGGCTACTTTGTACCCCTCTAAAATATGGGTAAATACATCAATTGTAAAACCAAAACGCTCTGCTACTTTCATGAGCATATTGATTTCTGACTGGACATAAGAATGACAAGAAATCAATCGCTCTCCTTTGATAATTTCAAGCATAGTTTCCATTTGCAAATCACGTCTTGTAGCTTCGGGTTTTGTTTTTCTATTTTTTTCATACTCTAAAGCGCGTGTAAAAGCATCAACATAAACCTGCTCCACGCCCATACGAGTTTGTGGATAACGCTCCCTTTCCTCCCAGTTTGAATGTTTTACATTTTCGCCTAAGGCAAATTTAATCCTCGATGGAATACCTTTAATTTGCATCTCCTCAATGTTACGTCCCCAGTGCAATTTGATAATAGAAGAGCGTCCACCAATAGGATTTGCCGAGCCGTGTAATTGTTGTACAGCAATTACGCCACCAGCCAAATGTCTATAAATATTCATATCTTCTGGATTGACTACATCAGCAATCGTAACTTCCGAACTATTGGCATTTACGCCATCATTAACTCCACCTTGTATAGCAATATGCGAATGCTCATCTATGATTCCGCTTGTAAGATGTTTGCCTTCGCCATTGATAATAAGCGCACCACTTGGTGCTTTCAAATCCTTACCAATTTTAGCAATCTTACCGTCCTTATCCAAAAGTACATCGCTATTTTCCAAAATACCCTCAGCTTCGTTCGTCCAAACTGTTGTATTTTTGATGAGCGTTACACGCTTTTCAGGAATTTTTTCGTATCCATAAGGTGCAAAAGGATAGCGGATGCTCGCTCGCCAGTCAAGTTTCTTATCGTCTTCATCGCTATCATCTTTATCGTCCTCTTCTTTTTTCTTTTCCTCTTTTTGTTTTTGAAGTTCTGCGTGTGTTTTTTTGCGTTCCATGTACCAATCTT
This sequence comes from Bernardetiaceae bacterium, assembly GCA_020832465.1. Classification (GTDB taxonomy): domain Bacteria; phylum Bacteroidota; class Bacteroidia; order Cytophagales; family Bernardetiaceae; genus JAFIER01. The sequence continues at coordinate 5,021 of JAFIER010000183.1, forward strand.
TTCCTTCAAAACGCTTATCACTTACTTTCCAACCACTAAGCCATTGTGTATCATCTGCTTTACGCCAAGAGAGTCGGATTGTATTACTATCGATATCTCCTTTGGTAGAAATTTTAGTAGAATCCCCTTCGAGTTTGAGTTCGAATTCGAGTTTATGAGTTTCTCCCTTTATGATTAGCGTATAAGGTTTTTCTTCGTTCTCAATTTTCAATTCGTACTCCCCTCTAAAATCTTGGTTTTCAACTTTCTTTACTTCATATCGCTCACCGAAGACGTAGGTATCATAAATTTCAGTTTTCTTTTCAAAAACATCACCTGATGTAATGATAAAATTAGCGAAAGCGCCTGCATTCAAGTTTCCTAACTCTTTAGATTTTCCAAGCCAAGCAGCTGGATTGTGGGTGAGTGCTTTCAAAGCCGCTTCTTTTGAAAGTCCACTTTTGATTGCTTTACGCAAATTGGCAAAAAACTTTTCTTTTTTATCTAAGCCCGCAACAGTAAAAGCAAAATCAATATTATTCTCCGCCAAAATACTTGGATTATAAGATGCAAGTTCCCAGTGTTTCATTTGATTCAGATTGATAAAACGTACGGCAAAAGCGTCCTCTACATCAAAAGCATCGGGAAAATCAAGGGGTAAAATCCAACGGGCTTTAAGATTTTTGATTTCATCGATGCGTTGGTACTCATCTCCATTGCCTTTGAGTATAAAATCCATACCAAACTCTTTACCTAATTTGTAGGCACGTAGGGCTTGTAATTTATCAGAGGTTTCAAAAAAAGCAGGTTTATTTTTCAATCTGGCGAAAGCCTCTAATGAAAAATTACGTGCTTCTGTGGCTTTATTTTTTTCATACCATTCGGCATCATAAAAAGTTTGTCTTAGCAATGCCATCGAACCCATGAGAGATGCAGGGTAGGATTGTGAAGAGCTTCCTTTGCTAAAAGCATAAGCTACTGCTGCCTCTGGCTCAATGATGAGCTTATTTTCGGTATGTTCGCTCAGTGCAACGAGCGTCGCCGAGCCCCTTACAATGCCATCCCCCGTTTGACTTAGCACTGCACCAAATCCAATATTGCGTAGGGCTTCTGCTTCTTTTTTATCCTTCGTAAAAATCATTGCCGCTTGTACTTCACTTTTTATAGCTTCATTCCAATGGAAAGCACCCTCTTTGCTACTTTCAAATTTGACTTGCCACCACTGTCTTGAGGGTGATTTTTGAGGTTCGGGCATGCCATAAGTACTGTGCAAATCCACAAAAGCCGGATAAATTACTTTACCCTCAAGGTCGTGCACTTGGGCATGTTCAGGAATGGCTATATCCTTTCCAATAGCTTTTACCTTTCCCTTTTCAATCAAGAGAGTTGCTTTCTCAATTTTAGTTTTATAATCCGTATAAATCGTTGCATTTTTAAAAGCAACAAGTAAATTTCGCTCATCAGGAATACCATTGATATATCCAAGTTTTTCATTTTGCGCCATAAGTAGCGATGAAGATATAAGCGATAGCATAATGAAAAATGCTAAAAAGTATGATTTACGCATATAATTATTGATTTTTTGATAGTGAAAATTCTTAGGCACTCACTCACAGCTCTATCAGAACCGTGAGTTGGTTTCTAAGTCAAAAATACGATTTTTTTTTGATAAAAGTAAGTAACAAGAGATAGAGTTTGCACCCGAGTTTTATTAAAATGATTCACGCAAATTAAAAAAAGACTGTTTAAACGCTTCACCTCTATGCTCGTAGTTTTGAAAAAGGTCAAAACTGGCACAAGCGGGCGATAGCAAAATAATATCTCCTACTTCTGAAAGTGTGTATGCTTGCTCTACTGCTTCTTGTATATTTTTGCAATCTACGACTTTAGCGATTTGAGGTGTAAAAAACTCTATCAATTTTTGATTATCTATGCCGAGGCAAACTAAGGCTTTTACATTTTTCTGCACTGCATTATTAAGCTGCTCATAATCATTACCTTTGTCTATTCCTCCTGCAATCCATATTATTGGACTTGAAAAACTTTCAAGTGCATAGGCTACGGCATCTACATTAGTAGCTTTTGAATCATTGATAAAAGTACGTCCTTCATACTCTCCTATTTTTTCTAATCGGTGCGGTGCATTTTTAAAACTTGCTAAGCCACGTAAAATATTTTCATAAGAAACATTAAGCAGGCGTGCCGTTTCTATGGCAAGCAAACTATTTATGAGGTTATGCTTACCGGCAAGAGGCAAGGCATTTTTTGGAATTAGGAGATTCTCGAAGTGTAGATGCGTTGCTGTTGCATAGACCTCTAAGGATTTATCTTCTTCTATTGTAATTTTACGCTTTTGAGCTTTTGTGGGGTATCTTGTTTCAAATCTAAGAATACCTTCATCTTGCGCATGAGTAAGGAAGTAGTCTGTAGATTTTTGATTTTTAGTAATGGCAAATTTAGCGGCTGCATATTGTGCCATATCATAGTTATACCTATCTAAGTGGTCGGGTGTAATTCCTATGAGTAGTGCAATATGAGGGGCAAAGTCTCCGAGGTCATCTAATTGGAAAGAGCTGACTTCGAGTACATATCCATCATATTTTTCATCTTCGCATACTAAGGCAGCAAAACTTTTTCCAATATTTCCACCTATTGCCCAGTCTGTAAATTGTTGTGTAATAAGGTGATGCGTGAGTAATGTTGTAGTTGTTTTTCCATTTGTACCCGTGATGGCAATGATAGGTTTTTTAGTAAAAGTGGCTGCAAAAGCGATTTCAGAGTAAATAGGAATTTTTTTCTGACGAATTTTTTGAATAAGATTCACCTTTTCAGGGATTCCAGGACTTTTAATAATAACATCAGCATTTAAAATTTTTTCTTCTGAATGTTTTTCGGTTTCAAAATCAATTTGTGCTTCTTGGAGTTGTACTTTGCGCATTTCTGAAATAGGTGAGCTATCAGACACAAAAACTTCGTATCCATATTTTTTAGCTAATAAAGCTGCACCTACACCGCTTTCGCCTGCACCGAGTACAATCACTTTTCTACAGTTTTTATTCATATTATTTTGAGATAGTAGAAGGTTTAAAACGTTGCAATTTACTCAAAATATTGGAAATAACGTCATAAAGGGGCTTTTTTTGGCATTCCTAAAGCGCATAAACCTGACAACCTCTCGCAAGCCAAATAATATTTGGTTTTAAAAGCTGAAAAAATAACTTTTCACGCAATTTAAAGGCTCTTAGAATGCGCTATTTGAAAGCAGATTTTATACTGGCCTGTATGATTTGAAAGAGGTGGATAAGAACAAATAAATCTTTACTTAAAAAAGTTAAGGATAACCATATAATAACACTTTTCCTGTCTTGGTTATGGATATCTCTACTTGATTAGTTTTAGATAGTGATTGGGAAGTGTATCTATCACTATAAAAAGTAATTTCTTGATTAGATGACCCTACTAATCCTAAATTCATATTTCTTAATTTTTCTACATACCTACCACTTATGAGTATATCTATATAATTCAAGACTTCTGTATAGTTTTTGTGTTTTAGTTCTTCCTTCTCGTAGCCTGTATATAATATTACTGATAAGTTATGTTGATAAAGAGTCTTGACTAAACTCAATAGTTCTGTATATTGATCAAAAGGCTCACCTCCTAGTAGAGTAACTCCCTCTATAAAATCTTTTTCTTTAAGGATTCTATCAACGAGTTTCTCCACAGAAATTTCTTCTTTAGTTTCAAAGCTCCACATGTCTTTGTTCCAGCAACCCTTGCAGTGAATGGAACAGCCTTGTACCCAAATGATATAACGACAGCCTGGGCCATAAATAAAACTATATTCTTCTACATGTGTAATATTCATATCAATAAGTGTTTCTTGTTAAAACTAATTTTACTTTGTTGTTTACTTTTTTCTCTTGAATGCTGTAACCTTGTTCCTTTGCCTTTTGAATAATTGCTTGTTTTTGTTTTTCTACATAAGCAATACGTTCTTGCTCAATTCGTTTCATTTCTTCTTCCAATCTAATACGTTCTTGTTCTGCAAGTTGTTCTTGACGTATTCGTTCTAATTCTGCAAGTTTTTCGGCATAAATGCGATTGTATTCTTTTTCAACGGCTACTAGAAAATTACTAACAGTTTTAAACTCTTTAATATTTAAATTTCGCCAAGGATAAACAGTCCTATTAGCACTGCTATCGTGCAAAAATTGATAACGACCGTTTGTTAAAACAAATTTCTGATTGCCGTAATAATCAACACGTTCAGTTACGATTTCATTTCCTTTTATGGTGTATTTGAAATCCAAACAATCCAATGCTTGCAATAGCATTTCTTTGTTGATAAAAGGCGTTGTAGTTTTTACTACTGCACTCATAGTTTTTTGTTTTGAATTTTATTATTTACGTTAATTGTTTGATTTTGGTAAAACTCATCAGTTTTATTCATTGATTGCAAATCACCAGAATCTTCGAGTAATTTTTGAAGCTCATCAAGACACATTTCGCCTTTTATACCTTCGGTTTCGGCTTTTATTTTGCCGTTTTCGTCAATTTCTATTGTAATTGTTTGTTCTGCCATAATTTTTATTTATTAAGGTTTAGCACAAAGTTTTGCATTAAAAAGTTCGATTTCTTGTTTTCCGATTTCATAATCTTCCCAAAATTCTATGGCAAGATATTTTTGATTACCTTGTTCGTGTAATTCTCCTATTTTTGGTAAACGTAATAAATTTTCAGAAATAGAAAATTCAGTTTTTTTATTTTTTGATTTGTCTTCTTTTTCTGATAATATACTATTTAGTGAAGAAATTTGCTGTTCTTGTTCATTTCCGATTTTTGATTTTTCCTTTTCTTTGCGTTCAATTTTTTGTTCAATTTCTCTTATTTCTCTTTGAAATTTTTTCTTTTCATCTTCGAATTTATTTCTAAAATTAAAACCTTCAATATCTTGCAATTGTTTCAATGTTTCGCCAGATTTTTCTTCTTCTCCGGGATTTTTCTTCTTATTTTTTTTACCTGCTTTTTGAATTAATTCCGCTTTAAAAGAGGCTAATTCAGATTCTTTTTTGTCATGTTTTGCTAAAAATGTTTTTAAATTCTCTGCTCTATTTTTTTCTTTTTCAGACAATTTATTTTCCTCTTGTTCAATAAAACGACTTAATTCAATACCTTTATCTTCATTTTGTGTTTTCAGGTTTTTTATTTCGGCATCAATTTCTGATTTTTTTATTTCTGTTTCAATTTCAAAAATATTTACGGAAACATTTTTAATAAGGTTATTAAATTCTGTAAC
>JAFIER010000205.1 GCA_020832465.1 Bernardetiaceae bacterium
TGGGCTTAGAAATAACATTTCGCAGAGAAAGGGTATTTCTAAGCCCATTTTTTATGGCTAAATCAAATGCTATGATCAATACTTCCACTTATTAGCCAATGCTACAAGGGATAGCATCACGGGGACTTCTATCAAAACCCCAACTACTGTAGCCAGCGATGCGCCCGAATTGAGTCCAAAGAGTGCAATAGCTACAGCAACCGCTAGCTCAAAAAAGTTGCTTGCACCAATCATCGCAGCGGGTGCACAGATTTGATGTGAAAGTTTGAGATAGCGACCTGCAAACCAAGCGATAAAAAAGATAAAATATGTTTGAATCGTGAGTGGCACAGCTATAAGCAAAATATGCAACGGATTATCTACAATCTTATCGCCCTGAAAGGCAAAAAGTAAGATAAGGGTCGTGAGCAATGCAATCATAGACACAGGCTTGAGCCGATGCAAGAATACTTCTTTAAACCACTTTTCACCTTTTTGACGCAGCAAAATCCGATTGCTTATATAGCCAGCCAGCAAAGGAACAACGATAAAAACTACGACTGACAAAATTAGTGTATCATAAGGAATCTCGATATTCGTAATCCCCAATAACAGGCGCACTATCGGAATAAAAGCCACAAGCAGAATCAAATCATTAACCGAAACTTGTACAAGCGTAAAGTTTGCATCGCCTTTTGTAAGATAAGACCACACAAAAACCATTGCAGTACAAGGCGCAGCCCCTAACAAAATTGCACCAGCGATATACTCCTGAGCTAAATCTGGTGCTATCCAAGCGGCATAAATTTTATCAAAAAATATCCACGCAAAAAATGCCATTGTAAAAGGCTTAATGAGCCAGTTGATAACAACGGTAAGGCTTAAGCCCTTCCAATTTTTTGATACATCTTTGATAGAAGAAAAATCTATCTGAACCATCATCGGATAAATCATAAGCCATACAAGTATCGCTACTGGGATATTGACCTTAGCCACTTCCATACGGCTCAAAAATGCTATAGAATCTCCAAAAAAAGAACCCACAACAATACCGACAACAATACAAATCCCCACCCAAAGCGTGAGGTAGCGTTCAAAATTTCCCATTTCTTGTTTTGTTATTAAATATTATTACGTTCCAATATTAGTACTAACCACTTGATAATCAAACCTTCCAATATTTGAAATACTTGGAAAGTTCAGACTACAAAATCAAATGTAAAGTCTATTGGTAACTACTCAGGTGCTCAAAAGTGGGTATCATAGGTATTTAAAAGCTATTGAATTTTAGAAATAACATTTCTGCCAGAAATGTTATTTCTAAAATTCGGTACTCAATATCTATTTATTATAGCCGTGTTTGCTGTCCTCACCAAACACAAACCGAGTCCCCAAGATATGAGTAGTTACGTCTATTGAAAAAATATAAAAAAGCAAAAAAGTAACAGATTTTCAAAAACTGTTACTTTTTACGACATAGCCTTAGCAACAGCCACCACCAGGTGCACAGGCTTGTTGATTTTGCAAATCTGAAATCTTCATCTTCTTTTTAGGCTGTGGCGGAATGCCGCATTTTTCTTTGGCGAGGCAGTCGGTTTGGAGCGGGGTCAAACTAAAATGCGCACCTTTAGTAGTGAGTCCGTATTTATTGATGCTTTCCTGCTGATACTCAATTTCTATCTCAGGATCTTCCTCTTCAAAAAGTGGCTGTGCTATGTCTATGATTTTGAGTAGTTTATCAGCTGCTAATCGGTGGTCGGTATCATTCGCAGACCAGAGTTGAAAAGTCGCTCGTTTTTCTTTGCGCACTGTGCCACCACAATCTATAAAATGCTTAGTAAGCAACCCCGCTTCTGTGATATGGAAATGAGCAGGCACGAGCTCGCCCGAGGGAAGCTCAAAGTGAAGTTGTTGTACTTGGCTCAATGCCGTTTTAAATTCTGATAATCTTATAGTAAAATGATGTTTTTGATGATAAAATGATATAATACTATACATTCGCCCTCCAGAAATAACATTGCTCAAAGAAATGTTATTTCTATAAGTTAAAGATGCGCCCATGAAAAATGTAAATTTTACTTCTTTTAGCAGCACTCAGAGGCATTTTTGTGTTGTAAAATAAGGTCAAAATAATGTTGCATGTTTGCAAAAGCCGTTTTATCCAAACAGTAACAAATGCGATTACCTTCAATGCTACCTTTAATAAGCCCTACTTCTTTGAGCTCGCGTAAATGTTGAGATACCGTAGGCTGAGATAGAGGTAGTTTTTCTACAATATCGCCACACACACAAGCCTCAACCTCCAGCAGATGCGCTATAATCGCAATGCGGGCGGGGTGGGCTAAAGCTTTAAAGCAACGCGCCAACTCATTTTGAGAGGCTGTAAAATAAGAGGATTTACTTGCACCCATAATTTTATTGATTTTGTTATTGCAATATTACGATAAAGATTTGTAAAAAACAAGCTATCTACGCCTGAATATTTTAAAAAATCCTCATTTTTGTAGATAACTCTAATAAAAGACCGAGACCTGCTCACAAAAATAAAAAACAATCGGCAGAAGCCTTATGGAAAAATGGGCTTTGAAATAACCTGCCTATCTGATTTTAGGTTGTGTTTGGTGAGGACACCAAACACGGCGAAAAACTTTGGGTAGTGTATTTCTTAGACGTGATGCTTCCTTAGTAAAAATTTAGCACTAACAGTTTTGCCAGGACTTGTTAGTGCTAAATTTTATTCGCCTATTTTATCATCATAAGGCGAGAAACGTTTCGAGACTCTGCAAATATTATTCGTGCCGTCTCTTTCGTATTGAATTTCATCGACAATATTACGCACCAAAATAAGCCCCATTCCACTACCTCTTCGTTCTTTAATGACTTCTTGCATTTCAGGTGCTTTATAGTCTTCGTAATTAAAAGGCGCATCGTGACTATCACGAATTTCAAATACAAAATTATTGTCTTTGTTCGTAACGCTTACTTCTATGTGGTCTCTGGGGTTGCAATTGTGAGAGTGAATAATGACATTTGCGCAAAGCTCATCTACGGCTAAGACCATAAGCTGAATATCCATAGCGGATACGTTATGGTCTTTGAGAAAAGACTCTACAAAATCTCTCACTTTTTTGAGATTATTTTTAAGACATGGTATTTGAATGCGTTTTGCCATCGGCTATAGATTTGGCTTCTTTTTCAGAACTGACAATGGGAATAATAGCATCTAAACCCAAAATGCTAAAAACTTTTCGGACACTGGGTATCGTATTAAAGAGTACGATAGCAATATCACGGGTCATGCACTCGTCCAGATGGGAGGTAAAGACTCCTATACCAGGCGAGGATATATACGCAAGCTCTGCGCAATCTACTAAGATATTTTCTGTATTAGACTGTATAGCACGCTCAAGCGCATTATCTAATGTAATAGAAGAGGAGGCATCGAGCTCACCTTGAATTTTCAAAATCAGATAATTGTCTAATTTTTGTTCTATGATTTTCATATATAAGTGTTTTACGGAATTGATACAAACTTGTTTGGATAAACAACATTTTTTTTGTTTTTTTTCTACATTTTACCAAAACTGCAGCTTCAAACTTATAAGCCTATTGTTTTGATTTTCAAAATATAAAAATACGATTTAATCTGATGTATTGCAAAAGTTTTGCCTAATTTTCTAAAACTGAAATTTAAGCAAGTTTAATTTGCTTTGTGCCCACCAGCAATAAGATTGGCAAAAATACGATAAGCCCCGCTTACACCAGCAGGCAATTGCCTAAACCAAGAGTAACCCGTATAGATAAATGTTCCTTTACCGTAGTTTGCAAGCAGTAAGCCGCCTTTGCGTGCGGGCTCTTCGGGGTCGTGGCAAGAGAGTAGGGCTGTAAAATGCGTCTCGTCCCACTCGTTTGGAAAATACAGACCGCGCTCCTGCACCCAGCCTTCAAAATCAGCATCACTAATTTTGTTAGGATAATGAAAAACAGCATGCTCTGGCTCTAAAATACTGACTTTTGCGTCCTCTACAGTAACTCTATCACGTGAGAGTACTAATTGATAAGGTGCTATTTTCTCAGCAGGCAGTAGCAGTGCGTGAGAGGTATTGTATTGCACAATCAAAGTACCCCCCTGCGCTACGTAAGCTAATAGTTTGGCTTGCTCATGCACAAGTCGTTCCTGCGTATTATAAGCACGTACGCCTGTAATAATCGCATCAAATTGCTGTAAATATGCACTATCTATGGCAGATAAATCTAACATTTCAACCTCATAGCCCACTTGGCGAAGGGCTTCGGGAATCTCATCGCCTGCACCTTGAATGTATCCAATTTTTTCATTCTCCGTTTTTAGCTCCAGACTGCGAAGGCTTACTGTAGCTTCGGGCAGTAGGGTTTGCGTAGGAATATGCTGATACTCAATGCGGCTAAGGCTACGCAAGGGCTGCCCCTCGAGCCTTGCGCTAAGCAAGACCAGTTCTGCATCATTAGGTGCTTCGACTTCGATATAAAAAGTTTGCTCCTCGTTTTTGTTATCAAAATTTAGCTCCAGTATTTCTGGTGTAATTTTCCACTCGCCCGTAGGCTTAGCCTCGTCCGTGTTATGAAGCTCGAAGCGCACTGCGCCTTTGTATTTTGATGTATGCGACTTGACTCTTAGCTTGATTTGCTTGCGGTCTTTTTGTTTGAATAGCAATACAGGCTCGGAAAAATTAAGTGTAAGCGGTGGCAGAATTTCCAACTGGCGATGCAACTCCCCCTCGACGGGGTCTGTCCATTTGTAAAAAGCGGGAATGCGATAAGATACTACTATACCTTCAATTTCGAGTACACAATCTACAAAAACTGTGGCATCATTCTCGGGCTTACCGATAAGCTCGGGGTTTTCGACCTCAAACATGCCATAGGTAGGGGGCTTCTCGAGCCAATAAGGTTGAGTGAGTGGGAGGTTTTGGGTGCTGAGGCTGTGTGTAAATTTTTGTTTTTTATTTTTTGATAATGGTATTTTTTCATTGAGCACCAGCTTACTTTTATCTGAAAATTGAGCTGATAGCAATTTGATGTCTATTGCCGAGCGATTGATAAGCTCGAGCTCGAGCTTAGCTGTATCGCCTTGTGCTATGCTATAATCTTTGGCAAGCAACTCGATATGCAAACCGCAAAGATATTGTATCAACTCTTCAATATCTGCTTTTTTCTGCCGTACATAAAAATCAGCCTTGAGGTGCTGCATCGCTTTTAGTGCACGCTGGAGGGAGCTTACTGTAGCTTTTGGATTTTGAATATCAAAATGCTCATAAGCCTTCTCGAGGTGCTTACCGATAATTTCACCTCCTGGTACGCGCGTCCAGTCTGTAGCAATTTGATCAAACATATCACCCTCAGCTGCTTTGCCTTTGAGCAGTTGCAAGTATTCTTCTATATCGCCTGTAGTGCGCGCTGCGCCAAAGCCCTGGCTTTTGTGCATACTTCGGCTTTCGCCGGCAATTTCACCATAAGATTTTCCGAGAAAGGGATTGTAAGTACCGATATTCATCGCTAAAAGTTCGGGTTTGAGCTTCTCGAACTCTTCTTGCTTATCCCTAAAAAACCAGCTTGAGATATTCCAATAAAGGCGTTTGGGCTGCCAGATATCGAGTCCTTGCTCGAGTTGTTCTGCAAATTGCTTCGGGTCGGCAGCGGCATCAAAGGCTTCCATAGCAAGCTGTGCTGAGGCTGTGTGATGTCCGTGCGTCCCCCCTCTTGTGGGCGAAAATCTTGTAATCAGCACATCAGGGCGTAGGGTTCTGATGCAACGTACCATATCGGCAAGTACGGCATCTTTATCCCATATTTCTAAGGTTTCTTCGGGCGTTTTTGAGTATCCAAAATCATTAGCCCTTGAAAAAACTTGCTTTGCACCATCTATGCGACGGGCGGCGAGGAGCTCCTGTGTGCGTATCAGTCCGAGTGTAGCCCCTTTTTCACTACCGATAAGGTTTTGCCCTCCGTCGCCTCTTGTGAGCGAGAGGTAGTGGGTCTGATAGCCTTTATCTTGCGCGAGGTAGGCGAGTAGGCGTGTATTTTCGTCGTCGGGGTGTGCAGCGATATAGAGCACCGAGCCAAGTGTTTGGAGGTGCAATAATTTTTGTCTAATTTCGCCTTCGGGCAGCCCACTTGCTTTGGGAAAAGACTGCGCTTTGAGCGATTCAAGCGTTATTGAAAAACAGCTTAGTAGCAAGATAACAAACTGAAGTAGGAGTTTTTTTTGCATTATATCAAATTTTTGTAATGTATTGCGTACCTAAAAAATATTTTTCGAACTGGGCATAAAAAGCATCGAATCTCCTCGATTCAACGTATATGCTTGAGATTGCTCTATGCAACCTATATCAATTTTTAAACTACCCAAACCCAAAAGATTAAATGAAAAAAATCTGCATTTTGTTTTGCTTTTTTATAAGCACCTGTTTTTTGGCGCAAGCCCAGCAAGAGACAGAAGATTTAAAAATGACGCAAAATATTTTTAAAATCTCGCCTCAGCATTTTATTTTTAGCACTTTACAGTTCGGCTTCGAGCGCATCTCGGAGGATAGAAAAAATGCGTTTCAGGTATGGGCTGCCCCTACTTTCAACCGCTCTAACCTCAACGGAGATGCAGTATTAGGTGGTGGTTTGGAGTTGCAATATCGACGTTATACACCACAAATCAAAGTTAAAAAGACGGAAAATGGAAATATTATCCAGCAAGGTGCATATTTGAGCGCTTATACCCGTTTAGAGTATTTTGATATAGAAGAGACGGATTTTATCTGGATTGATAACCCCGTTACGGGAGGCAGAATGCAAGAAGTAGTGCGCAAAGAGGAAATTACAAATTTAGGATTTGGCTTTCTGCTCGGCTATCAGTTTTCGCTTTGGGAAAATGTAATGTTTGATATGTATGCTGGTGGCGGTTTGCGTATCAATGGCGGTGCAAGCCGTTCAAATAATTTTGATGACGGCATTTTTTCAAGACGCTATGAGGGTATCCTACCCCGTATTGGATTTAGTATTGGCATCGGTCTTTAAATTTTTGTATCAACAAAATTATATTACTACATAGGCAGGCATCTGCATAAAAACAAAGAAACAAGGTTTCAGAACTAACAGTTTTTCGAAAACTGTTAGTTCTAAGGCTTTACAAGTAGTGGCAAATAAAATCCCTTAAAACAAGCATCTTTTATTTGAAAATGCGTAAATTTACCTTTTTAAGACGATAAGCTGTAGATAGGGAGCTGCGGAGTTCGTGCTCTCCGAACTTCTAAGGGCTGTTTTTCTTTAAAAATATTATTTCTGACTTTTACGATACGAAAATGATACGCAAAATAGAACATATCGGCATTGCCGTCAAAGATATAGAAGCCTCGAATCTTTTGTTTGAAAAACTCTTCGGTAAGCCTCATTATAAGGTAGAAGCTGTAGATTCTGAAGCCGTAAAAACTTCTTTTTTTCAAATTGGCGAAACCAAAATCGAGCTCCTCGAAGCGAGTGCAGAGACGAGTGCTATTGCCAAGTTTGTAAACAAAAAAGGAGAGGGCATTCATCATATCGCTTATGATGTAGATGACATTTTACAAGAAATGGAACGCCTGCGCCAAGAGGGTTTTGAGCTACTTAACGATGTGCCTAAAAAAGGTGCTGACAACAAACTTGTTTGCTTCCTGCACCCAAAATCTACTAATGGTGTGCTCGTCGAGCTTTGTCAAGAAATAGACACTAAAAAACTGTAAAACAGACTTTTATGTACTGCCAGTTTATCAAAACTGACAGATATAGAAGCCATACTACGGTCATTATTATTCCAAATTTAGATACAAATTTTATACTGATGCAAAATTACCTTCCGCATTTAGACCTCCGTCTCCTACCCGATGATATTGAAAAGGCTTTAGCCGAATATCATTTTGGCACACAGCCCCAAGAACTTTACGAACCGATTCGTTATATTTTAGATTTAGGCGGAAAGCGTATGCGCCCCGTACTTACTTTGCTTGCTTACGCACTTTTTGATGATGAATGGCGTGAGCATGCTATGCCCGCCGCCCTTGCTGTTGAAGTTTTTCATAACTTTACTCTTTTGCACGATGATATTATGGATAATGCACCACTACGAAGGGGAAAAGAAACCGTGCATACAAAATGGAATACAAATATTGCACTACTCTCGGGCGATGTAATGCTTATCAAAGCCTATCAATTGCTTTTAGATACAAATAGCGAAAGATGCATCGAGCTGCTCACTCGCTTTAACCTAATGGCAACTGCGCTTTGCGAAGGGCAACAAAAAGATATGAACTTCGAGACCCAACAGCAAGTCAGTATTCAAGATTATTTGGATATGATAAAGCAAAAAACTGCCGTACTGCTCGGTTTTTGTATGGAAGCGGGCGCAATACTTGCAGGCGCAACCGCAGAAATTGTAGACGAATTGGGTGCTTTTGGTGTAGAAATAGGTATTGGATTTCAACTCAAAGACGATTATTTAGATGTCTATGGCGACCCCTCTGTATTTGGTAAGCGGTGCGGAGGCGATATTTTAGAAGCCAAGAAAACTTATCTACTGCTATACGCACTCGAGCAAGCCAACCCCGAGCAAAAGCAAACTCTCGAGCAGGCATTACAAGATCATACAATTGCTGACGAAGAAAAAATTGAGCGTGTAAGAAACATATATAACGAGCTCGAAGCTGGTAAAGCCTGTGAAAACCTCAGTGAATCTTATTTTGAAATGGCACATCAAAGATTAGAAAGAATGCCACTACTGCCCGCGCGAAAAACACCACTTAATACATACATACAAATGTTACGCGCAAGGCTTAAATAAAAAAAGTGTACCTTACAAGCCGGCAAAGTAACTTAGATGGTTTCAGCACTAACAGTTTTAGAAATAACATTTCTGCCAGAAATGTTATTTCTAAAAATTTACGATTGAGTTATGAAACGGTTGCTAACTGCACTGTGAGTGCTTGATACTTTTTTGTTGAAAAACAAAATACAGTCAATATTTATAATTTATAGATTTTGTTTTTGGCTATTGTCATAACTCACTTCACCTTTGGCGTTGATGAGGTAAAAATCCCCTTTGGTTTCGCTAAACTCCTCTTCTCGCAATATATCTTCTGTTGCGTGCATCAATATTTTGATTTGGGTATCTGTAGCTTCTACCGCTTCGACTTCTAAGGTACTTTCCACGCCTGTGCCTCTTGAGAGGTTATAATTCGTAAAAGCCGATTGAAACTCTCCTTGGTTATTAAACACAAGGACATACATGTGCTCGATAGCAGGTACGGCTTCTTTAGTGCCAAACGAAATAAAAATTAAATCATTCCATTCAGTGCGATACATATCGCTAACTACCATTCTATCTACATAATGATTGAGCGTTTCGCTGAGAAAAGATTCTGTATCGAGGTAGCGCAATGGTTTGTTATCTATGCCAAGCTCGCGCATAGTTTCTGCAATAGCTTTGAGTTTTTGCTTGGCTTCCTCATTTTCGTATTCTTTAAGTTTAGTGCAGGGGTCGGCTTTAAAAAATCGTTCGAGGTTTTCACAAGACTCGAAATGGGTCAGTAAACTTTCAAATGCAGGATTTAGTGTAGTGTTGTCCGTCTCGGCAACCGCATCGGCAGGGGAAATAAGGCTACTATCGTTCGTGCTATCTATAGGTTCTGTAGTAGTTGTTGTGCTACCTCCACAGGCTACAAGGCATAAGCAAGCCACTAAAGCGAGCGATAAGTTGTAATATAGTTTTTGCATAAGATAAAAAAAATGAATTAAATAATAGAGTAAATAAATGTCAGTGGGTGTACGTCAAGGGGTGTACGATAACTTATTAAGCATCAAGCACTAACAGTTTTCGCAAATTGTAGCCCGAAGCTCCAGCTTCGGAAATCTACAATGAAGCAAAGCTGTCGTACACTCAATTTTGGTGTATAAAAATACTTTTGCAAGCAGGTTTTAAGGCTGCCCCTCAAGGATTTTAGCTACTAAATTACAATAATTTGCTTATAACTTCAACATTATTGCGTATTTTTCTTTTGTATAAGGGGGGGAGTCTATATTTTTGCAAAATTTTAACGTTATAATCTTTTGTAATTCATCATAGATATGGTATTTTTGATTTTGCAGTACAAAACTATCGATTAAATAAAAAATATGGAGCAGGATACACAAGACACATCAATGGAAGCACACGAGGATTTACAACAAAAAATCCAACGTGTATATGAAGAAATGGGAAAAGTCGTTGTCGGGCAGCGGCACATGATTAGTCGCCTTATGATAGGGCTTTTTACACAAGGGCATATATTGCTTGAGGGCGTGCCTGGTATTGCCAAAACGCTCACAATTACGACGCTTTCAGAAGTATTGAATCTGGATTTTCAACGCATACAGTTTACGCCTGATCTTTTGCCTTCTGATGTGATTGGTACAATGATTTACAATCAAATTAAAAGTGAGTTTGAAGTAAAGAAGGGGCCTATATTTGCCAATATTATCTTAGCTGACGAGATAAACCGTTCACCCGCTAAGGTGCAAGCAGCCCTTTTGGAAGCCATGCAAGAGAAGCAAGTTACGATTGGCGAGACAAGTTTTCAGCTCGACCGTCCGTTTCTTGTTATGGCAACTCAAAACCCACTTGAGCAGGAGGGCACTTATCCACTGCCTGAAGCGCAGGTCGACCGTTTTATGCTCAAAGTATATGTCAATTACCCTGACAAAGCAGACGAGCTCGAGGTGATGCGACGCATGGCGAATATGTCTTTTGCGGGAGAGCCAAAGAAGGTGCTGAGCAAACCTGAAATTTTTCAAATTCGCGATGCTATCAATCAGGTAACACTTTCTGAGTCCTTAGAAAAATACATTATTGAGCTCATTTTTGCCACACGCACGCCCGCAGAATATGGACTTAAAAACGAGGCGCAGTACATACAGTATGGCGTATCACCAAGGGCAAGCATCGCACTCAATAGGGGGGCAAAAGCATTGGCATTTATGGAAGGACGTGATTATGTACTCCCAGAGGACATCAAAGAAATGGCTTATGATGTATTTAACCACCGTATTTTACTTACTTTTGAAGCCGAAGCAGAAGGAGTTACAAGTCATGATTTAATAGATAAAATCTTGAATAAGGTGGCTATTAGTAATTAGTTATACTACGGTATATTTTATGAGCAGAACTAATAGTTCTTAAAGAACTGTCTAATGGCTTAGCAAACACTTATAAACCGAGTAGTCAAAACAAATGCTATAAAATTGTATGGAACTAAGGGAATTAGCAGATGATATCTTTTGTGGAGTTGAGCAACTATCAAAGCTTGATTTTGTAACAAGTTTTAAGCCAGGCGATCATTATGTGTTATATATCAAGACGTTAGATGTTTTTGATGCCAAAAGTACGGTAAATCCTAAGTTTATTAGAGAGAATGTATTCAAAAAACTTTATCGAGGATATCAAGACAAAATAATACAATATGGCGATTTTTTGATAGATTTAGAAACATTTCGCATTCATAGATTTGATGCTAATCAACTGTCTCGGGCTGAAAAATATGTAGCATCTTATACTGTTTTGCCTTCTGCCAATATTTTAATCATAAGAGGCGGAGTATCTTATTTGACCTCTTTTTTTGAAAAAAAAGAATGGCAAGCATTTTTTAAAGAAAAGTTACGGAAAATAGCTGATATTGGTAAAAGCCTTGATCTGGTTGGCAAAATTGTTATCCCCGAAAACTTAGAAAATTTTGAACACTTTAAGCAGGAGGGGGCAAGAGCAGATACGAGGGAGGTCGATATTAGTCAAATTAATATCAAACAAGGCGTAATGACTTTGGATAAAATTCTGAAGCGCATCAAATATGGTGAAATCAATATTGAGACAAATACCTATTTTCAGCGCAGTGCGGGTTTATGGGAAGATGATGTCAAAAGTCGACTAGTTGAGGCATTGATTGTCAAGCAGCCTATTCCAGCCTTTTATTTTGAGGCACGCAATCCTGCTAAATGGCTCATTATAGATGGTTTGCAGCGTCTAAGTACGATTCATGCTTTTGTCAATAATCAATTAGAGCTGGAAAGTTTGTATTATTTACCTAAATCTGATTTTGAAGGTAAAACTTTTAGTGGGCTTCCGAGATGGGCACAAAGGAATATAGAAGAGTACGAAATTATTGCTTATCAGGTAGAGAATCCTACACCTATGGAAGTTACTTATAAGATTTTTAGATCTATCAATACAAGCTCTTTGACTTTAGAAAAACAAGAAATTCGGCACGCACTTAATTTTGGTAAGCCTACTGAGTACTTACAAAAACTCGCAAATTTATCGATTTTTAGAAAAGTAATGCCTTTAAGTCCGAAGGAAATTAGTCGTATGAAAGACCGTGAGTTTGTTTTGCGCTATGCAGCATTTCGCATGACACACTACAGCAACTACAAACCCGATATGACTGATTTTTTAGACGATGCCATGACCAAGATAAATACTATTGTAGATAAGGATTTAGAAACTTATGCTAATGATTTTGGTGAGGCGTTGTTTGCATTAGATAAAATTTTTGGGCATGATTTGTTTAGAAAAAATAGTGTAGGGCTTGATAATGAAAATTTTACACAAATTCTTTATGAAATATGGTCTCATGCCGTTGCCCAATTAGAGCAGTCCGATAGAGAGAAATTGGTGGATAAAAAACAAGAAGTACTAAGGCAATCACAAGCCTTATCCGAAAATAAGGTCTTTGCGGAAAGCATAGAAAATAGTAAAGCCTACAATATTGGTGCATTAGAAACAAGATTTAGAACGATTGAAGAGCTTGTAAAAAATATCGTAAAATGATAAAAAATATTCAGATAAAAAATTTCAAATCCTTACAAAATATTCAGATAAATTGTGCAAACCTAAATATTTTGAGCGGTCTGAATGGTATGGGAAAATCTTCTTTGATTCAAACCTTATTGGTTCTCAAACAGTCTTATGCCCAATTGCTTACAGAGCAGAAGCTCATCTTGGTAGGCAATTACGCTAATATTGGTAATTATGCTGATGCTATATACCACAACTTCGCACAAGAAGAAGCCTTTATCGGAATAGATATAGATTTTCGGTGCAACAAGACACTTTGTATCCAAACTCAAGCAGATTATATCGATTACAAAACTTATAGCGAAATCCCCGTAACGCTCGCTGGGAGTCCTATGGCTTTATTCGTCAATGAGGCACTATTTTCAAAAAGAAAGTTTCAGTACATTCAAGCCGAGCGAGTAGGACCCAGAGACGAACTCAAAGTAAATATGAGCGAGGTGGATAATAAAAATTTAGGTACAGCAGGCGAGTTTGCTTTACAATATTTTTGGGAAAGACGCGAAGAGGATATAGCCGCTGCCAACTTAGCTCATGAATCTATAAAAAATACCCTTCGATTAGAAAGTCAAGTCAATGCTTGGATGTCCGAAATCAGTCCTAATGTAAAAATTAAAGCCGAATATAGTGATGTGAACAAAAGCAGTATCAGACCCTTGTTTGCATACAGTTTAGGGCAAGACATCAAGGCAAGGAATGTAGGTTTTGGCTTATCATATACTTTCCCGATTGTATTGGTATTACTTATCGCCAAAGAAGGGGATTTACTCATTATCGAAAATCCCGAAGCGCATTTACACGCCAAAGGGCAATCCAAACTAGGCGAGATGATGGCACTATCGGCTCAAAGTGGCGTACAGATTTTTTGCGAAACCCACAGCGAACATATTATCAATGGTATGCGAATCGCACTAAAAAAACAAAAAATCTCTGCTCAAAATGCAAAGGTTTTTTATTTTACCAAAACAGAAAAAGGGGAGGGCAACTCTATTGTATTTGATATTCCTATCACAGAAAATGCCCGACTAAACACCAAAGAACTATATGATAATAATATTACAGGCTTTTTTGACCAAATTGATACCGACTTATCCATTATTTTAGGCTTATGAAAATTTACTTCAATGACTTATCCTTAGAGGCAGCTTTATTAGAAAATGAGAACTTTGAAGAGGCGGTACATCAGCTCATAAAATTAATTCCAATCTTAGATAAGGAGTTAAAAGAGGATTTCT
>JAFIER010000221.1 GCA_020832465.1 Bernardetiaceae bacterium
CAATCAAATTTGATTGTAATTTTTATGAAGTGCATTTCGTACCACTATACATTTTTCCATAGCGGGTGGGGTTTGCCCATCCGCTATGGAAAAAAAGGGCTTAGAAATAAGATTTCTCAAAGAAATGTTATTTCTGGCTAGCCAATGTCTATGTAGTATAAAATCTTATTTTAAATATCGAACTCAATACCTTGTGCCAATGGCATAGTGCGCCCGTAGTTAATGGTATTGGTTTGGCGACGCATATATACTTTCCAAGCGTCGGAACCTGATTCTCGTCCGCCGCCTGTTTCTTTTTCACCGCCAAAAGCTCCTCCAATTTCGGCACCAGATGTACCGATATTGACATTAGCAATACCGCAATCGGAGCCACTATGTGATAAAAATGCCTCTGCTTCGAGCAAATGTTGCGTAAATACGGCTGATGAGAGTCCTTGCTTGACGTTATTTTGAATAGCAATTGCTTCTTCTATACCGCCCTCGTAGCGTATAAGATATAAAATGGGTGCAAAGGTTTCTTCTTGCACGGTTTTATACTCATTTTTAGCTTCTACAATAGCGGGCTTTACATAATGCCCGCCTTGCAACTCGGGCATATCAAGTACTTCTCCCCCTGTAAGCATTTTACCACCTTCTTTTTGTACATCTGCTAATGCTTGCTGAAAGCTACTCACGGCATCGGCATCAATAAGGGGGCCTACGAGTGTTTGGCTATCCAACGGATTACCAATTTTGAGCGTCTGATAAATACGCATCAAGCGGTCTCTGACTTCATCGTAACGACTTGCATGCACGATAAGTCGGCGTGTTGTGGTACAACGCTGCCCGCAAGTACCTACAGCACCAAATACAGTTGCGCGTATAGCGTTTTCTAAATCGGCATGTTCTGTAATAATCAAAGCATTATTACCACCAAGCTCAAGCAATGCTCTTCCTAAGCGCGCGCCTACGGCTGCACCTACGGATTTTCCCATACGCGTCGAACCTGTAGCTGATACAAGTGGCATACGTGTATCTTCTGCCATAAGTTTTCCGATAGAAGCATCTCCAATAATCAATGAAAAAATTCCTTCGGGGAGGTCATTTTTTTTCAGTACTTGATTGATAAGGTTTTGACAAGCGATAGCAGTAAGCGGTGTTTTTTCAGAAGGTTTCCATATACAAACATCACCACAAACCGCTGCCAACATAGCGTTCCAAGCCCATACAGCCACGGGGAAGTTGAAGGCAGAAATAATTCCTACGATACCAAGTGGGTGATACTGGTCATACATACGATGCTCGGGGCGTTCGGAGTGCATTGTAAATCCATAGAGTTGGCGCGAAAGCCCCACAGCAAAATCGCAAATATCAATCATTTCTTGTACTTCGCCCAATCCTTCTTGATAAATTTTACCCATTTCATAACTCACGAGTTTTCCCAAGTCTTCTTTATGTTGGCGTAACGTATCGCCAAATTGTCTTACAATTTCGCCTCTTTTGGGCGCGGGCATAGTGCGCCATACGGCAAAAGATTTTTGAGCTTCTTGTATAACGGTTTCGTAATCTTGCTCGGTAGCAAAGGTAGCTGTAGCGATTCGCTCACCATTGACCGGCGAGTGAATTTCTGCTGTTTTTGCATCTTTGGCAGCTGTTCCCCATTTTTGACCCGTAGCGTAGGGGGCGTTGCGGTCTATAATACCTAATCTATGTAAAGTTTCGCTCAATGATGTATCCGTTGTTGTGCTTATTGTTTGCATGTGTGTAGCGTGTTTTTTGGCTATCAATAATAAAAATCAAATATAAAAATGCCTAATCATTAAAGATTATCACGTTTGATTTGAATCTGTAACATATAATTAAATTTGCTTGTGCTTCCTTGTATGTATATCCAAACAGACGAAAAACCGTTTAATAGCTTGATAAATTGCTAAACGTGGTAGTAACTATGACAGGCTTTTGCAAAATTACTAAAAAAGTCTTTTATTGAAAAATTTTACTATGAAATAACTCATTTTCAGTAAGCTATTTTGAAGCGTGCGCTACACTGGCTTTATTCGATTTGAGGGTTAAGCCATTAAGATTTTTTTATTATGCTTATATTTTTTTTGAATTTCTTAATTTATGGAAAGGTATTTGTAGTTTTATTTTGTATAAGAGCATTATGCTATAAAGCAATGCTATCTCAAATGCTATACAGATACTAATATGCTTAATGCCCATTTTTGCTTTGCAATAAGGCGGTTTTGAGAGCCAAAAGGATTTTAAATTCCACTTTTTTAGGTTCTTGACAAGAAAAAGGCAGTCAGTTTGAAAACGAAACAAATATTTTTTTTATATTTACGTCGTTGATTAAAAAATTTTATCTATTACGTATATCGCATTACGCAATTTTGAATATCCAGATTCTAAAAAAACGATAAGAGAATGAAACATCTTACTTGTATCTTACTAATCGCTTTCTTATGTACATTTCAAGCCCTACAAGCACAAAGCATACCTGCTGATGTAAAAGCGGCTTTTGAAAAAAAATTTAAAGGGGCTACGCTCGTAAGTCACCACCTGATTAAGGAGTACCACAATATTATTTTTCAGGCTGACGAGACTATCAAAGTAGCTAAATTTGACAAAGAGAGCAACTGGGTCGAGACAAAAACCTCGCTATACCCCACTACTATGCCCGAAGAAATTCATAACTACCTGCAAGGGCATTATGAAGGAAAGCATGTTTTTACAACAAAAGTAGAAATCAAAGGGCAACCTACTTCTTTTTTGGCTTATGTAACCGAAACGCTCGTAGCCAGATTTGATGCTTATGGCAACTTTATCAAAGAAGAAACCATAGACCCTATAGACCACGAAGTATTGCAACAGCTCCTTACTGTTGATGAAGAGTACTAAAAATTGGTGTTTTTAGCGCAAAAAACCTTTACACAAATCGCTACTCTATAAATTGAGTGTCTCTTTGTGTAAAGGTTTTTTGGTAGTCTTAAAGATGTAATGCTCAAAGTCTTTCAAAACTAACAGTTCTCAAAGAACTGTTAGTTCTAAGCATTACTTGTTATACACTACCATTTTTTTTATGCCATTTCATGCTACTATATATTTTCTATCCAGAAATAATATTTCTGAGCTAATTTAGCAAAGTTGTCGTACACCCGTCTGCCCCCCCTCTCATTTAATTTTTGATTGTAAGCCTTTTGCCCTAAACATGAAGTATCATTTTTTAGCTGCTAAATTAGTCCTATAGGAGCCGGTACTATTTGTTAAGCGTTTAAATATTGAATATAAGGCTACTTATGCGAACATTTTTTTCAATGATTCCGTTAAAGTAGTAATATTATTTCACAAAATAGTATTGATGCTTTACAAATAACACAAAAAAATTATGGCTACTAAAACAGCAATTATTGTAGGTGCGACTGGACTTATTGGCAATGCACTGCTCGATTATTTAATTCATGACGAGCGTTATGAAAAAATTATTTTGTTGCTACGACGCAAAATAGAAACAACAAGTTCGAAAATTGAACAAAAAATCGTAGATTTCGATAATTTAGCTGCTCATTCCAAATCAATACAAGGCGACCACGCTTTTTGTTGCTTAGGCACAACAATGAAAAAAGCGGGAAGTCGCGAAGCTTTTTATAAAGTAGATTATACCTATTGCTTTGAATTTGCACGTTTGGCTGCCGAAAATGCTATTCCAAAATTTGCTATTGTAACTGCTATGGGTGCAGATGCCAAGGCACTTGTCTATTACAACAGAGTCAAAGGCGAGATAGAAGATGCGGTGCGCACGCTTGATTTTGAAGCTATTCATATTTTGCGCCCCTCGCTTCTACTTGGTGAACGCAAAAATGATAGCCGTATAGGCGAAGATATAGCACAGGGTCTCTCAAAAGCATTGAGTTTTATGATTCCTGATAAATATAAAGGCATTGAAGGCAAGCAGGTTGCTAAAGCCATGCTCTCGCTTATGAATACCGAAGAGCAAGGCGCTTTTGTGCACGAATCTGACCATTTGCAAGCCGTGCAGGAGGCTTATGTATAGATAAAGTGGCATACAAACAAATATGATTTAAACTATTGCAGTAATAGTCCCAATTTTTTAAAATTTATTCATTAAATTTCTAACCCCATCAATTCAAGGTGTCTGCTATTATAACCCAAATATCAAACCGCTTCCATCGCTTCTATTTGAGGCAGCAAAGCAAATGGCTCGAGTCCGATGAACGGCGTACGCTTGTCGTGCCTTACACTGCTGAGCAGGTAATGCAAGCCTTAGCAAAGAATGTAAAACCTCTTGGGGAAAAAAGAAATAAAGAAGACTGGCAGCGATATAAGTTTAATGGTTTTATGTCCAAATCTCATTTCAAACTTACCCGTATGATTCGCGAACCCAATAATTTTATAGCGATTCTCAAAGGAGAGGTCTTGGGCTGCGGGCAGGCAGGCTGTATAGTGCAAGTGAGTTATAGCATGTTTGCTGTTACTCGTTTTCTGTTATTTTTCTTTTCATTATTGGGTTTGTTTATGTCTGCTGTATTACTATTTTGGAAAGGCAGCGCCACCTACGCAAGCATTACCTTAGGTGTAACGATATTGCATTATATTGTTTGCGTGGCTAATTATCGCCGTCAAAAAACCTTGGCTTTTGAAAATCTCGAACAAATTATTGAAGAGATGGACCGCTCGCAAAACGTATATTAAAAAGTAATTTCTACCCAAGTTTTATTGTAAGTTATGGCACTCAAGCAACTCTTACATGATTTTACCTCTTTGCTTTATCCCGTTACCTGTGTGGCTTGTCGCCAACTTTTAGAGGCTAACGAAGCACTTATTTGTACGCATTGCCTTGTGGATTTGCCTTATTCACATTCTCATCGCCGTAGCGAGAGTGCTTTGGCAGATAAGTTTGTAGGGCGAGTGCCTATTCATCAAGTATGGTCTTATTTGTACTTTCGTAAGGGTAGCCGTGTGCAACGTTTGATTCATCATTTTAAATACGAAAAACTACCCGAAATTGGCTACCAACTCGCCTGCCACTACGCCGAGACGCTCAAAGAGGAGGCCCCCGAAAAAATAAATTTTGATTTTATCATTCCCGTACCGCTACACCCACATAAAAAAGCTAAAAGAGGTTATAATCAAAGTGAGTATATTGGTCAAGGCTTATCCGATGTATGGAATATTCCTATGCTTACGCACGCCCTCGAACGCCAAACACATAACGATTCTCAAACACGCAAAAACAAAGAAGACCGCTGGCAGGCTGTATCCAAAGCCTTCAAACTCAATACGCCTGATATGTTTGCTGATACTCACGTGCTTTTGGTTGACGATGTAATTACTACGGGCTCTACCTTAGAAGCCTGTGCTTCTTTGTTCATGCCTCATAAAGTGCGCACTGTAAGTGTTTTATCACTGGCTTTTTTAGCGAATTAGCCTGCAATTTGCACTAAATATAAAAATATGAAAGAGTTTTGGTATAAAAAATTCTTATTCTCATTTTTTTTTCGTAAATTTTCGCTTCTATGAATTTTGTTTGTGTGATAGCGTATATAACTCATATCATATCATTGTGAGTGTGATAATCCAAATCAAAATATTCTATTATACCAACTTCATCAAACGCATTTTATTTAATCCCAATCAAACCTTAAAATTTCATGAAAGACGTATTTATTGTAGCAGCTGTACGCACCCCACTTGGTAGCTTCAACGGTTCTTTAGCCTCTGTATCCGCCACTAAATTAGGCGCGGCCGCCATCAAAGGCGCATTAGAAAAAGCAGGCGTTGATCCTAAAGAAGTACAAGAAGTATTCATGGGTAATGTTATCTCAAGCAACGTCGGGCAGGCACCTGCTAAACAAGCTGCTTTATATGCGGGCATTAGCAATACCGTACCTTGTACTACCATCAACAAGGTATGTGCATCGGGTATGAAAGCTACTATGTTTGGCGCACAAAGCATTATGCTTGGGCAGAATGACCTTGTTGTCGTCGGTGGTATGGAAAACATGTCTCAAATTCCGTTCTACCTCGATAAAGCTCGTTTTGGTGGCTACGGCTACGGACACGGTATGCTTATAGATGGACTTGCCAAAGACGGACTTACAGATGCCTACGACCACAATGCTATGGGTGTATGTGCTGATGCTACTGCAAAAAAATATAACATTACACGCGAAGAGCAAGACGAGTTTGCTATGCGCTCTTATAAACTCTCGGCAGCATCTACTGAAAAAGGACTTTTTAAAGAAGAAATCGTACCCGTAGAAGTTCCACAGCGCAAAGGAGACCCCATTATCGTAAACGAAGACGAAGAGTTCAGACGTGTAAATTTTGATAAAGTACCGGGCTTACGTGCCGTATTTACCAAAGACGGTAGCGTAACTGCTGCTAATGCAAGTACTATCAACGACGGCGCATCTGCACTTATCTTAGTAAGCGAAGAAAAAATGAAGGCATTAGGCTTAAAACCTATAGCTAAAATTCGTTCATTTGCTGATGCTTCTCACGAACCAGAATGGTTTACTACTGCACCTGTAAAAGCAGCACCTATTGCGCTCGAGCGTGCAGGACTTACCAAAGAAGACATTGATTTTTATGAAGTCAATGAAGCATTTTCAGTAGTTACGCTTGCCTTTAATAAAGAGTTTGGCGCACCAATAGAAAAAGTAAATGTCAATGGCGGTTCAGTATCCTTAGGACACCCACTAGGCTGCTCAGGCGCACGCATTCTCACAACACTCACTCACGTATTACACCAAAACAATGGCAAATACGGGCTCGCTGCTATCTGTAATGGCGGTGGCGGTGCTTCGGCAATGATTATCGAGCGTGTATAGTACAAACTTCAAAGTTTGGGAATACTAAAAGAGATAAGAACTAACAGTTCTTTCAGAACTGTTAGTTCTTATCTTGAAACGTGATAATGTTTATTCTTATAAAAAACTCCTTTGCCTATTTATTGTGGTGAAGGAGTTTTTTTGAACGTGGGTGAGTCATAAACAATTTCTCACTCACTTTTTTTAAACCTTTAGGTTAGTCTATCGTTTTTTTGTTTTTAGGATTTTAATAATAACTGTATATATGATGGCTAAAAAAGTTCTGATAGTAGGTGCGGGTTTAGGAGGTCTTTCTACGGCTTTGCGCTTGGCATCTAAGGGTTTTGAAGTAGAAATTTTGGAAAAATATCACCAAGCAGGTGGTAGGCTTAATCAAATCAAGCAAGATGGATTTACATTTGATATGGGTCCTTCATTTTTTAGCATGAGCTATGAGTTTGATGAGTTATTTCGCTATTGTGGTGTAGATAATCCTTTGCGTTTTAATGAGTTAGATCCGCTTTATTCGGTATATTTCTCAAATCGTAAAGAGCCTTATTTGATTCATAAAAATTTGGATAGGCTGGCAGAGGAGTTTGCCAAAATCGAGCCTGAATTTCGTAAGAATGTAGAAAACTACCTCGGGCAAGCTCGTGGCGTATTTCACGACACGGAATATCGCATTGTCAAACGCAATTATGATTCTATCAAAGATTATGCAAGAGCTTTAGCCTCTGTACCGCTTAAGCACGCACCACTACTTTTGCGCACGATGTGGACGGAGTTAAGCCGGCATTTTGAATCAGACGATGTCAAAATTATTTTTTCATTAGTCGCATTTTTTTTAGGTGCTACGCCCTTTAATACGCCTGCGGTTTATAGCTTGCTCAATTATACAGAGCTCGAGCACGATGGATACTGGAACGTGCAAGGGGGTATGTATAAAATTACAGAAGAAATGCTCAAGCTACTCGAGGCGCATAAAGTAAAAATACATTACAATACAGAGGTTAAAAATGTACTCTCTGATGGTAAAGAAATCAGTGGATTTTTAGACCAAAATGGAGAGATTTGGAAAGCAGATTATTATGTGGTAAATGCTGATGCAGCTTCTTTTAGAGGGCAAATTCTGAACAGACCTAAATATAAAGATGAAAAACTTGATAAGCTACACTGGACGCTTGCACCTTTTACGATTTACTTAGGAGTCAAAGGCAAAATCAAAGATTTTTATCACCATAATTATTTCTTAGGTGATAATTTTAAGGAATATGCTGACTTGATATTTAGTATGTCAGAAGTGCCCGAAAAGCCTTATTACTACGTCAATGTATCTTCGCATCAAAATCCTGAATCAGCACCGCCAGATTGTGAAAATTTATTTATTCTGTGCCCCGTACCCGATTTGCGGGTCAAAGCTGACTGGTCTGACCGCGAATCGCTTGCAGATAGCATTATCGAAGATTTAGGAAAGCGCATTGGCTATGATTTAAAGAAAAATACGCTTACGCGTAAGATTCTTGACCCTATAGATTGGCGCGATAAATTCAATTTATACAAAGGCAGTGGCTTAGGCTTAGCACACGACCTAGACCAAGTAGGGGGCATGCGACCTCGCAATAAAGATGAAGAGTTTGATAATCTTTTCTATGTAGGTGCGTCCACAGTACCGGGCACTGGGCTTCCTATCGTTGTGATTAGCTCGAGATTAGTAGCAGCGCGCATACTTGAGGAAGAGCGAAATGCTTTGTTGGCTTTGAAATAAATTATTTAGCACTAACAGTGTTTTGCGCACTGTTAGTGCTTTTATAGTTTTGGTGACGCTTTTGTAGATAAGCTACGCCTTTTCTAAGTCCATGAGTAGCAACTTCCAAGCTTCAAGGTGCTTATTTTGTTGCAATAAAATTTCTGCTTGTGCATGCGCAGATATTTGACTATCAAAACCTGGCATTTTGACATGCGCTAATGCTTCATGTGTAGGTAGTACTTCAATATTTGCCAATTTTGCCAAGCTATTCCCCGTAAGGTATTTAGAATGACGAATAGGCTCGGGCAACTGATCAATACCTATTCCTTTTTCACGAATAGGTTTTGCAATCTCAAAAATAGCATCTCCATTAGCTCGGCAATAAAAATCACCGCCCATGCGCGCTACTAAATCTATCTTGCGTGGGTCAATATTTCCACTAATATCTAAAATTTGCTCCTGTAGATGCAAAGCTGTTACCTCGCAAATAATCAGATTCCCTGCTCCACCTTCCGTTCCTGTCTCTATGATATTGACTACTTTGCACTCAAATTGTACTGGCGACTCCTTTACTCTTGGAGGCTTTACCGTAAGAGATGGCTCCTCTGTTAGTCCCGCTTTAATAAATTCATTCACGCCTTTATCATACTCAGTACTTGCCAAAGACATCTGCTCGACAATAGCATAGTTTACAATATTGATAACAACTTCTTTCGTAGCTTTAGCATTTTCAAGCGTATGCTTCGTTGTATTGTCTCTGACTCTGCGTGCAGGTGAAAATATAAGTGTAGGTGGGTTTGCACCAAATACATTAAAAAAACTAAAAGGACTCAGATTAACCTGCCCCTCCTCATCAACTGTACTGGCAAAAGCAATAGGGCGAGGTGCAATAGCACCAAGCAAATAGCTATGCAACTCTGGTACTGGTAAATCTTTCGGATAAATAGTGCGTACTTCGTTCATTTTTATGTGTTTTAATCCCGTGTTTAAAAATAAAATGTATGGATTACCATACTATAAGTAACCTATTTGCAAAATAATAGTTTGAGTGCGTTTCTACTTTTGCAAAGCCCCCCCAAAAAAAACCATCGAAAAAAAAAGTGCATCGCCTTCTGGATTAGAAGTGATGCACTTTTTTTTATAATAAGGTGGGCGGTGACCTACTCTCCCGCTTGTCAAAGCAGTACCATCGGCGCTACAGGTCTTAAC
>JAFIER010000226.1 GCA_020832465.1 Bernardetiaceae bacterium
AATCCCATTCTGTTCGGTCAATGGACAAACGTAATTTTCCCTTTGGTAAGAAGCATACGAGCAGCAGACAAACTTTGGCATAATCAAATTCTACATCTTTAAAAAAGGCTTGAATTCGCCGCTCAATCGAGCTTGTTTTTACGTCTAAAGGAATAGAGATAGCCAATTCTGAAAATTGAACTTTTCTACTTTCAATTACGCCTAATAAAAGCGCTGTAAAAAACTTTTTTCTAGATAAGTGCGGTAGAATTTGAACTTTATCTAAAATTTGTATAACTTGACTCTCAATGAGATTTCTCATGCAAAAAGGTTGGTTTGAGGTTTAGTTCACCACAAAAATCAACCTTTTTTGTTTTCTATCCAAATTTCATCGGGTAGAGTAGACTTAACTCATATATACTACAACTTTGCGAGCGAACTTAGCAATAAAATAGAGGTAAAACGAGATACTTTTGAAAAGTTTGAGGAAATATTTTCGTATCTCTATGATTTAATTTTTGAAGAAAATAAGATAGAACTTAATAAGGACAGACGTTTTATTTGGATTTTTCTGCACCATTTGTATTATAATTGTCACATAGGTAGAATATGATTACAGCGCATAAATATTTGAATTTAGATTATTCTGTTATCAATATTAGTGCTTTGATAATAGAAAAGTTGCAAAAGGAGGGCTTATTACAATATGATGAGCTTAATCAGTTTGTGAACAACGAACTTGGGGAAAAAGCACTTGGCTTGGTTTTGTATGCCCTTGATTTTTTGTTTTTGTTGAATAAAATTGTATATTTACCTGAACTCGACGCTTTTAAACTCCATGAAACTAAGTAAACTCTACTGTAATAAAGATTTTCACAACATCTCCTTTCTGACCCGAAAAGGAGGCTTAAATGTCGTTGTCGGAGATTCTAAAGGTGAAAAACAGCATAATTTAGGCAAAAGCAAATTAGCAGAATTATTAGATTTTATGCTTTTGAAAGAAGTGAATCAAAAATATTTTTTTTACAAAGGTACAAGCAATGAAAAGTTTGAAGGTTATGAATTTTATTTAGAAATTCTTTTGAATAATGGTCAATATTTGACTATCAAAAGAGCTGTAGATAATGCCACCAAAATTGCTTTCAAACTTCAAGAAAAAGCATCAGAAGGCTTTGTCTATTATCAAAGTTTTGATAAAACTTTTCCTTTTACTAAGGCAAAAGAATATTTGAACACACTTTTAGATTTTGACTTTTGCAAAGAGCAGCACGAAAATTACCGCCGTTTGGTCAGCTACTCCCTGCGTACGCAAGGTGACTACGAGCCTAAGCAAAATACCATTTTTCAACTCACTAAGTTTCGTAAAGGTAAAGATAAATATTGGAAACCTCTTCTTTTTGCTTTGTTGGGTTTTGATGCCCAAACTTTGAGAGAAAAGTATGATTTAGAAGAAAAAATTAAAGATACTAATAAAACAATAAAATTGCAAGAAAATGACTTTGGTACAAAAACTGAAGACAAGAGCTCTCTGCTCGAAAAAATAACAGATAAAAACTTAGAAAAAGAGAATTTAGAAAAAGAATTGAACAACTTTAATTTTTACAAAGAAGACAAAGAAACTATACAAAATTTGGTTGGGAATATTGAAGTAGAAATTGCTCAATTAAATACTACTTTATACAACTTAGAACAAGAGATAGAACGTCTAAAAAAATCTATTCGTAACCAGTATAATTTTGATATCGAAAAAGTGCAAAAAATATTTGAAGAAGTAGATTTATACTTCTCTAATCAATTATCTAAAAGTTATGAAGAGCTTTTAGATTTTAACAGACAAATTACTCAAGAGCGTAATCAAAATATCAAAGAAGTTTTAGAACAAAAAGAAAAAGAATATCAAGATATCAATACAAAGTTGATAGACCTCAACAAAGAGCGTGAACAATTTAGTGATTTAATCCAAGATACGACTTTTTTTAAAAAACATGCTACCTATCAAAGAAAACTTGTAGAAATTGAAAAAGAAATTACTCATTTTCAAATTCAGTTAGAAGCCATTGAAAAAATGGAAAATAAGAAAACAGAAATAGAGAATATCAAAAAAACAGAATTAGAAGTTGTAAAAGGACAACTTAAAAATATTTTAGATAATACAATATCCAATGAATTATACATGAAAATTCGTAGGACTTTTTCAGAGATTGTAAGAAAGATTCTACAGGAAGATGCTTACATTACCATAAAGCCTAATAGCAATTATAATATTGACTTCACGCCTGAGTTTCCTAATTCAGCCAAAGCAGACGGAAATACCTATTACAAAATTCTTTGTATAGCCTTTGATTTGGCGGTTTTGATAAATTATCGAGAAAAATCACATTTTCGTTTTGTATATCATGACGATGTAATTTCGGGAGATGACAACGGCGTAAAGTCGAGGCTTATTGAAGTAGTCAGAGCAATAGCTGAAAGAAATGACATACAGTACATTTTTTCTGCTATCAAAGATAATATTCCGCCTTTTGTTGATATTTCAGAAAATATCATTTTGAAACTTCACGACAAAGACGAAAGCGGACGGTTATTCAAGATGATTTTTTAGTACTTACACACTCACTTTTTGGGATAGTGTCATATTGTCCTTGTTATAATTTTCAGCACTCAAGTAGTGCTACATAATTTAAGTTATTATGCTACAAAAAATAACCTCCTCTTATTTTTTAGCTTTTATAATTTCTTCAATTTCTTCTTCTAACTCTTCGACGTGGTAGGTTTTATCTACAATTTGGTGGATCACTTCATCGAGTTCATTCGTCATGGTTTTCATGTGGTCGAGGAGCTCGAGGTTAAATGGATTAGCGGGGTTTTTAAAATCAAAAATTTGAATTAAACCTAAAATAGATGCTACTGGACGGCGAATATCATGCGAACTGATATGTGCAATTTCACGTAAATATTTATTTTGTTCGGAGATACGCTTCTGGAAAATTTTTCTATCCGTAATGTCATATTGAATAGATAAATATTGATAAATTTCACCTGTATCATCAACAAAGGGAATTATATGCGTATCGAGCCAAAAAAGTTCGCCTTTGGCATTGCGATTTTGAATTTCGCCACGCCATACGTTTTTGCTTTGAATGGTTTCCCAAAGTTCTTGATAAAAAGTATTATCGTGGTAGCCCGAGCTAATGTTAGCATAAGTTTTGCCTATCATCTCGTGCGAGCTATAACCTGATATTTCTTCAAATTTTTGATTTACATATTTTATTTTTCCTTGTTTATCTGTAATGCTCATAATGCTTGCATTGATAATAGCATAACGAAAATCAGCTAATTGTTTGGCTATATTATGAATTTCCTCTTCCATCAAAACCCGTTCATGTACATTAGAAGCAAGTAGTACTCGGGCTGTTTGTCCGTCAAAAGTCATGGCGTGCGAGCTGACTTCAACATAAAACTCTTCTCCTGTTTTGCGTTTGTGTTTCCAAATACCAGATTCGCTAAAAATATCTTTGAGCTGTGCAATATGAGTTTTGAGTTTTTGTCTGTCTTCTTGTGGGTGTAGCTGGCGTACTTTCAATTTCAAAAATTCGGGTTTTGTATAACCATACTGTGCAATAGCTGCTTGGTTTACTGCCAAAAAATAAGTAGTTTTAACATCATAAATCAATAAAGGTTGTGGGTGCTCTTCAAAAAGTTTTTTATATACGCCCTCGGAGTGGCGCAATCCCCTACGAAAACGATTGACAAGTGCATAGAGCAAAATACAAGTAAAAATAACATAGGCATAACCTTTGTAACTTTGTATAGATTGAATGCTCTGTTCTGAGAGTTGGTCAGAAAAAGTATAAAGGACGTAGTCGCTTATAAAAATCCAAAAAAAGCCTAACACTAAATAAATCAGTGTAATAAACAAAGAAGAGTATTTCACTTTTGCAGTATATTTTGATTGTTTGTTTTTATGTTTTAAATATTTGATTTGTAGCACTAACGACTTTTTGAGCAAACTTAGCACTACGAGAAATCTGTTCTATGCTTAATTTTAAAAATACAAAAAAAATGCTTAATACCTATAAAAAGCAGCTAACTTTTGTGCTTAAAGCATTGATTTGGCTACTGGCCTGGCAATTTTTGTATCATAAGATACAGCAAGATGCACACTTTTGGCAAGATTTACAAACAGCACTTTTGCAACTTGATGCCTTGACTACTACCTCAAGCCTCTTGGCAGTGGGTGCGCTTATGTGTTTAAATTGGGGCTTCGAGAGTCGTAAGTGGCAAATTTTACTACGCCCTATTGAGCCTATTCGTTTTCGTGTAGCTTTTGCACAGGTGCTACGCGGTTTGGCTACGGCATTGAGCATACCTACACAGGTTGGGGTTTTTGCTGGTCGGACGTTACATTTTACGCCACAAAAACGGATACAAAGTGTAGGTGCACTGCTTTTAGGTAGCCAAGCACAAAGCTACTTAACTTTTGGTACTGGTAGCATCGCATTGCTTATTTTTTTGTATGAAAGTGTAAGTACTAGATTTTTTATTTTTATGCTTTTGATAGTCATAGCCTTACAAGGACTTGCTTTGCTTTATTTTATGGGATACAAAACGCTGCTTTTTTGGCTTCGTCGCTATCCCAAAATATATAAGGCATTGCGCGTGCTGCGTTATTATAGCAAGGGTGAACTTTTTTTGCTACTACTTTTTTCGGCATTGCGTTATGTTGTATTTTGTTTTCAATTTTTAGTACTACTACGCTTATTTGCCATAGAATTGCCAATTTTTGATGCGCTTATCGGCATTTCGCTGGTTTTTGCTACGAAGTCATTACTACCAACTTTTCATGTACTGAGCGATTTAGGATTACGAGAAAGTGCTGCACTTTTTTTCTTTGCGCACTACGGCACGCCCCATGCGCCGCTCATTTTAGCAAGTCTTTTGCTTTGGGCGATGAACGTAATGTTTCCCTCTGTGGCTGGGCTTTTGCTTTGGTTTGTCAGTCCAGCTCCTCTGGATAAGGCACATATACAAAATTCATAAAATCAGGTTCGACAACAAAAAGACAGCAAAACTCTTCATGATTTTTATAATTAGCTTGAAAGAGTTTCAGACCTTCATCGCTCATGAGCTTTCGCTGCACAAACTCCTCTACAAAAGAGGCGTAATAATTCCACGAAAGTGTATCAGCTTCGCTTTTGCCCACGAGCAACTTGCCAATAGCAATATTGGTTTTTGAAATAGCAAAAATCGGATAATCCGAAATCTTATGCGCTTTGATAGCATAAGCAGCTTCTTTTAGTTTATCTGCCACCTCTACAAAATCCTTAGTAATCGTACCTAAATATTTGCCATCTATCTCGGGAGAGTTTTCCATATTTTACGCTATGTTTGATTCAACTTCAGATTAAAATTGACTATACATCGCAAAATTAGCATTTTTTTTGTAAATTGCATATAATTCTTGTTACAGACTTTTGGTTACTCGCTACGGGTGTACGTCAAGTTGCTCAATCGCCTTAGATAATTTCATTGCCGTGCAACCCTCGCTACTCAATTTATAAACTATTAGCTAAGAATACTGCATGTTACTTTGTGCCAATTATGTACATACACCTTCGTTTTTTGAGTTAGAAGGTAATCCCTTACAAAATAAGATTTCGCCCGCTGCTGCCTTTCATTACTGTTTGCTTACGCGCGGAGTGCCTACGGCCATGAGTGTAAGCCTGCAAGAACGGCTCGGCGATCCACGCGCTGACGAAGATTTTGAACGTTATTACGACCTTCAGCAAGAGGGCTATATCGGTACGCATCTTATCAAAAGTAAAATTATTCCAACGGCAGTTATGCGTTTGCAAATGGCACTTATTTGGGCATTGCAACCCACTCATAAAGAAATACTACTTGTCCTACCCGAGACCTTCTTACCCTTAGATTGGGCAAAAGATGCGCTACAAGATTTTCTAAATTTGCAACATGTAGCAGCTCATATTTTTAAAGCAGAAAAACTGGATACGGAAATATTAACAGCACGTCATTGGCAGGCTTTTTCTCAAGAGCAAATACAACAGGCACTTTGTATCGAGCTTAGATTAAATATAGACGAAACGCAGCAAGCGGGGAATCATCTACCTGAATCTTGTTTGAAAATAAGCCCTGCTACCGATACAGCAGAAAAAAAAGATTTACTAAACACTGCTCAATGGCAAGACTTTGCCCCCCCTCATTTAGTAGCGCAAGGCGAGCAGAGCAATCGGGAGGCTATGCGCAAACTTTTGGTAGAAATTTTTGGATACGATGATTTTCATAAAGGTCAGTTTCCTCTTTTGGAAGCTACATTCAAACAAAAAAATACCTTAGCAGCACTCGCTCATGGGCAGGGTAAATCTTTGGCTTTTCAGATGCTTAGTTTTTTTGTATCAAAGCCTGTGGTAGTTTTTTTGCCTAACAAAACTGCCCTTCATTACCAAATTGCCATGCTCGAGCGCATAGGTATAAATACTTACGCCTCGCTTGATAGCGATACGCCTGAGCAGATGCGTTTACAACTCCTTGAGGATTTTGATAAGGCACGGCTCTCCGTGCTTTTTTTGCAACCTAATATTTGCATAACGCCCTTTTTTAGAGAGCAGCTTTTGCCTAAAATTCAAAAAAAAGCAGCTTGCTTAGTCATAGACGAAGCGCATAAAATGTGCATGAATTCTCCTGATTTTAATAGTCATTATTTCAATCTTTATCATTTGATTCGCAAAGATGCCAAGTCATTGCCATTATTGGCATTGAGCGCATCGGCAGCTTTTGCAGAGGTACGTGTGCAATTAGAAAATGATTTGCACATTGAGCAAACCGTTTTGCCCCTACCCGCACCTTCTTACCAAAGGCGAACACAAGTACTGCAAGCCGAAGATAACAAGTATCCAGTACTGTTGAATCTGGTTAAGAGAAGTCTTTCGCAGACGAATTCTATTTTGATTTTTACGCGCAGTGTCGAAGGCACGGAGGGCTGCAAGTTGCTCTCCGAACGTCTTTCTTTTGACCTAAAAACCGAAGTAAAATACTATTCCGAAGAGCTACCCGAGGATACACGCATCGCAGATATTGACCACGAGCAGCGCAACCGTCGTGCTTATCAAGAGTTTTTTGAGGGCAAAGCGCAGGTTATTGTCGTAGCATCTGATTTTCGTATCGGCATCAATATTCCCCAAGAGGTGCTCACAGTGCATTATGGTATGCCACCTTCGCTTTTGCATTACTATCAAGAAAGCGGAAAAAGTACCTTAGGACGGCATTATATTATTTTCTCTCCTGAGCATGCTGATGCTGATATGCCGAAAGCATTAGCCGTAAAAAGTGATATAGATACCGCACGCCATGTGCTTAGCAATGCGGGCTGGGGAAAAAAAGATACACTCAAACATCTCACTCAAATCATAGAACGCGCACCTAATCCTGATACTGATGCAGCTTTGATGCTTTCGGTATGCGAAAAGTATGCCGCGCCTAACCCTAATCAATTGGTTAGGCTTTCCATCAAAGAGGTTGATTTTAGAATGTTTGAAACTCCTGTAACGAATCGGCTCGAGAAACTCGGTACGATTTGTAGCTATTTAGCCCACCTTGATTTGATTGCATACTGGACACAAACAGACGCAGAGCACATCGCAATTCAGACATTAGCTAAGATGCCGACACAACTCGAGCAACGCTGTCAAGCGTTTATGAAGCAGTGTTTTGCTATACGCTTTGAGAATAGGCGTAGGCATTTATCAGATTTTTATGAAGTTGTATTAGCAAACGAAGTGGAGGCTGAGTTAGCTAAGATATTGAAAATCGGTGAGCCAGCTTTTCAACTTATGCACATTGCCGAGCAGTCGGATAAAGAGCTTGTA
This sequence comes from Bernardetiaceae bacterium, assembly GCA_020832465.1. GTDB lineage: Bacteria > Bacteroidota > Bacteroidia > Cytophagales > Bernardetiaceae > JAFIER01. The sequence goes on from JAFIER010000226.1 coordinate 7,866, forward strand.
CAAGAAGATGTGGTGAGTTGGTTTGAATTTATACGTGAGCCAGCTTCTCAGCAACTTTTAGCCGAGTTAAAGTCTAATTATGGCGAATCTTGTGGTATTATTTTTATTGCTGCTTGTATGGATTTTTTGAATCCTAAACTCGAGCCTTTGCCAGCGCAGCAGGCGATAAAAACTGCTTTGAGCCGTTTGAAAAAAGTCAATTTACTTTCAGAGGAGCTTTTAGAAGGTATGCTTTTTTCGCTTGCGGGTGTTGTAAATACGACTAAAAAACCTTACCTTGCTGAAGTCTTATATGAATATTACGAATCCTATCTCGAGAAAATATATCAAAACTTACACGATGAGTTTAGTTTGGAAAAACTTTTGCAAGTCGAAATTAAATCATTACAACAAATAAATTGGCATTTGCATGGCAGAATATCTTGAAAAATTGCGAAAAACCATCGAAAAACTCGAGACAGAAAGTCAAGAACTTTACTCTTTGCGTGCACTTTATGAGCGAGCAGAGGCTTTAGAAAATAAATTTGCCGAAAACCTGACGCACTTTGGAAGCATTCAGCAAGAATGGAAGTCGTATAGAGAAACTCTTGAGCAGAAAGCACAAAACCTCTACGATGAGAATCAGCGCGCTAAAGAAGCCCTCCTTGAGAGCGCAGCGCAGGTCAGTCAAACCGAGCAAAACTTACAGCATACAGCCGAACAGTTTGTTGCCTATAAGCAAATACTGACGGAAAAAACTGATGCACTTAAAGAAGCCTCCGATAGTGTCAATGCAAATAATCTCACTATCACAGAGCGGCTTGCTGATACCATTGAGGATTTTCGAATATTTAAGAGCATTCTCGCTAATTATCAAGACGAGATAAGCCAAAAACTCGAAACCTGGGAGGTTAAAAATAAAGAATTTGCAGATTATTTAGCGCAAATTAGCAGTAGCCAAGCAGCCTTCGAGGCGCGCAACCATCAGTTTATGTCCGAGCTTTCGGCATTCCTACAAAAGGCCTACCGAAAACAAAACGAGCAAAGTACCTTAGCCATACAAAAAGGCTTCGAGGCAAGTGCGCAGAGAGAGGAAGTTTTGCTACAAACAGCTGATAAATTATCGGCACAAATCCGAAGCCTCGAACAGAGCTTTGAGAAAAAACTCGAAATTTGGCTCGAGGAAAATCGCAATTTTAAAGCTCAATTTAAGGATATGATTAGGCAACCGTTGCAAGAGCAACAAGTAGCTTTTGAGCAAATTCTCGCCCAAAAACAAGAGCAACTATTAGGAGAAAGCCAAAATCAATTGCAAATCTATAAGCAAAATCAAGAAAATTTGCTCAAGGCAGAGTTAGAAGCATTGCGCAAAAAATATAGTCGTAGCGAAATTTTGACAATGATACTCGGCGTATTGGTGATTTTGCAAATTGTGCTCTTTTTTGTGTTGAAATAGTAGGAGTCCTAGACATTCGTTAGCCAGAAATGTCATTTCTATAATTGATTAGTTCTGAAACTACCTAAGTCGATTTACCAACTTGACTCACACCCCTTCTGCCTAAAAACATCTTTTTTTATAGGGGTACAAACTAAAAATGTTTTTTTGTTGTTATAAAAGGACGCAATACTTTAAGTTTTTGCAATACTTAAATTATGTTAATAAATGACTCCCGACACATGCCTCGAGGTGTGTAATATTGAAAAAAAATCCTATTGGCTTTAGTGCATTTCTGTGCTCTAAATGGGGATTTTAAGCAACTAAATTTTAAAATAGAAAAAAAAATCATTTTTTTTTGAAAAAAACTCGAAAAAACTGGTTGCATTTCGCACCTCGAAACATAAAGATATAACTACAACTCATGACAGACGAAAAAATAGTGCAGCTTATTCGCCAAGGGCATAGCAATAAGGCTTTGGGCGAACTCTATAAACACCTAGATGCTTTTATTATGTACTCCTATAAATATTATAGAATTAGTGCAAAAGAAGAAGCTATTGAAGCCTTTCATGCTGCTTTGCCGATATTTATAGCGCAAGTCGAGCGTAAAAAAAGTATAGTGCTTACCTCGACAATCAAAACATATATTTTTGCAATTGCTAAAAATATTTTGCGCAACGAACAGCGGCGGCTTAGAATGGTCTTAGGCGAACAGTCAAGGGAGCATGTACGCTTGCTCGATGCCTCCGAAGAGGAGGAAGATGAGGAGGGAGTAGAAAAAAATATAGAGGAAAAAAACAAGAGAATGAAAGCCTTAGAGGAGGCTTTGATTGAAATAGGTGCAGAACAAGCCAAAATCATTAAGCTTTACTATTTAAAAGGCAAAACGGTGCCTCAAATAACTAAACTTTTGGGTTATAAAAATGATAGGGTTGTATCGAACTTGAAAACCCGAGCCTTAAAAAAGCTCAAAGAGCAAATTTTTAAAAGTCTCTATGTACTCATATTATTAGCGGCTTAATTTTTTAACGATTTTAAAAATCTAACAAACAAGGAAAACACAAGATGGAACTAACAGAACAAGAAATTTCAATTGTCTCAAAATATATCATGGGGCAAGCTAGTCATGACGAAACAAATCTAATCAACGAGCAAATAAATAAAAATCGCGATTTTGCCGAAGCCGTAGCGCAATACGAGCAGGTTTATTTTCTTTTGCAAGAAAAGGACGAAATCGAGCTTTTCGCCGATTTAGGACTAGATATGCAGGCTGTAAATAAAGATTCTGTTTTTAAGAAAAGAGTAAGTGAGTTGCGCAGCCAAATAAATAAAATTCAACAACACTCAAATCAAAAAAACATGTTTTTTTTTAATAGTTTAAAATTCGCAGCTGTTATTATTTTGCTATTTGTAGCAAGTGGCATTTACTTTATAATACAGCAAAGTAGAGAAAATCTTTACGAAATTGCACAGCAAGAGCAGAGCAATTCAATACCTACAATGACTAATCCAGAGATAAGGCAGCTTAAGCATGCTGTTGCCGCCGATTTGAAGGATAGTAATTCGAAGGATACAATCGAAGAGAAAGCTCGCCAGCAAATAAAAGCACAAAGCCAAGATAGCAATCTGTCTGATATAAAAGAACAAGAGAGTATGCGCAAAAAAGAGGAAGTAAATAAGACGTCAGACCTCCTGGCATTTACTGAAGTAGCTCATTTAGAAGCCTTAATCAACTCAAAATATAGGGGGGGCTTAACTAAAATTACGCAAAAACCTAATTTATTGCACAGCTATAATAAAGATTTAGAATTTGAGTGGCAGCAAAATCAAGCAGAACAGCTTACCTTGCATATACACAACTACAAAGACACTAAAAATAATTTGCCCCATTTGCAAATTGATTTGCCTATTGATCAAGATAAATTTATATTGAAAGAAGATTTCAAAAACGGATTGTATTATTGGAAAATTACTGACAAAGAAGGTATTGTCGGTGCAGGTAAGTTTATCGTAGGCAAAATGCCTAAATAATAAAAAATATGTATATTTATTTAGTTCGGCATACAGCTATTCAAAACCCCCAGCAACTTTGCTATGGACATGCAGATATGCCATTGGCTGAAAGCTTCGAGCAAGAAGCAAAGCATATTCTATCACTGCTACCCAAACAATTTGATAGGCTTTATGCTAGCCCCTCTGCACGTTGTCTGGCTTTGGCAAAACGTATCAAATCAATAAAAGCTTTACAAACTGACGAACGTCTCAAAGAGATGCACTTTGGAGATTGGGAACTGAAACCTTGGGCAGCCATTCCTAAGCAAAATTTACAACCTTGGATGGATAATTACGTAGAAGTGCGCACCCCTAAAGGCGAAAATTTGAAAGACCTTTATACAAGGGTAGCTTCTTTTTTTGACGAGTTGATAGAAGAAAAAATAGATAATAACGAACAGAAAATAGCAGTGATCGCACACGGTGGCGTATTGCGATGCGTTTGGGCTTACCTTTTAGATATCCCACTACACACCATATTCAGACTTAATATCGAGTACGGTGAAGCCTTTCTTTTTGAGCATAACCAAGACCCCAATAGAAGACGTATTCTCAAAAAAAAATTATAAACCCTATCACGCATTATTTAGAAAGGCGCAAAGCAGAAGGGGTGTTATGCTATCCCTAATTCTTCAAAAAATCATATTCATATACTTTTGGCTGGGTACAACTCAAATTTACGCAGTACTTCTAAATATCTGATTTACAATAATTTATTTATCGCTCGCATAAGCTACTCTAAGCTTAATAAGTGGTTGTGCGTTGCCCTGAGAGTTTCATTCGTTCTTGAATCAAGGTGCGATGGGCTGACTCTATAGCACCACTGCCAATGCACCAACCTTTCGCCAAGTATTGAGCATAATCCATTCGATAGCGATTTTTTTTGAAGTATTGTTTCAAACAAGACACTTTTTGCTTATCGACACCCTTGAGCTTACTTACATTATTTAAAACTTTATCTAACTGATTATCAAGTAATAAAGCCTTCTGTTTGGGTGCAATTCAAAACTACGCGGTTTGTGTTTGGTGAGTACCCCAAACACGGCGTAGCGACTTTAGAACTAACATTTCTGCCAGCAATGTTAGTTCTAAATTTATGCCTGCATAAATATGAATTGCACCCATTAAAAATTAGATTTTCTGACTTGAACTATTTTGCAACTCTTGAAATAGACAAAAAATATTGCAAAAAGTTTGGAATTTAAAAAAAAGGTTATAGATTTGCTCTTATATCCTATAGTTCTACGCCTGTCAAAACAAAAATGTTACTGACTGTGGCAACGCCATGAGAAAAATGGGTAAAATAAAGGTTTTCGCTATAATACTCCACGCTTTGCGACATAGCTTCAAAACTACCGAACGATACACACACGTAAGCAAAATCGTATAAACCAAAAAAAAGTGAACTGAAGTTCGTATAATTATATGTTAGCTGATATTTATTAAAACAACAAAATAACGAAAATGGCAGTACATAGACTTTGGGATTACATTTCGTTTTCCGACGATTGGAGAAACTGTGATACATCCTTATTAGATGATATTGCACCATCTTGGTTTGCACGTAGAGATGTCCTACAAGCCAACTCAAAGGAATACGAAGAATTTATCAACCGACTTAAAAGACGGCACGCCATTGAAACAGGCATTGTTGAAAGAATGTATGATGTTGATAAAGGAGTTACAGAAACTTTAATCAATGAAGGTTTTATATCCTCATTGGTAAGTCACGGAGATACCAATGTCCCTAAACAGACACTATTTAATCATTTGCAAGACCATTTAGATGCAATTGATTTTATATTTGACATCGTTAAAGAAAATAGACCTCTTACAAAAGGTTTTATCTGTGAGTTACATCAATTAACAACCCGACACCAAGAATTTGCTGAAGGCAAAGACCAATTTGGAAATAAAACCAAAATTCCACTCATTAAAGGCAGGTTCAAGGAACGTGAGAATAATCCTACACGAGAAGACGGTACGACAGTATTGTATTGCCCGCCTGAACACGTGGAAGCCGAAATGGACAGGTTGATTGATATTTACAACGAACTTACTGAACAAAATGTAAATCCCCTCATTATTGCAACTTGGGTACACCACGCATTTACCACCATACATCCATTCCAAGATGGAAATGGTAGGGTAGTAAGGCTTATTGCAAGTTTGATTTTGATAAAAAGCAACTTTTTCCCCATTACAGTTTTAAGGGAAGAAGCCAAAGTCAAATACATAAAAGCACTTGAAGAGGCAGATAATAACCAACCCCAAAAATTGGTAGCTTATTTTGCAGAAATCCAGAAACGCAACATTGAAGAAGCCCTCAATATAAGGGAGGTAAGTAATACGTCTTTAAGCGAAGTAACCAATATTTTCAAACAAAAAATACTACGAAAACAGCAAGAGAAACAACAACAATATGAAAGAATACTTGATGAAAATAGGTTACAAGTGTTTAATTATTGCAGTCAGTTTCTCAATGATTACAAGCAGAAACTTGAAACAGAATTTGATGATAGTGTTTCTTTGTATATCGGAAGTGGCAGACCTGATGATGCTACAAAACAACATTACTATTATGAACAGATAGTTGGTTATGCCAAGAAACATAACTATTATTTCAATAGAGCATTGCCCAAGTCATATTTCAAATTTGGAATTGAGTTTGAAGGCAAAAGGTACGAGTTAGGTATTACTTTGCATCATTTCGGTTATGATGATAGCGTTATTGCGATTGGTGCATTTTTAGAATACAAGGGTATTTTGCAAAATGAAGACACTGATACAACGATACCTCTTGACATAAAACCACACGTTATTTCTATCAAAAATGAGGTATCCTCAAAAGAGAAAAATATTCGTTTGCATCTTGAAAATATTTTGACAGTAACAATTGCACAAATAGCGAGCGAAATATAAAGCATCAGCCAACATTGCATTTAGCTTCGCTGATTTTACAATTGTGGCAAGGCGGGCAGACGTGCTAATTTAGGCTTTTGTACTTTCTATAAACTTTTGTGCGTAGGGCAAGGAAAGTACTATCAAATCTCGCCCTTTACAAATATTTTTCCGTTGGTGGCAATTTTAAAAACGACAACGATGAACAAACAATTGGACAAAAAACTGAATTTTGAAGACCAGAACAAAAACTAAAAATTGTAACTTTGCATAAAAAAATATTTGAATGGAATTAGGTGTAAAACAAAGTGAAAAAAATAAATTTGGTCAATATTTTACACCAAAAGTAGTGGCTGACTTTATGATTGAAATGGCTAACATTTCCGAAAAATCAAAAATTTTAGAACCTTCTTGCGGAGAAGGCATATTTTTAGACCTATTAAAACAAAAAGGATTTAATAACTTAACAGCTTATGAGATAGACCAAGAATTAGCACAAGAATTTGATTGTGTAAGATACGAGAGTTTTGTGTCTGCAAAAATTGATGAAAAGTTTGATTTAATTATTGGTAATCCGCCTTATATCCGTTGGAAAAATCTTGAAGATAAATTAAAACAAGAACTTTCAAATAATTCAATTTGGAATAAATATTTTAACTCACTTTGCGACTATCTTTATATTTTCATTTTAAAATCTATTGAGTTACTTAATGATAACGGACAACTTATTTTTATTTGCCCTGAATATTGGATGAGTACTACTCATTCCATTTCATTGAGAAATTATATGGTTCAAAATGGTTATTTTGAAGAAATTTACCACTTCAATGAAACCCCAATTTTTGACAAAGTAACTGTTTCTATTGTGATTTTTAAGTTTGTAAAAAGCAAACAGAAATCGGACAAGATTAAAGTAGCTAAATTTTATGCAAACCAAAAACTGACTAATGAAACGCTTCAAAAACTAAAATTTCAAGTTGAATTGAAAGATGCGGAGTATTTAAAAGTAACTCAATTCAAAACTAATGAAAGATGGCTTTTACAGTCAGATGAAGTACGTGAGGAATTACAGATTTTAGAAACTAACTGCTTAAAGAAAAATCAAAATACATCACTTAATTTGTTTGATGAGGACAAACAAAAATTTCATACTATCGGAGAATTTTGTGATATCGGTAATGGCTTAGTAAGCGGTTTAGACAAGGCATTCCAAATAAATGGACAGATTTTAACAGAAAATGAAATCAAAGCTACAATCAATGTTGTAAAAGCAAAAGATTTAAAACCTTTTGTTATTGGAAATATTACAAAATACATTTATGTCAATGAAGGTTTGGAAGAAGATATTTTTAAAAAAACATATCCTAATTTTCATAATCATTTCCAAAAATATAAATCAGATTTAGACAAAAGATACCAATACAATAGAAAAATAAATTATTGGGAGTGGGTTTTTTTGAGGAATTTTAATCTATTCAAAAAAGAAGAAAAACGAATTTTTGTTCCTTGTAAAGAGCGAATTTCTAATAAAGATTATTTTCGTTTTGCTTTGGTTGATGAGGGCATTTTTCCGACACAAGATGTAACTGCAATATTTAGAAAACCTAACACAAAAGAAAGTATTGAATATATTTTAGCGTACCTAAACAATTCAATTGTTTTTGATTGGCTAAAATGTAATGGCATAGTAAAAGGTAATATTGTAGAGTTTTCTGAAAAACCAATTTCAAGTATCCCTTTTAGAGTGATTGATTGGACAAATGAAAAAGAAGTGGAATTACACAATTCAATTTCAGAACAAGCCAAAAATTATCTAAAAAATCAAGACAAGTCTTTTCTTGAATTGATAAATCAATCATTTAACAAATTATTTAGCATAACACAATGAACGTAAATTATTCAGAATTAATCAAAAACGTGAAAGGAACTTTTGTACCTAAACCACTCTCAGGAACTTTGTCAGGGCATTCAGCAGGAGAACCTTTTGATAAACACGTTTATAGTCAAGTCAAAAAGCAATTACCCAATAATACATTTAGACAATACGAATACTTAAACGATTTGTACAGCAAAAACGCTGAAATCATAGGCTTAGAAGCAAGAAGAGCCTTGTTTAACTCACCAAGTATTCTGTTTTTGTTGAGCAGAGGAAAAGAGGCAACAAAAAAATGGTCGTTAGAAAATCCATTTGATGAAAAACAAGATGATACGGCTGATATTTTGGTTGTCAAAGACAATTTTTATGAAGTAATTGATATAAAGACAAGAAACTTATCTAAAACAGCACAAGCACCAAATATTATTTCAGCGTTTAAATTAGCACAACTTTGTGCTATTATGTTGGACAACAAAGAGTTTGATAATCTTTCAATTAACTATTTTGAAGTAGATTGGCTTTTAGAAGATGATAAATTGGTGTGCAAAGATGCACATTTTGTAAGTCTATTTAAATCAATCCCAGAAAATTTGTATATCAATTGGGCTGCTGCAATGCAAATTCAATTTCACGTTTGCAATTTAGACCAAGACTTTAAAGGCACGATTGAAGAGTGGACAAAAACTTACTTAAAACATTTTGTAGCACAAGTTTACAGGCGTTCAGAATATATGATTGAGAAGTATGCAAAACCGTTTGAAAAATATATTGACTAACAAAAAAAAATGGCACACAACAAGCGTTTAGCTCAATGGCGGGTGAAGTGGTTAATTAAACATTCTACCTTGCATCGACTTTTGTGGTGTATTGACAGTTTTGTGCTCCAAAACCCCGCCCGAATGTAAAGCCCGAAACTGTTGTGTGCAATTATAGAAATCAAAAACAGATAATTAGTTTTTTAGTCATATTCTATATATTTTTACATAGGCATTTACAGCTTATGAGCGAGAACAGTGTGCGCCATAAATTGCAAGCATTTGTTCTTACTCCTCGAGTAGCCAAGCTATTGCATCTGCTTCGTTATCAAAATAGGCTTGAACAAACCCTTTGCCAGTATCTTCTTGCATGGTCTGTTCAACTGCCATAGCAGCTACAATTTCAGCAGGCATTAGAAATGCCATTCTTTTAATAATATTTAAATAGCGAGGAAAAATTTCTTCATTCATCCAATCTTGCACCTCAGGTACAATAGGATATTGCATATCAATTAAATGGACTAACTCCCGTGCTGGATGATACTCTTCGCACATTTTTACAAAAATGTACATTTCCTCTTTAAATTCTTCTGTTGTCATGTCATCGGTTGTGGATAAAAATTTATCCACAATCAGAGACTTACTCTCATCATAAAGAATTTCAACGTACTTACTTTGATGCAATAGTTTCATTAAATTAGTTTAGTGTTTGAGTGTTAAAAATTCTATTTGGGGCAAAAAAGAATACACTTGTAAGTGATTTGATTGAATTAACGAGTTTTTTTATTTTTTGTTTTGTTTTTTTAATAAAAAAAAACGGCTCACCCACGATTTATATGGCTTTTTAGCTCCCACGATTAAAATCGTGGTTTTTACCCGATTAAGCCTACAAATTTATTTAAGTGAAAGCATATTTTCGTATAAAGTTTAGAAGAATCAAAAAAAACTACGAAACTCTTCATAAAGCTTCGTAGTTTTTTAATGATACTATTGCTAAAGTCCATTTTTCCATAGCGTGGTGTTTGCAAACCCCACGCTATGGAAAAGTGTATAGTGGTCTGATTGCTTACTCATAAATTGGCAAAAAGCTATGCTTCTTACCAAAATCAAGCATTTGACTTTTAAAATCCTTAGGATACTCGAGTAGCACATCAATCACTTCATCGCCATCTTTTACAGGAATAAGTCTCGGCTGTACAAACCCACTATAAGGTGCTACGTTGAACTTTTCGTAACGCTGCTTTACTTCACGTAAAAGTTCGGGGTCAGCTTTTACACCATAAGTTTCGACAAGTAGTTCTGCTGCTTTATAATCGCCTTCGGATTTGATACGCTGAATCTCACGCAAAAGATCTCCAAAAAGTGTGCGCAATTTATCATAATCATTTACTACAAAATACGTTTTACCGTCGATAGTTTCTCGTGTAATGACTTTATCGCCCTGCCCTTTGTCATACACCCAAGCCGCTACGAGTTGGCGATTGCGCATGTGGTCTTCCTCGATGTCATCGCCTTCTTTCAAACGGCGCAGTTGCAACATCATACCATTCATGATATAGGAATCATATTCGGCTTTGCCCACTTCGAGCGACGGCATAAGCTCTAAATCGATCAATTTTTGGTCGTAAATGTAGTATAAAGCCACAAGGTCGGCGCGCGCCTCCTCGAGCGTAGAGGCATAATTGCCGAGCGTTTCTTTCGGTGTGCCTACGCCAGGGTTGAGCTTACCCGAAGCGTGTCCGATGACTTCGTGCATAGCAGTATGCAAACGAGAAGCGAGTTTGCCGTGCTTTTTGATACGCGCCTGACGCTCTTCGCCTACGTAAAACTCCGATACAGTACCTTCGCCTGAAGCCATTTCGTAAGCCTCTTCTATATTGGCTAGTGAAACAGATTTTGAGCCGTGGTCAGCACGAATCCAATCTGCATTGGGCAAATTGATACCGATAGGTGTAGCGGGTGCAGCATCGCCCGCCTCCTGCACTACCGAAATGACTTGATATGATACTCCTTTCACTTCTTTTTTCTTATGTTCGTCCATAATCGAGGAATTATCCTCAAAATACTGTGCATTATCCGACATAATTTTCATTTGGCGTGAAGCCTCCTTGTCCTCGATAAAAATAACCGCTTCATACGCCCCGCGGTAGCCCAAAGGGTCGCCATAGACTTCTATAAAGCCGTGAATAAAATCTACAACTGTATTCGTAGAATTGACCCAGGCGATATTCATCTCATCAAACTTTTTCAAATCGCCTGTTTCATAATACTCGATGAGCAATTCTAAGACTTTACGCTGCTGGTCATTTTCAGCCACTTCAGTAGCTTTGCGCAACCACTTTACCATTTCGCGTAAAGCGGGTGCATATTTACCTTCTTTGCCATCACGCTCTATGCACCAAACCAACTCGTGAATATCGCCTTCGCTAAATCCGACGGCAAAGCTGGGCTCGCCCTCTTGCTTTATGAGCTGGGAGTTAAGTCCGTAAGAAATTGAATTTTCTTCGCCCTTGGGTTTGATTTTTTTATAAAAATCTTTTACTTCTTTTTGTGTCAGATTATCGGCATAATAATTTGTCGCAGAAGTTTGCACTAAATCTACGTCTTTGGCTTTATTGACACGCTTAGGTGCAACTTCGGGATCAAAAAGAACAGGGGTAAGCAAATCAATTAAACCCTGCGTATTTTCTACTCCTGTGAGTGGGAGTTTGCCTGCATCACTATTTTGAATCAGATTGACAAAATAATCTTCTGAAAAATCGGGCATAAATTTCTTTTCAGAATAATGATGGTGAATGCCATTAGAAAACCAAACTCTTTTGGCATAAACTTCAAAAGCGTCCCAGTCTGCTCCAGAGCGTTCGCCGCTGTAGCTATCATAAATGCCTTCAATAGTTTTTCGGATACGCAGATTGTGTTTGTAATTTTGGTCGTAAATAATATCACGTCCTGCCCGTGCGGCTTGAGAAAGGTAATACACTAAGGATTTTTGCTGTGCAGTAAGCTCTTCGAAGCCTTCCACTTTATAATGTAAAATACGCAAATCCGCGAAAGTTTCGGGCGTAAAACTTGTAATTTTAGCTTCCGTCGTGTTGTCTTCGTCTAAGCGTTTTTTACTTTGGCTATCCGTGCTTTTATCTTGGCAAGCTAAAAGCAAAAAAGGAAGTACTGCTAAGAGTAGCAGTTTCGAAACAAAATGAGATTTCATAATTTTCTTAAATCTTTGTGTTGTTTAACAATATACTAGCCCACAAAGATAATTTTTTCTTAGGAAAAAAGCAATTTGTTTGGTGGTGGGGGATCTTTTTCGTTTGTCAAAATTATTGCGCTACAATTTATCTTGTAGCATTGAAATTTAGTTGCAAAAAATAGATGCTAATGGTAGTTTTTTTACTTACTTTTGAGTACATTAGCTTCAGAACGTAAATTATACCTCATAAAAATATCTTGATTATGGAATTAGAAGTTTCTAAACATCTAAAAAATGTAGAGGCACACGGAGAAGAGGCTAACACTAAATTATTAGCAAACTCTTGTCGTAAGTGCGCCGAAGCAGTGGCACATGTTGTTGCCTTGCACTCAAAAGACCCCAGAAACTCAAAAAAGTTATCTCTTGCTGTATCCAATAATAAATTTGAAGATTTTATACAAATTATAGAAAGCGAAAAGCTGGCTAATTCCGAAGATGAGAATAAACAAAAAAAAGTCGTAATGTATCTGCGATTTTTGCAGCGCATAGGTAATGTCGGCTCGCATGACAATATCATGGAAAAATCTGAACATATTGCTTGTGTGCAAGTACTTACTTGTTTGCTTACTTGGTTTTATGATGATTTTTTAAACAGGGCAAAACCACAATTTTTAATACAGAAAATTGCTAATACCGTAGAAGAGCCTATCAAGCAAGCAATACAACAACAGGGTGATACAAATGTTGTTATAGGTCAGACGAGTGATAATAGTGTAATAAATATTGGAAAACGGGATTAAGATGAGAAATATAAACCAATTTGGAGGAACTAATGTAGCTGTAGGTGAGAATAAGGGAACAATAAATGTTAGCATAGAAAACAAAGATGTACCCAAAATCCTTTCTCCAAGCTGTCCTTTTATTCCTCCTGTTTTTATAGGACGAGATGAAGAAATGACAACTGTCCGTGAAAAATTTGTACAAGGACAGAATTTTTTGATGCTTATCAATGGACAGGGCGGTATTGGTAAAACTACATTTGCTGCAAAATATTGGGAGCGGTATCAAAACGAATATAATCACTTAGCCTATCTGAATGTAGATAATGGTATTTCTGATGCTCTTTTGAGTTTGCAAGACGAACTTGGTATCAAGTTTCCCGAGACAATGCCTACTGAAAAGAGACTGGACTTTTTGATTAAACACGTGGGTGGATTATCCAAACCCTGCTTATTGATTTTGGATAATGCAAATAATGAGCAAGACTTAGAACAAAATATTGTATTCTTACGAAGTTGTTCTAACTTTCATATCCTACTTACCTCGCGTATTACTGACTTAGGCGAATATGCAGAAAAACACCCTTTAGGCACACTCAGCAAAACGCATGGGCTTGCTTTGTTTAAAAGGCATTACGAACTTATGCGAGAGGAGGAGGTCGAGCTTTTTTATGAAATATTTGAATCTGTTGGAGGAAATACCTTAGTCATAGAACTTATGGCTAAAAATCTCAAAAATTTTAATAACAAATTACGTACGAAATATACGCTCAAAAATCTCAAAGAAGATTTAGAAAAAGGGCTTACTGAGTTAAGTCAGACACAGCCTATAAATACACCCTATCAAGCCATTGGAAAAGAGCTAAGACAAGAAACCCCAGGAGCTATTATTATGGCAATGTACGATTTGACAGAACTCAATGAACCCGAAAAGTCATTGCTCTCTATATTCGCCATGCTACCTGCTGAGAATATTGACTTCGAGATATTAGAAAATTTTACAGATGCTGATATTGTTGATACTTTATTAGATTTAGAAAGAAAAGGTTGGATAGAGTACAACAAAGAAGAAAATAGCTTCAAGACAAATCCTATTGTTCAAAATATTACAAGATATCAAAATAGAGAACAGATTTTTAAGGATTGTGAGGTAATGATAGATTTTTTAGGCGATTTTTTAAGTAAAAACTTAGAAGGTTCTATCCGTAGTCATAGTGCCGTACAAGCTAAGTTATATGCTCAATATACTGAAAATTTTATTAAGAGTTCAAGTTCTATAATTACATTTGATAATAATAGCGAAATACAAGAAAAAGTATTTATGGCTATTGTAAGAATAGCTTATTATTATTGCTACCAAGTGGGAGACTTATCAAAGTCTTTATTTTTTACGGACTATGGTTATAATTTAATAAAGAAACAGCAAGATAGTAGTCGAGATAGTAGTATGGAAGATCACAGATTAAAAACGTTTTTAAGTGGTCTTACTTCTATGAAAGCAACAATAAGTTTAAAAATGGGAAAAAATGATGAAGCAATAAGTTTATATTCTGATATGAAAAAAGTATTAACTGAAGTAGTCAAGAGTAAACCTGATGTAAATACTCTGTACCTTTTGCAAATATCAAGTTCGGAGATAGCAACAACTTATCTAAATCAAGGAAAACCAAGGAAAGCACTTGAAATGTTTCTGCCATTACATGAAAACTTTAGAAAGTTACAGCCTATTTTTGAACAAAGCGTGAGTGGTCAGATAAACTTTAGTGTATTGAGCTATTACACGGGACGGGCGTACTCTGCTATCGGAAATCATAAAGAAGCTATTAAAAGTTATAAGAGTTCTTGTAATATACTAAAAAGCTCTTTATTAAATAATCCTGAAAATACTGAACTAAAGAAAGGACTTGTATATTGTTATGAAATATTGGGCAAAGAGTACTACAAAATAAATAGAAAACAGAAAGCCCTCAGTTTTTATAAAAAGCAGCAAAATCTAGCCAAAGAGCTATCTAATCTACGTCCAGAAAACTTCGAGTATGCAACTCTTCTAATGAATTCTTGCAGGCTTATTGGAATGTTTCAAGCAGAAAATAATAAGAGAGAATCAGCTCTAAAATCTTTTTTGAAAGCAAAAGAAGGATATGAAAAATTGAGAAAAATAGCCCCCCAAGAAGTTGATGTAAGGGACAGTTTGATTACTACTTACTCAGGACTAAGAGAGTGCTATACACAACAAGATGATGTAGAGAATGCAATTCAATTTTGTAAGTTAGAATATGGCTTAATAAAAGCTAAGAACAGTTTAACGATTGCTAATAGAAAGTGGATTATAAAGCTATATGAATATCTTGGAGAGACGTATGATAAACAAAAGAAATATGAAGACTCATTGTCATATTATATTAAAGTAGCTGAGGAGCTTGAAATAGTAAAAGCAGAATTAGAAAAAGAGTCCAATAGTGAAGAAGGTAAAATTGTAAAAACAGAAGCAGACAAAATGCTCAATAGCACAGATGTTATCGTGAACATTCAAATCGTAGAAAAAAAATCACAAGAAGAACTCAATAGTACTGAAAATAAAACTGTAAAAACAAAAACAGACGAAACGCTTGATAGCATAGAAAGTAAAATTACAAGAACAGAATCAGAAAAAAAGTATAATCCTGTAAAGAGTAAAGCTGTAAAAACAGAATCTAAAAAAGAGTTTGCCATCTTTGAAGCTAAATCGAACTTGCTAAATACTTATATTCTTTTGGGTAATATGGCACTTGATAAATTGAATAACGTAAACGAATCCCATGATTTTTATAAGAAAGGTTTTAAAACTATCAAAAATATTTGTAACTGTTTACCAGGCAAAGAACATGCACAATCTAAATTTAATATGGGAAAGTTTCTTTTCTACACAGGTCATCATATTATGAAATATCCTAACTCTTCAAATATTGCAATAATGTTTTTTAAAGAAATGAAAAATGTATTTGAAGAATTACATCAGATGTTTCCAGAGGACGGTGGTATAAGGATAAATATCTCTGTTGCCCACGAATATATAGGTCGTTCATATCGGGAGCAGGACGATCAAGAAAAGACAAGTCAGCATTTCAATAAATGTCATGAGATTTCATTAGCACTTTATAAAGAAGAACCTGATGATTCAGCCTATTTATGCAGAATAGGAAAGTCTTATAATAACTTAGCTAACACTTACCTATCTGATAATGAAGACACAGCAGAGGCAGTAAAATACCTTGAGCTGTATAATAAGTATTTGATTATAGCGCATCAACAAGATGATAATCTTGACTATCAAGAAGCCTGTGCGCATTCATATCTTAGGTTAGGAATGCTCGAGCAGGTACGAGAAAACTACAGAGAAGCACGAAAACATTATCTCAAAGCACTTCCCCTCTATCGGGATCTTCAAGATAAAGATAAAGACAACGAATTTGAGGTTACAGATATTATAGAAGACATAGAGCAACGTATTAAAAGCCTCACTTCTTCAGGAGACTGAGACTCCTGATATGGGACTCTATTGGGATAGTCTATACTAACCCACGATATCATTGCTATCAAATAATAATTTTTCGGTACACTCCCTGCAAAATAGTTCTAATGTGTCTTCAATAGTTTCTGACTTTATAAAAACTAATTTACCTTCTCGGTGTTCAAAAATATCATATTGCATAGGTTTTGAAATAAACTCTTCGCAACCACATTCTTTACATTTATACTTACTCATAACGACTTAGATGTGTATTTGAGAATTCGGACGACAGAAAGTAGCTTAAATAACTAAGAATTAACCATTATACTGCCTTATCAATCGTAACAATATACTAGCCCACAAAGATAATTTTTTCTTAGGAAAAAAGCAATTTGTTTGGTGCAGTGCGGATGAACAGTGGGCTAAATTTGATTAGCTAATATTGGGGGCAAAAAAAAATCGCTACCACTGCAACTTTTTATAAGACAAGTTTATCTATGGATTAGATTCTTATTTTATTGTTCACAAAAACAACTATCATCATGCGTAATTTATTCACTTTTTTATTCTTACCCATTCTTATTTTTATTCTCTCTGTTCTTGTTGCTGTAGGGTTAGTTTCGGCTAATCCCCAGACCAATACAATGGATAGGTTTACTAAAATCAGTGTAAGTGGCTCGGCTAATGTGTATATCCAAAAAGGAAATAAACATAATATCGAAATAATTGCAGAGGAGCAAATCATTGATAAAATCAAAACCGAAATCAAAGATGGTGAGCTTTTTATCAAAACAGACAAGATGAAAATATTTCGTAAAAACAAACACAAGGTCATTGTTACCGTGCCTATCCTCGAGCGTATCGCAGTGAGCGGTGCGGGCGATTTATTTACAGAGGGGCATTTTCAAGGGCAAGACCTCGAGCTTATAGTCAGCGGTGCAGGTACGCTCAACTTCGCTGGTAGTTTTCAAAAAATCAATGCTAAAATCAATGGGGCAGGCGATTTGTGCTTCGGCGGAGAGGCTACTGATTTGATACTCACAGTAAGTGGCGCAGGTACAGCCAAATTTAATGGTAATTTTCAAAATACTGATGTATCTATCAGTGGTGCGGGTGATATTATCTTCAAGGGTAAAGGCGACTTTATTACAGGCGTAATTAGTGGCTCAGGCGATTTGCATGCTTTTAAAATGCCTGTTTCTAATGCAAGACTCAAAGTGAGCGGTGCGGGCGATGCCTATATCCACGCTGCGAATGAAGTGATGGCACAAGTGAGCGGTGCGGGCGAAGTACAGGTAAAAGGCAAAGCAAAGCTCATCAAGACAAAGTAAATGGTAAGTTGTGGGTATAGATTCAGTTATAGTTGTCGTGCACCCTCCCAGCGCCTCGCTATGTTGTTGTACTTGATTTAGCAATACGGCAAAAAAATAAAGGCTTCCTCAAAGAGAAAGCCTTTATCTGCCCCAACAATTTAAATATATCCACCTTGACAATTTTGCTATCCCATAAGGGGTAAGCATCTTTGTAAAAATCGGTAAAGATTTTTGCGGAAAGCGAATTGTCATCGCTTAGTTTATATCTGAATAGATACGAACACTCTTCTTAGATTCAATAGATATGCCAAAAATGTAAAGTGTTGATCTTTAAATACTTATTTGAATGCCAAAAAATAAAACTGTTCACTATCGGACAGTTTGTTGTGCGATAACGAACACTTTATAATGTTTATTAGCATAAATACGAACGAATATTTTTTGAAAAATACTTAGTTCGTATTTTTTTTAGGCTTGCGAGTTTATTTTCCGATACAAAATTTTCCAAAGATATTTCCCAAGACTTCGTCGTTGGAGACCTGTCCTGTAATATCACCAATATGTTCGAGGGCTTGGCGAATATCGAGCGAGAGTAAATCGCCACTTACGCCTAACTCTAAGGCTTCCAAAACAGCATCGAGGGCTTGCTCAGCTTTTTTGAGGCTTTCATAATGGCGGGCATTGGTAACAATCGTATCGTTTTGGTCTAATTTATCGAGTGAAGTACGGCGCAGAATTTCGCTTTTTAGAGCCTCCAGACCCTCCCCAGCTAAGGCAGATATGCAAAGGCTATGTGGCTGATTTTCAAACCATTGTCTTAGCTCGTCAGAAGCTGCATCGACTTTATTGCCCACTGCAATATAGGGAATGCCTAAGGGATTAAGGTCGGCTAACTCTTCTTTGATAGCGGTTTTATCTTGCGCCTCGGCGAGGTCTATGAGGTATAAAATAAGGGCTGCTTCTTGCATTTTTTTACGTGCACGCAACACGCCTATAGCCTCGATGCGGTCATCGGTTTGGCGCAAGCCCGCTGTATCTATGAAGCGAAAACTTGTCCCTCCCAAGATAATTTCGTCTTCGATAGTATCTCGTGTTGTACCTGCAATATCCGAAACAATGGCTTTTTCCTCTTCTAAGATGGCATTGAGTAGTGTAGATTTGCCCGCATTGGGTTTGCCCGCAATCACGGTTGAAACTCCATTTTTGATGGCATTTCCCAGTGCAAAAGATTCAAGCAAACTGCTGATTTGCAATTGAATACGCTCGACAAGTACACGCAACTCCTCTCGATTAGCAAACTCTACATCTTCTTCGCCAAAGTCTAATTCTAATTCTATCAAAGAGGTGAAATTAAGTAACTGTTCACGCAAATTTTTAAGTTTTTGAGAAAAACCGCCACGCATTTGTTGCAAAGCTACTCTGTGTGCGGCTTCGGATTCGGAGGCGATAAGGTCGGCAATGGCTTCGGCTTGTGCCAAATCAATGCGTCCGTTTAAGAAAGCACGCTGTGTAAATTCGCCTGCTTTGGCATAGCGCACTTCGGTTTTATCCAAAAAAAGTTTGATAATGCGTTCGACGACATAGTTTGAGCCATGACAGCTTATTTCTACTACATCTTCTCTTGTAAAAGAACGAGGCGCACGAAAAATCGTAATCACTACCTCATCAATCACTTCTTGTGCATCATGCAAAAAACCTATATGCACTGTATGCGAAGGCGCATCGGAAATATCCCGACTAAAAAACTGATTTACAGAGGATATAGCTCCTATTCCAGAGAGTCGTAAAATTGCTAAAGCGGCTTGTCCTTGTGCCGTTGCTCTCGCCATAATTGTATCTGACCACATAATTTTTTACTGATTTAAGTTGTTCTGTGCAGGCTTAAGCAAATATCGGTATTTTTAGTTTAGTTTTTCTTGTCTGAAGCAGGATTTTCAAGATTTTAGGATTGGCAGGATTGAATATTCGTCTTCCTCTTGTGAGTGGTCGAAGACCCTACCAATGGTTACGAAATTTTTTTCTCTGAATCAGGATTTACAGGCTTAGAAAGCTACTTATTGGGAGGGGTTTTATGCTGCTCCTTGTTTAGCTCAACGACGGTTGAAAAATACTTGTCCAAATTTTCGGTATTTGAGATAATTCAAATTTTTTTCATTTTGATATGCTTCTTTTTCAAAACAAATATGCCGATAAGCTGTATCGTGATTTTTACCTTGCAGCCTTCCTATGATGTAATGTGCGAGATACAAAATATAGAACAAAATAATTCCAAGTTCTAATTGCTGTCTAAGATGTATTTTTTCGTGATTGAGCAATACTTTATTGCTTTTATAATGGGCATGTTTGAGCAACACAAAAGGAAATAGTGCCATAGCCGCTGGAGGGTGGGGGAGCAGTCGGAATAGCCAAGGATTAGATAGAATAATCATAGTCGTTAGAGGCGTGTTGAGTTGTATTTTTTTATGTAATTGGCTAATAATCAAGAACTAACAGTTTTTTAAAAACTGTTAGTTCTGTTTGCTTTTTTAGGGATATGCCCTATCGTATTCTATAAGATCTTTGATAATAAACTACTGCTAATCAGACATTTCCATATTGTGATATACAGCTTGCACGTCATCGTCGTCCTCAAATCTATCTATGAGCTTAAAGACTTCTTCTTGTGTTTCCTCACTTTCAACAGCATTGGTAGATAGGGGAATACGCTCAACTTTGGCAGCCGTAACTTCTATTTTTTCTTCTTCTAATGCTTTTTGCATTTTACCAAAATCCTCAAATGCAGTATAAACAAGAAATTCACTATCTTCTCTTTCAATGGAATCAGCACCGTAATCAATGAGTTCGAGTTCGAACTCTTCGGGGTCTCTATCTTCGGGTAGCACAAACTCAAAAACACCTTTTCTATCAAAGAGGTAATCTAAAGAGCCTGTTTTGCCGAGCGATCCTCCGGCACGTGTAAAATACATGCGTACATTAGCTACGGTGCGTGTGGGGTTATCGCTTGTGCACTCTACGACAATCGCAATGCCGTGAGGTGCATAGCCTTCATATACCAACTCTTCGAGGTTTTCAGCATCTTTTGCAGAAGCTCTTTTAATGGCATTTTCTATTCGTTCTTTTGGCATATTCACGCCTTTAGCATTTTGAATAGCCTGCCTTAGACGTGGGTTTGTCTCGGGGTCATCTCCCCCTGCTTTTACAGAGAGTGCAATTTCTCTGCCCGCTTTTGTAAATGCTTTAGACATTTGATCCCACCGCTTAAATTTGCGGGCTTTTCTAAACTCGAATGCTCTTCCCATATTTACGTCTTATTATTTTGTCTGAGAAATGTTATTTTTGATGTCTATTTTTTTTTTCGCACACTAAAAGGCAAAGATAAAATCTATTTTTGAAAATTCCCAATGCCTTGTTCACAAAATCAGCTCTAAAAAGTAAAAAGACTCACTACTGCTATACATTTACCCATAAGCACTAACAGTTCTTGGGGCGAGCTGTTCGTGTTAGCAGGGTGTACAACAACATTGCTAAATGTGCGCAGAAATAACATTTCTTTAAGAAATGTTATTTCTGAAATTATCTAAGTCGTTTTACCAACTTGAGGTACACCCTGTTAGCATGATTTATGCTTCTTTTACAAATCGGATAAGCTCTCGTACTTGGTTCAAAAACTGGGCATCTTCGGAGAGGCGTGCAATTTTCTTTTCTGTATTTTTTGAAAGTAAATCAAAATCTTGCTTTTGTGAGGTAGCTATTTGTGCTACACGCTCATGCAGCTGTCTGTGGTCTTGTTTTAGGCTTTCAATGTTGCGCAATATTTGTGCAGTTTGGCTATCCATATTATTTGGATTTTGCTGATATTCGATATTGCGCAGTGTGCTTTCCCACTCGTCCAGACGCATTTTTAGTGTATTGATATCTTCTTTGGGGTAGCGAATCTCCTGCGAAATTGCCGAAAGGCGATATTGGATATAAGCATACATACGCACGGAAGGACGCAATAAGGTAAGCATCAAAGCGGCTACGGCACCGATATAACCTACGGGGCTAATCTGAAAATAAGCTAATAAATATAGACCTACAGCAGAAATAATATGCATAAAAATAGCTACTGTAAGATAAATTTTTGCAATACGACTTGCATAATCTAAATCGGAGGTTTTGATTTTGATTTGAGTATTTGAAGCGCGCTGTGCATCAGATATAACCTCCTTTGCTTTAAAGTGCATATTCCAGGGTACGGTCGTAACGAGTGTAAGCCACCATACAATGGCAAGGGCAACGACCCAGTCTAAAAAATCACCTACGGGAATATCAATCCATTTTAGTACAGCAAATACAATGAGAGCCAGAATCGTAAGCCCGAAAATACTACCACTAATTTCTTTTGATTGCATGATTATTGTTGATTATGTAAAAAATAAGAGCATTGTATCGCTATTATTGTCGGTGTTGGACACAGTCAACGGCGTGAAAAAATAATAGTCTCCCGTCGCCGCCGTTGCTTGTGTCCTATAAGCAACTAATTGGCGTAGTAGTGTGCTGTATTTAATCAGGTTGTGTATCGTCCATAAACTCATCGTGCCAAAGTTTGCTAATATGATATTTGATATGGCAGTTATCTCCGTAGGCACATCTTGTACGCATTTCTAAACGGTAATCAAAAGTTGAGCCTTGCCATCGTAGCTGAATCATATTACACCTTGCACCATAATGGGCTTGTACTTTTTGAATTTTCCAATTTGATTTTCCAAAAGTGCTCAATGCGTGTGCATGAATAAGTGCGTACTGCCCTCGTCCTTTTTTTCCAATTCCAGCAGTAATTTCAAATGCTTGACAGCCGTTGAGCTCTTCGAGTACGGTATGCCATTTGCCGTCTCCGGGGATTTTACCAGTTTTATAAGTTCCGATTCTGCCTTGCATACCGACCGTACCGCTTACATCGAGCTCGTGCTCTGGGGTTTGATTGTGTACGCCAATTTGTCCTTCTTGTGTAAAGGTAAGTATAGCATCACCAGCGGCATTATCAATATTGAGCATGGCATTTCCACTATCAATATTGATAGACCATGCGGGGTTTTTGTCTTCAATACTTTTAAAAAAGCTCATCAACTTAGGCGATGCACCAATAGGTGATAGCTCCAGCCCTTGTTCTAAACTTTTTGAGAGTCCGTCATCAATCTTATTGACCATAGACTCTATGAGGTCGGCAAAATGCCCTTCGCGTGGGAGTTGCCCTTTGCGAAAATAGTTTCTAAGTGTATTTCTGTTTTGTAGTGCCATAAAGTCAATAAAGCAATCGTAAAATAAAAATATTATGCTACATACTACTACACATTTTCCATTCAGAAATAACATTTCTTTGAGATATGTTATTTCTAAGCCCATTTTTGCATAGCGCGGCACGCTATGCAAAAATGTATAGTAGTATGATTATGCTAAGATAAGCACTCAAGGGCTAAAAATAAAAATTTTTAGCGCAATGTTATTTTTTAGTTGCCCTGTGAGTGTTTAGCTTAGATATTTACAATAAAATAAAATCATCACCAATAGACAAACTTCCTATGCCTACTTGTTGAGCTATGCGCTCGCTTTTTAGTCCAATGACTTCGAAATAACTCTCTTCTGCGGGCACAAGTAGCGACCACGGCCGAGTAGCTTCGAGCGTATCACGGCTACTGTTTTCTCTTGCTGTATCGATGAGTTCATACTCACCAAAGGGATTTTTTGCTGTTTGTAGCATAGAAAACCCTGTAACAAAATCTATATATGCTCTATTTTGTAAAAAAGTAATTACATCTGAGCGGTTGAGCTGCCCTCCAAGCTGTACGCCTTTGTGATAAGGGGGTAGCCAGCTACACAAATACTCTTTAAGCTCTTCGTTTAGCCTTTGCAAATAATGTCCGCTACTAAATCCTTCGTGAAATTTTACCGTAGATATTATTCTTACACGTTCGAAACTTGGATTTCTGACTTCTATTTTTACAAAAGGAGAGGTGCGTGAGCTTATAAATTTTTTAATTTCATAGAGCTGTTCGTTTGAAGCCATTGGCTCATAGGGATTCATACCCTCTGGTGCATCTATGATAACGACAATCATTACATTTCCGGGTGCATTGAGTTGCTTTGTTGTGGTGTTGGGAATGACTTTTACTTTTCTGACAAAATCAAACCGTTCGAGAATCAATCGCTCATAATCCCATATTGTAATGGCTTTGTCTTTATGACGCAATCTTTCACTTACACGTGTATAGAAATCTTTTGCCGTTTCGGGTGCTTTGCCATTGAATGAGGCTGTATATTGAAAAATTTCTTGTACGCCTTTGATTTCTGTTTCTGGTTTTTGAATGCTAAATGCTGGGAGCGACTCGAGCCCCATAGCATTTTCATTATCAATCACACGTGTAACTTTCAAAGCCTGTGTTGTAATCGAAATCGTACTGCAAGCTACATCAGAGTATGCATCGCAGCTTATGCGTATCCAAGCAAATTTGCTATCTAGGACAGTGCTACCCGCTTTAAAATCTTCGGGTAGTTCGAGCCTTACAATTCCAGAGTTTAGTATTCCGTTGGTATCATCAGAAATAATTAGCGAGGGCTTAAAAGCCTTCCACTCGTTTCCTTTGAGGTAGTGCCATCGAATTTGAGGTGGATTTTCGTCAGAAGTAATTGTATGCTCGTCGAGCAGTTCAAAATAAAGTGTTAGAATTTCTAATGGATTCGAGCCAGTGATACCGATAAGAATACTTCCTTCATAGTCAAAACTTGGTAGCAGGCTTGCTTGCTCTGCTTGTAAGCCTGGCAATACTTGGCGAAATCCGTAAGGGTACAAATGAAAAAAACAACCACTATCAGTATCTTTATTTTTGGAATTTTCTATACCTTCTCCTGGTCTTATGACAGCAGAGGAGGCATAGGATAGCGAAAGCCTTTGCGCGCGCAAAGCGTGCGGCACATTAGGCATGGGTATGGGTTCTTGTTTGCGAAATCGCAAAGCCATACGCCTTGCGTTTTCGGTAGAAACGCGAGATATAACAAAAGGGTAGCGGTCGTGTGCAAAAGCAAAAAGAGGGGCTGTAAGCTCCAGCTTCAAAAAGCCTCTATTAGCGGTATTGCTATACTGCAATGGCTTACCAAGTTCGCTATAATTTGGTGCGAGTTTGATTTTATCAATTCTAAAATTATCGAGCTGTGTCTCGGTAGCAAGTTGGGACTTAGGCTTAGGCGCATCATTGTCTTGCCTTTGCGTTCTGAAGAGGTAAAATTTTTGTCTATCTTTATCGCTCTCGGGTTTCCAACGCCCGCCTTCTAAAATAGATACGGATACTTGATAGGAGCGATTGTCTAAGGGCAGTTCGTAGCCTTGATAGTAACCATGAAAACCGCTTCTATGTCTTGGCAAATCAAACCATTCAATATCCAAACGAATATCATCGAGTGTTTTTTGAAATACTTCGCTATTGCCAACAATCAAATAAGAACCTACCGCTGGTGCCGTGCCAAAGGGATAAAATGCACTATCAGGACTTAATGCACCCTCTTGGTTGTGCAAAGTCAAATTTTTAATACCGCTTGCTTTTACGGCTACTCGGATTTGTGCAATTTGCAATAACTCTAAAAGAGAGTAGGCATAGACATAGCTACTGTTGCTAAGGCTAAACATAATCATAGGCATTTCTTTATTCAAAGCTATGCCTTCGTGTATTTCTGCATCAAAATTAACTATAGGTGCTTCGTTTGCCCTCATATCAAAAGCGATGTGCAAAGCATAAGTAGCGGGGTCGTAACGAACGGCATATTTTCTCAAATCGAGCCATCCTTCATTTGTTGTAATGGCGATGTCGAAAGCTTCGATAAAAGTTTTGATAAAAACCTCTTCGGCATTTGTATCTACGGCTTTAGCAATAGCCTCGAGGTATATCTGCAAATGACTAAAAGAATCAGGCAAAAACTCAAAGCTAATTTTTACTTCCCGTTCACCCTCTTGCATACGGAGTACGGGCGAGCCTACAACAAATCCAAGCCTTGCACTTTGCATTGTACGCTCTTTTTCGCCTCTGCCAATTTGCTCTTCTCCTAAGGTTGCAAATGGCTTGAGGGGTGTGCGCTCTCGCTCAAGCATGCGCTCGGCGGGGTAGTTCGTATGCTCTTGCACATAAATATCGTGTACAAAGCGCAATAGCCTGCCTTCGTGAGTGAGGTGCTCTGCGCTTACAAAACTTGTATAAATTTTGGCTATTTGTGCGTTCGTTACGAACAGATTATGATCTGCACTAAATCGAATTGCATTTTGATTTTCTTCTGTTGGCGTAGCCAAAAACTTTGTACCTGCTTGTATGCGTGCATATTCAACACTATCTTTGAGTGCAAAGTTTAAAATGGCTTTGTCGTGTACGGGCGGTTTGTTTTGCTGTTGCAAAATTTCGCGATAGTAGAAATTGAGATGCCGCTCTGTAAAAGTATTGATCGTTTGCTGCGTATGGGCAAATAGCTTGATAAAAGCATAAAAAAGTCCGAGATGGGGCTGATGCCCACTGCGTTGCAAAGATTTTTCTAAGAATACTTTGGCACGTCTTTTAAGAAAGTATAGCGTTTCGTAGAAGGCATTGAATATATTGGCTATGTCATCGAGCGATTTATCAATGCGGTCTATTTGATCAATTTGTTGGATATAAGGGTTATCGAGGTCGCTATCTTTGATTTTCCAGAAGCTATCAAATTTTTCATAGTCAAAAGCAATTTTTTGTTCGATTTGGGTTTCAGCAAAATGGTCATAATTGCGCAAAATAGCAAGTTTTTCTGAAAGGCGGCTGTGAATAGCTTGTGCTATTTCAGAACGAATCCCTCTTGTATCGCTTGTAAACTCTTCGAGCATACTCAAACGTTTGAGCCAGCCATCAAACTGTTCGGCTAAACGGTAAATTTCTAATACAATAAGTTTGAAATAATATCTTTTTTTGTCGGCATCTTTAAAAATACGTACTTTGCGCAAATACTTACGAAAACGACTATCGAGCCTTTTGACATCGGCTTGAATAATTACTGCCAATATAACGGTTTCGCTACTGGAAAAAAATGCTGACCAATTTCCACTCGGGTTGTTCTGATTGTCGTAATAGCGAATGAGTTTGGAAAACTCTGCGGCATAAGCCAAAAAGTCTTCAAACTTTCGTTCATCTACTTTGACATAATCAGGAGCTAATGCCACTGGAAATCGTCCGTTTTGTCCTGTACCGTCGTCTATGAGCATATTTTTATTCGTCTTTTTTTGTATGTATTGTACTTTTTTTGCAAACGTCTAAAGCCGCCTGGACTAACTTTTCTCAAAGTAAATGTTAGCGTTGCGCCTTTTTCAAATATTTGTGCCTTCTATAAAATAGAAAGGATACACCATATTGGAGCGTGTATTTGTGAGCCTCACTCTGTACATGAGTTCAATGTGTATTACACCGTCTAAGTACTCTTCTGTATCAATATCAATTTGCTCGACTTCTATGCGTGGTTCGTGCCTAATAATCAAAGTTTCGAGACTTTCAGAAATTTGTCCTATCAGGGTTTCGCTCATATCTTCAAAAACCATTTCGTGCAAAACAGTACCGTACTCTGGATTCATGAGGCGTTCGCCTGGCAGTGTCGAGAACAGAATACGCAAACTTTCGTTGATGTCTTGTTCGTCAGAGACCATCATCACCGTATTTCGATTTTTGTCAAATGTAGGTGGGAATTTCCAACCTTTGCCTAAGAAGGAGCGTTCGTTGTTCATGCTTATTTGATTAGTTAATATTTACAAGTGAGCCTTTTACGTCTGTTATACCTGTAGATTTGAGCTCTGCGCCTGCATTTCCACTAAGCTCAATTTTGGTTTTAGCTTCTGCTTTTACGCTAAGTCCTTCGATTTCTACATTCCCAGAGGTCGATGCAATCGCAATGGCTTGCATGGCTTTAATATCAATTTTGCCCGCAGAGTCTATCGTAATATCCTTACCCATAGCACTTTTGAGCGTTATACCTTTGCTATCAAGCGTAATTGTATGTCCATTTTTATCCTCGATAGTAACCGAACCTTTTTTGTCATCAAGTACAACTTGATTCTCAGCGGGTGTAATTATCGTAAGGATTTTATCTTTGTCATCAAACTCAATTTTGAGTTTTGCCTTTGTTAGAATGGCTTTTATGTCGTTGCTTGCTACGGGCTTTTCATCGGGCTTATTTTTCGAGCTATACATAGACCCCAAAATAATCGGAAATCTTGGGTCAGCATCAACAAAACCGACTACGACTTCGTCATCTTCTTCGGGCATAAAAAATATACCTTGTCCATTTGTAGCATAAAAAGTGGACATACGCGCCCAGACCCCCTCGCCAAGATTAGCCAATTTCACAAGCACTCTATACTCGTTGTCAGGGTCTTTGTGTATATTTTTTACGACTCCTACTTGCAAGCCGTGCACTGCGCCAAGCAAACCATGAGCGGGCGGTGCAAGGGCTTGCGTTTCTTTTTCATAGTGCCATTCGAAGTCCATACCGAGGTGTACTTCGGTTTTCCAACTGCCATCTTCTATGCGTTGAATAACAGCACCTACGAATGCTTTTCCGTTGAACCTTGCGCCCATATCAGAGAGTTCTATCATATCTCCAATTTTAAGATTGGCAGAGCCATAAAGTTCTATTTTCCCTCTGAACTTTGAGAGTTGCGATTTGACAAGTTTGCCTTCAGACCACGCTTTGAGCTCTGCTTCTTTCATAAAACCACCACTAAAAGCCTCATACTCGGCATTGCCTAAGGCTTTTTGAGCATCACTATTAGAAACATTTGAGCCAGCATTAAGATTTGGGTCAGTACCTGATGCCGTAGCCATTTTTTGCGTAGAAAAATCCCAAGCATATCCCTTTGCTTTTTTGATAGCAAAAGAAGTATCGACCTCAATATCCATACTATAAATATTCACTCCAAATCCCGCTTTGACGCTTGCAGAAGAGGTTTTGGGTGGCCCTACAGTTACTTCACCGTCATCGACAAGCACAATCATACCATTAGCCTCGGCACGCATAAGCGTAAAATCCCAATCCGTTACATTGTACTGCAAAAGATAAGGGTGTGTATAGCTTGTAGCCTTGACCGAGGGCGAATGCCCCGAGAGTGCGCCTTGTATAATATCGCTATCTTTCTTTTTTAGGTGTTCTATAATTTTTCGTTCTAAAGTTTTTTTGATAACCTTATCACGGCACTCAAGTACGAAGCGTGCGTCTTCATAAGGACTTACCTTTGCACCGATTTTGACAATCATGCCTTTGTAAATGGTTTTTTCACTTTTAGCATCGTATCCTACTTTGATTTCTATATCAGCGCCTGGCTTAAACTCACTTTGAGCTGCAATTTTAAAACCCGGACCAGTAGCATCACCATCGGCAATTTCGATGCGTGCATAAGAAATTTTATTTACTGCCTTACCAGTCTCGATAGCATATACACCATAGCTGCCATTGATTTCGCTGCCATTGATTTTAATTTTATAAGTTACAACCGTTCCCTTTAGTTTGGCATAGTCTGCCATAGTTTTACTTGCTTTTGAGTGTTATAATTAGCTTACTTTTAGCCTTTAATAGGCGGAAAATAAATTTTCATACCGGGCTTTACTTGCCTAAAACTCACAAGCCCATTTGCTCTTGCGACTTCTAAATAATAAGCGGGGTCGCCATAAATTTTGTAGCACATATTGGGCAGTGTATCGCCTTGCCTTATAACACGCAGATGCGAGAGGTCTGGCGAGCTTTTATTTTCCTTAGATGCACGTGTGGGTGGGTCTATATATCCCTGAAAAGTAGCATTGATGTTTGCGCGCAGTGGCGTTCCGTTGGGCTTCATCATTTCTACTTTAATCGTACAATTGGAGAGTCGCCCTCTAAACTGTAAATTTTTTCCCCAAGAAATTCTTACAAAAAAAGGCTGATGGTTATCACCATCATAAATATATGTAGCCTCTTTAAATTTTTTGATTTGGTTCTCTACGGTTGCGCTTTCCTGTCCCTTTACTTTTGGAATAGCCCCAGTGTCATCGAGAATCAGGTCAAAACTTACCGTACCCAAATCGCTACTCTGAAATTTGCTTTCTTTGGCAGAGGCGTTAATTACGGCATCATTAGAAAAATTCGAGCTAAATGAGTGCGTATAATTCTCGGGATTTATGGTAGCTGTAAATTTTTTATCTTTTACAGCAGAGTTAAACTTACCATCAGAGTAAGGTGTAATGATAAGTTTTTCGAGTTTGGCTTCTTTTTTTGACATAGTATTTCTGCTTATCTAAAATTTTGCCTTTTGATTTGTTTTTCTAATTGTTTGAGTGCGCGCTGCGTACATTCTTGAATGATTTTTTCTTTTTGAGCAGCACTGATTTTAACCTCTTGATTATTGCTTTTTTCTTCGATGCGCACACGCATCACCAATTCTTTAATTTCTATGGGCATATCCTTATTCTTTTTTTGATTGCAATCCATTAAAGGAGCAGTCTAAATGCTACTGTTTTATGGATTTGCTATTTTTATTGTTTTTCAAAGTGCGTATAAGCGAGTTCTACGGTTTCTATGACGAGTTTGTTATCCATAGCATTAAGGGCATCTATTTGCCACTTTATGGGATAAGCATTGTGAAATGTCCACGTAATGATTGGGTCTTGCTCCTCGTTGAGTAGCTTTACGGATACTTCTTTGAGTTTTAGTGGCTGGCTCAGCCCTGCTTTAAACGTCTGCTCGCACCATACTACGAAAGGCGTTCCCTTAGTAACAAGTCCTCTTTTGAGTATTAAATTGGGATATTTTTGCCCCGTAGGTACGGTATAAGTAAACCTATTTTCACCTCCCTCTTTGACGGTTGTGCTTTCTAAACCGGCCTCTATGCCAGAAACCTCTTGAAAGGCATTATCTTGTGAGGTATCATTGCCAATTTCGACTTGAAAGTGAAAAGCAACTGGAATATCGTAAGGAGTAACAGCCATATTTTTTTAGGTTATTTAAATTGGAAATTACATATCAATGGGCTATAGGCCTAAATTTTTCGCATACCCAAATTTAAAAACTAACAGTTCGGTCAGAACTGTTAGTTTTTTTGGGTGGAGATTTTGATTTTGCTTTATGCTTCCATTGTAATTTCAATCTCTTCATAAGCAATCTCGATGGTCTCGATGGCGGCTTCGTTGGCATCAGACTTTAAGTCAGTTCCTGTAATTTTTACAGGAAAAGCATTTTTAAGTGTCCATACCATAGTCGGTGCGCCGCTTTCGTCAAGCAGTTTGATGACTACTTCTTGTCGCTCAATGGTGTTCATTGAAATCTGTGAGAACCAGTCGTAAAATTGGTTATCTGCTACAAAAACACCTTTTTTCATGGTAACATTACCAGTTTTGAGCAGTCCTGGCATTTTAATAGTCGAGAATACAGGGTTATTACCGTGTCTGTATTCTATTACTTGCGCTTCTACATCTAATCCGGATACTTCTTGAAATCCTAAACCAGATGCAACGCTACCCCAATCGACTTCGAAGTGAAACTTCGGTAAGGGCCATACATTATCTTGGGCTTCTCCTGCCATAATAATTCAAAATTTATGTGTGAATGAACAATAAAAACAAAATAATAAAAAAGCAACTGACACCCGTCTTCGCTATAAAGCAAGTTTATGATTCTTGCATTTTTTGCTGGAATGTGATGACGATAAATTCTGCGGGTCTTGTTACGGCTACCTTTACGGTAATGCGCATAATTCCGTCGAGGATATCGTCAGGTGTCATTGTCGAGCCTAAGCCGACATATACTTCGTAAGCTGCATCAGGCGTAGCTCCGGCAAGTCCTCCTTGTTTCCATACATTGCTGAGGAAACCAGATATCATGCTTTTCATCGTAACCCAAGTATTCGATACATTAGGTTCAAAAACATAAGCCTTAGCAGCGTATTTGATAGATTGCTCGATGAATATCATCGTGCGGCGCACGTTGATATAACGCCAGTCTTTGCTATTGCCATCGAGAGTGCGCGCGCCCCAGACAAGTACGCCTTCACCAATAAAGGGACGTATCGCATTGATAGACTTACCCGATAGTGTAACGTTGAGGTCTTCTTGGTCGTCGCTTGTGAGATTGACAACGGGTGCAATGACGGAGTTTACACTTACGTTAGCGGGTGCTTTCCATACGCCTCTTGAGTTATCTACCATTGTATAGATTCCAGCCATAGCAGCTGATGGTGGCAGTACGTTAATTTGATTGCGCACGGCAGTCATAATATTTTTAAAAGTAGAGCTTACTGCTACTAATGTTTGGTTTACGGAGAGCACGTCGGCATCTTCGTCAGCCATTTTAGCAATCTCGGCTTTTACTTCATCAGCCTTTGCAGAGTCGCTTACAGAGGCATCTACTTCTGCGTTGAGAATATCTTGCAAAACGTCAATAGAGCCGATGTTTTTATAAGATATTTCATCAGCTTGCACAACAGAGGTGAGTAGCCAAGGGTAATAAGCTGCGCCGAAGTTTAGGAAGTTTATGCCAATTCCTTCTCTAAATCTTGTGATAACGTCTTCCTCGTCATAAGTACGGGGTTTGTATCCGTCATATACGTCGAGGATAGCAAAACGATTTTGCATTTTATAACCGCAATGATTAACCATCGCTTGCTGCAAAGCATAGCAATCCGCTTCTTCTAAAAGTACGGCTTCTGGGATAACAAGAAGCGTAGGCTCTTCGTGCTTAATCAGCGATAAAACGCCTGCTTCGAGCTCTGCTTTTTTGATTTCGTTTTTGCCATCGCTACCATAAGTGCCTACGGATACAATATGACAAGTTGCACCGCCATTTTGGAAAAACAAACGAATAGAATCGTAGAAGAATGACTGCGTATCGTCGTCTCGCTCGAGCAGATAAGCCTTGTCATCAACTTTGAAGTCGTAGTCGCCAGCCGTTTCATCAGCTTCGCGAATGTTGTACTTACCTTTGATGCCCATGCCAAAGTAAGTGTGGTACTCGCCTAAGGAGGTAATTCGTACTGCTTGATTGATAGCAGATTTACCGTTACCTTTTACGGCTTTCTCGGTGTATCCGATAAATGCGGGTACTGCTGTGGGGAGTCCTACTACCGAGTTTGGAAAAGCACTTTTCTCCTCGATATAGACACCTGGGGTCGCTAATCGTAACGCCATAAGTCAATTTGGGTTTATGTGATAAATTAAAAAAAAATCTTGTCTGTTAGGTGCTTAATACTACTTTTTTGTGTAACTAAAATGGTTAGATATATACGTAAATATCCGAGCAGGCTTTGGCTATGCTTTCGCCTTCTTTTTTTCGGATACGAATCAGCTCGGGAGAGGGCGCAGGCAGGCGTTTACGCACTGTTTTGCCTATACCCGAGGGCTTTGCACTACTATATTTTTTGAGTTGAAAACTCACTTTACAAAACTCACTTAGCGGTATGGCTTTCTCAGACTCAAAAAGCCAGGCGGGCTCTCCACTGCTAATTTGAGCTATTCCTTGACTGCTAAAAGCTAAGTCGTCTTGCCCTTTTACGGCTAAGGATTTAAAATCTTTTTCGTATTTGGATACGATAAAATACCTCCAATAGGTTTGCCTTGCGGCAAATCTTATGGTAAAATGTTGAGCTAAGGGCTGATTATCGCTATCAAAAAGGGGATATTCGCCCTGCTTAGGATATACCTGAATGACGGCTTGCGGCGTGAGTGTAGTTTCTCCCGCATACACAAAATCTTGTATTTCTTTGCCATTGATTCGAAAGCCATATTTGCCCGGCGGTAGCTTACTCAAATCAATAGGTACTTGCTTTGCGCCTTCGCTATCTTTTTCTATCAAAACTTTAGCTTCGGCATCGAGTACTTCTATCAGATACTCACCTTCTTTGGGTTGCCATAAAAAATCTGCTTCTACTGCCCAAAAATTATCGTCATTGGTTAGCGTTTGTGCATTGTGAAGCAAAAGGCTATCATCGGCTTGTTTTTTGGGATTTAGATTGTTAGCATAAAATGTAAAGTCCAAATCCTGTGTGGGCATTTCTGTAAAGTTCATAAAATATCTATTTTGCGCATAGAGCCTGAAAGTAAATTTTAGGGTATGGTCATAGTCTTTTGCCCACTCGCTGAGTATATCTTCTCTTGTTCTGTCATAAAGAACAAGGATTCTATCTGTTTGAATGCGCCAGATAAGTCCCCATTGGCTCATGATAGCCCGTGTATCAGGCGTTGGCTCGATACGTAAGTCATTACATGCGCCATTTTCGTAATAGGCATGTTTGAGTTCGAGCTCGAGGAGCTTGCCGAAGCTAATTTGTAAGCTATCTTTTTTCATATTTTTGAGCGTGTGCGCATAGATTTTACATCTTTAAAAGCGACTATTCATCGTCGTTTGTATCTTGTTTATTATCAGCAGCGTTGGCGATTATACCTGCTGCTGCATTTGCCAAATTATTAAGATTTAGTTTTTTGTTGGCAGAGGCTTTTGAGCCTACACCAGATATAAGCGATACTGGCGTAGTAATAACTCCTTCTTGAAAAGTTACCATACGCACTTTGTAAAGTACTGAAGGCATGTATTTGCTACCGAGCATACCCCATACGTGGCTAAGAGCCTGCATATCTAAATTGACTATTTCGAAAACGAGTTTATGAATATCAGGGTCTAAATCAGGTGTATTTTGATGGGTAAGGACTGCATTAGCTTGAAAATGACTTATAATTGCAGACACAAACTTAAGGGCTTCGGGGTAGTTTGTACCCGTAAAATAAGCCGTCATAAGCACATAAATATTGATATTTATGGATCGGTTTCCACCTGTTGTTCTATTTACAGATGTAAGGGTTTCTCTTTCGAGGTTAGTAAGCGTAAGCACAACTTTATTCTCTTCGGGGATAGCCGTAGAGCCGTCTTGATTTACGATATTCGAAATCAGTACAAGGTCTTCTGTTTGTCCAAAACGACTTTTGAAGAAGCTGTTAAGTTCGTCTGCGATGGTAGAAAATGCAGCGTAAATCATAATTTTGTGTTACAATTTTAGATACTTATTAGAGCGAAAATAGATTGTTAGTACTTTTCTGAATGGTTTTGATTTGAAAAATACGAATAAAGTTTTATTATTCAAACCCAAACAGCATTTTTTATAATTTTTTTACGGTAAATCGTTTGCTTGAAAAAATCGTTTTCCTAATAGCAAAAACAAAATTGTAGCGATGGCAAAAATAACTAATCCGATAATGACTTCCCTTGATGTCGCTACTTCAAAA
Source organism: Bernardetiaceae bacterium (assembly GCA_020832465.1). Lineage (GTDB taxonomy): Bacteria > Bacteroidota > Bacteroidia > Cytophagales > Bernardetiaceae > JAFIER01. Next base: position 42,909 of record JAFIER010000226.1, read on the forward strand.
TAATAAAGCAAAAGCCCTATGAATGCTACGGCTGCAAAGATAGCTAAAGCACGCAATGCGACCAAAGACATAGGAGGCATTTTACAGCCATAACGCCTTATAAAAATCAGTACGCCGATATGCAATCCTAAAACAGAGGTAAAAAGAAACGTCATAGCATAACGCGATTTTCCTTTGAAAAAAGATTGTGGGTTTCTGATAATTCTCATAAAAGAAGAGGGCGTTATGCGTAAGTTTTGGAATCGCTTACCTATCACTGTTTTGTTTGCTAATCCTGCAAGCGTATCGGCCGGTGCAAATTTTGCGCCCATAACTTTCCAGAGGTCATCGTATCCGTTATCATAACCTAAAGCCCAAATGCCTATACCACCAATTTTTTGTTCGAGTACCCAGTCATATTTTTGGGCAAGCGAACGTTCGTCTTCAAACCAAACTTGGCGGTAGTTATTATCAGAGTCTCGGTAAGCATAAAAACGGCTCATGCTTACTTCGTCTTGGCAACAGTTGATGACTCCAAAAGCATCGCGAATATTGCGATACATACGGTAGTTGATAAATCGTTCTACTTTTGAAGGGATTTTAAGACCTTCGGTTTGCCATTCAGAGCCGTAATAAGGCAATCCCATAAGCAATTTAGTAGCGGGTACGCCTGAGGCTAAATAGTCTGAAACCGAACTTGTAAGGTTATAGGGCCACCAAGTGCTTCCACTGTTTACGGGCGAAACAGGACCTGCTACCTCGCTATTCATACCATAAAATTCATAGCCCATGATGACAAAAATATCTATATGTTCTTCGAGTTGTGTAATATCATAGACTTTGTTAAAGTCTATGGCGGGTAGGCATAGCGATATAATATATTCAGGATTTTGCGCCCTTAGGCTTAGCGAAAGGTCTATCAAAAAGTTGGTAAAGTCATTTCGGTTAACAGCACTTACGTTTTCAAAATCAATATCTACGCCGTGGGCATCTCTTTCTGCGAGTAGCATTTTGAGGTTGTCAATACATTTTTTTTGTGCTGCTTTGTTGCGCAAAAATCTCATATTATTGGCAGAACCAAAGTTAGTTACGCTAAGTAAAACTTTCGTACCGTTGGCTTTTGCTGAATCTACGAGGCTTGTAGTGCGCCAATTATGAATGGTGTTATAATCTCCCGTAGCGGGGTTTAGTTCGTAAGAAAAGTAGGTTATATGTGAGAGAAGCGAAAAATTATAGCTTTTATAAGCCGTTCCCATCCAATAGGGATGCCAGCCAAAAATTTTAATATCTGGATTTCGTTCATGCTGTACTTTATAGGCATTTTTTTCAGAAATGCCTCGCAACCTGTCCCAAAAATCATCATCTTTAGTGCCATACTCTTTATACTGCCTTGCATTTTGTATGCGTCTTTGAAAAGCTAAGGTGTCAATCAAATTTACGGGTTTTTGCTCTTCGAGTTTAGCGAGCGAATCGGCAAGGGCTTGCAAACGCTCTTCTTCCGTAAGTTTGGGTTTTTCTTGTGCTTTGGGTGGATTAGGTTCTTTTTGAGTTACCTCTGTAGTTTCTTGAGGTTGCTCTTGCTTTTCTTCGTCTTCTTGTTGTTTTTTTGCTTTTTCTTCGGCTTGTTTTTTCTTTGCTTCTTCTTCTTTTTTGATTTTTTCGACGTACTTTTCGAAGGCTTGCTTTAGCCCGTCGTCTTGTGCCATGAGCAACTCGCTTTCGCTTTTAAATAAGCTAAAAGCAAGCATGAGAACCAAGAATAGCGAAAGTTTTAGAAGTTTTAATTTTGTAGCCATTGGGTAAAAAAAGCTAAGACCTGAGTTAGAGGTACCGTTGTTTAAGTTTTACATATAATGCAACTTAGTGTTTATATTGTTAAGTTGCAAATGTTTTGTGCGTTTTTTTGAAACTTTTTTTAAGTTATTATATGCTTTACGTGGTATATGGGCTTTAGGTTGTTATTATTGCCAAAAAAAAATATTTTTTTTGATAAATAGCTAAACTTTACCGAAGTCGGGGGCTTGGATTTTTATTTTTGATTTTTTAGTGTTATTTTTAAAGTGGCAAAACATTGTGGCTATGTATAGCCTTTTCTTTTTTTACGAACACCCAAAAACCAAATTTAAACAACAATATGTACACAAGTTTGAAAGCAAATTTAGAAGCTGAAATCAAAGACATTAAATCGGCTGGTCTTTACAAAAAAGAGCGCATTATCACGACCCCTCAAGCGGCAGATATTAAAACTACTGAGGGCAAAGAAGTCATAAATTTTTGTGCAAATAATTACTTAGGTCTTTCTTCACACCCACGTGTGCTTGAGGCGGCTAAGCGCACGATTGATTCGCATGGCTTTGGGCTCTCTTCAGTGCGTTTTATTTGCGGTACGCAAGATATTCATAAAGAACTTGAGGCTAAAATAGCAGAATTTCTCGGTACGGAAGATAGCATTCTCTATGCAGCAGCTTTTGATGCCAATGGCGGGCTTTTCGAGCCTTTGCTCTTGGCAGATGATGCTATTATTTCTGATGCGCTTAATCACGCTTCACTTATTGATGGGATTAGACTTTGCAAAGCCAAGCGATTTCGTTATGAACACAACAATATGGACGACCTTGAGGCAAAACTCAAAGAAGCCCAAGCCGCAGGCGCAAAGCAAAAAATGATTGTAACGGACGGTGTTTTTTCTATGGACGGCACTATAGCACAGCTTGATAAAATTTGCGATTTAGCAGATAAGTATGATGCCTTAGTCATGATAGATGAGTGCCACGCTACGGGATTTTTGGGTAAAACGGGAAGAGGTACGCACGAATTTCGGAATGTTTTGGATAGGGTAGATATTATCACTGGTACTTTGGGCAAAGCACTTGGTGGTGCATCAGGTGGTTTTACGGCTTCGCGCAAAGAAGTGGTTGAAATCTTACGACAGCGTTCGCGTCCGTATTTATTTTCTAATACTGTGGCACCAGCTATTGTGGGTGCATCTATTGAAGTGCTCAAACTATTGGGTGAGAGTACGGAGTTGCGCGATAAACTTGAGGACAATACAAAGTATTTTCGCAAAGGTATGACTGATGCGGGCTTTGATATTTTGCCGGGCGAGCACCCGATTACACCTGTTATGCTTTATGATGCTGCCCTTTCGCAGCAGTTTGCAGATAGGCTTTTAGAAGAGGGCATTTATGTTATTGGTTTTTACTATCCTGTTGTGCCGAAAGGCAAGGCACGTATTCGTGTGCAAATATCGGCGCAACATGAAAAAACTCACTTAGATAAAGCCATTGCTGCTTTTACGAAAGTAGGCAAGGAGCTGGAAGTAATATAAACGTAGATAACTACCTACCTACTTGTACACTATGGAAAAAGGCGGCCAGGAATAACATTTCTCTGAGAAATGTTA